>URYG01000215.1 GCA_900551985.1 uncultured Prevotella sp. | reverse complement strand
TCAACCCAGTTCAAGATTATATCCGCAAAGAGGAATGGGACGGCACACCTCGCATTGAGACTGCCATCATCGACTATCTTGGTGCAGAGAACACTCCGCTCATCAGAGAACAGACTAAGTTGTGGTTTGTGGCAGCTGTTGCTCGTGCCTTTGAGCCTGGTTGTAAGTTCGACAATGTGCTCACTTTGCCAGGGCCACAAGGTATTGGCAAAAGTACATTTTTTAAAGTCATAGGTGACAGATGGTTTAACGACTCTTTCTCTTTCGCAAGTGGCGATAAGGAAAAGGTTGAGACTATCACGAATGGCTGGATTATCGAGATAAGCGAACTGAACGGTATGAAACGAGCCAACGATGCAGAGGCGGCAAAGGCTTTCCTTAGCCGTCGTAGCGACTGTATGCGTCCTGCCTATGGGCGCAAACCTATAGAGTACTTGCGCCACAATGTTTTTGCAGCCACAACAAACGAGACCAACTTCCTGCAAGGCGACAATGGAAATCGCCGTTGGTGGATAGTGCCAGTTCAAGGCAATGGTCACGTTTCAGATTGGCTCTCAGCCCTACAGTCTGTGGTGCATCAACTATGGGCAGAGGCTTACACCTATTATAAGAGGGGCACGAATCTCTATTTGTGTCCAGAATTGGAGGCAAAAGCGAACGATGTGCAAATGTGCCATTCAAGCATTCTCAACGATCCTATTCTTGATGATATCAAGCTCTACTTGGAACGTCTTGTTCCTAAGGCTTACGACACATGGAGCATCCCCATGCGTGCTGCCTATCAGAAAGGTGCATATACCGAAGCAACACCTAACAGCAAACCAGAGGTGCTGCTAAACATGGTATGTGCAAGACAGATTATCGAAGAGTTGCCCAACGACCTTGTACGTAGGAATCTTGCCAAGTACACAGCCCAGTACATCAACCGCCTCATGTCATTGGTGGACGGATGGGAGCGCAGCGAGCAGGAGAAGGTTAAGGGTTTGCACCCTTCATACTGCGACAAGACGGGACGGGCGAAGCACCCATGGGTGAGAATAAGTGTTCAACAAGAAGAACAAAAGGGAAAAGAAGAAAATTGGCTGTCAGAACTACCATTCTGACCATCTCCTTTCTTTTATTTCATGTCCCTTTGTCCCTAATATAACTGCCAAAAAAGAAATTTATGGAGTATAGGATAAATAAAGAATTTCATTCTTTTACTGAGGGACAACTTGGGACAGGCGTTTAGTTAGCATTGCGTTCGCCTGCGGCAAGAGTCGCCATCTTTCGATGGTGTGAGGTATGAAATTCCTTTTCCCTTTCTTTTCATCAGCAGTCAATCTTGGCAAATACGCTATCACCAGAGTCCTTCACCTCTGTTAGCCGTAGGTTTTCGGGAAGTCTAAACAAGAAGTACCAGTGTCAGACGGTTTCGCTTCGCTCACCACTAACTACAGGCATCCTTGAATGTTCGCTGGCTCACATTGACAATCCTTTTATATCAAAGTTCCAACTTTCAAAACGCATTTACAATGACAGAAGATAAACACAACAACTCGGAGAAAGCTTCAAGGAAGAGACCTCCGAAGAGCAGACACATTGATGTTCGTTTTACAGAAGACGAGTTCAACATAGTTTTGAAGTACGCCCGAATGTCGGGAAGAAGCAAGAGTATCTATCTTCACGATGTTGCTCTTGGGCATAAACCATCCCTGCCAATGACCGCAGAAGAGCAGGAAGCATTGAAAGGTTTGATTGGCGCAAGGGCGGAACTGATAGGCATACGTAATGCGCTTCATGCTTTGCCGCAGGAAGAGAGGAAGAAACTATTCAAGAGAGCCGACTTCATGGCGCGGTGGATGCAAGGTATCAATTCCCTCATTAAGGAATGGAGCCACATCAGAGACAATTTCATCAATAGGGTATGATAGCAAAAGCAACAGCAATTCAACATGGTCAGGCAATGACCAATTACGCAACAAAGAACAATCGTGCGGACATCGTCAAAACCAATCATCTTAGCGAGGGCCTGCCTCCTATGGGTATGTGGGACGAGATGGTGCTACATCAGTCCATGTTCAAGCAGAGGTACGCCAAGAAGCCCATAGAACTGACTTCCATACGCTTTGAAATTTCTCCATCAGAGGAAGAAGCACGAAACTGGAGCATGGAAGATTGGCATAGGTGTCTTGAAGAGTTCATTCGTGAGATAGATGCCATTTCCAGAGTTGACCACATTGGCAAGAGAAAAGGCAAGACAGCTACATCGGTGAGACCGACCAATATTGCCAATTCTCAGTATTTCGCTGCTATTCATCGTGACTCCAAGAGTGGCATTCCTCACTTGCATCTGGTAGTGAACCGCATTGATATGGACGGCAATCTCAATGATGTGAAGTTCATCGGGGAGCGTGCTGTAATGGCAGCAAAGGTAGTCAATCAGCATCATGGTTGGAAAGACGCAATGGATATTCGTAAGGAACGCATTGCGAAGATAACCAATGCTTGTCTGGACGTGCTGCGTTCCATGTCTGCCTTTGACTGGAACGTCTATGCCGACAAATTGAGGACGGAAGGATATGACATTGAGTTAATCCGAGACAAGACAGACCAAGCCAAGGTGCATGGCTATCGCTTTAAGTTTGGCAGAAGCACCATCAAAGCTTCAGAACTGGGTGTGGGTAGAAACCTCACGGTATCGAAAATAGAAAATACTTTTCGTAGGCTGAGCCCACAGCCAACACCTGTTGCAGTTGGTCAAAGACCTGCTTCATCCGTTCTAAGCGCTACCACAATGGACAGCCAAAATGCGGCAGTTTCAAGTGGTCGGTCTCGGACATTCAATGATGGCAAACTTGTCCTTCCTGCCAGATTGAGGAAGATTATTGAAGTCGATGGCGAGCGTTTCAATATAGTCATGCCGAGAACTGCATACGACACAATGAACAGTTGTATCGAAGTCCCTGAGAATGGATCAGCAAGCCACAATGACATTCTGAATGTGGCGATGCTGCTTTTTATGAACTACCTTGATGCTGCCACCTCTATGTCGGAGTAATGTGGTGGCGGTGGTAGTCCTGGTAGTGGTTGGGGACGTAACAAGGACGAGGATGACCGTGGCTGGGCGAGACGCTGCGCAAGACAGGCAAGCAGTCTCTGTAAGCCGATAAAGAGAGGCATGAGACGATAACTTTCAAACATAAATGATATGGGAAGAAACAAGAAAGATGCCACACAGGATGTGCTTAATCTGTACAATCAGATGCAGGAAGACGAGAACATAGAGAGTGGTAAGGACGAAATCAAAGTAACTCTCGAAGAAATAGAATCTACCAAAGAGGTACTCAATAAAGCCAAGGAGGAACTGGACAATGCCTATCAAAAGTTGGAATCAACAAGAATAGCTCTTGTTGCTGCCCAAGAGAGTACGGACAACATCGTTGGCGGAGTCTGCAATGCCATTATCAAGGCAGAGCGAAGCAACCTCAAAGTTGGTATCAATGATGAAGGACTTGCCCAGTTGAACGAGCGGAACAACACCGCCATTACAGCCTTTAAGCAAGCCCTTGATGAACATGCAAAGCGAATAAATGTCCTATTCACTCACCAACAGAAAGAACTAAAGCGCATCCGAAACATTGAAGAAGGTGCTTACTTCAATGGTCGCACCTATGCTTGGATGTTCGGCTTGGCTTTTATAAGTTGGGCAATTATCCTTGTGGGAATCACCATCTGGATATGTATCAAACTTTTTTAGCAAACTTCAAAACATAAACATTATGACAGACAGCGAATATATCAAGACAAGAAAAGCAACTGCCGATGCCCTTATAAACTGGGCAAAAACTGGCATTAGACAGTTCGCCATGCGTGAAGCTGTAAACGACTATCTGGAGGTGAGCGGTGCAAACCGCTCCTCCATCAGTGGCGAAGAGGCCATCCTCGCACACAGAAAATAGCAGCCAACCGACTGGCGATTGACTGCATATATGTGTTGTCTAAAGAGGAACTATCCAAGGTGGATAGGGAATTGGAATGGATTGCAAGTGACTTTCTGATGCAAGGCCTCGGAATAAGAAGATAAATGTATGACAAACATTGTGGAGATACGTATATCTGCACGATAAAAATCCAAAGAATATACGAAAAGACTTTGTCTGCTAATTTAAGGTTATATACAAACTTAAAGCATAGTACAAGCTGCCAAAGCGGAGGACAAAAAATGGTGCGTTGTTTTTCAAATCAGGCACATTCACCTCTTCAACTCATCCACATCGTATGCAGGGTTGTCTTTAACCTCATCTCCCATAAATATCATTCTTTTACAGAGGTCGGCCTCCCAAGAATAAATATTATACCGAGAGCTATAATAATTACACCCCAAATAGTTCCAAACTTTGCAAGGGTTTTATACCTTTTGACGATATGTATATCATCAAAAATCTTCGATCCAAAGATTTTATCCGATACTTTCTTCTCGCACACCCCAATTTTACAAGGTCTGGCGATACAATAGGTTATGTCAAAGTTTCCATAATTGATAGTCTTGTATTCATAAGTTCTCTCCTGGGAATGGTCACTTTCATAATAAATATCATTATTGTACCACATTTCATCTCCACCAGGTTTATGGCTAATTTCATAGTATTCATTCAATGGCCGATAGAAGAAATCATATGTAATATTATCCCGATTTTGTGCTTGATGCTCAAATACAAAATCTTGGAAAAAGTGCCTATATACATTTCGTAAATCCCTGTCTGGATTGATATTATCTGGAGAATAATATCTAATGCGATAAGGCTTTATCCAACCGTGATACAACACAGGGTCGTCATCTGTGGAAAAATTTTTATTCTTTGCTTCTTTTGCAAATATAACTTGATGTCCATAGGTATTTATATTGAAACACCTGTATATCCCCTTATACGGGGTCGCTCCCATCTCGAGATATGTTCGATAAGCAAAATTATTGTCAATCTTGTTTGAGGGTGTTTTATTGTCGCGAGGTTCGATTTCAGTATAAGATGGATACTCGTTCTGAGTTACTTCAATATATGAATTAGCATTGTTGACCAAATAATTCATACTTTCAATCGCCTTCTTCTCCAGCCTATCGTTTTTAATATCATAATATGTATATATTGAAAATGGGAGCAATACACTTATGATAATACATCCAACTATAAAATCATTTCTGATAATTGTATATTTATCTTTGTCGATTGATTTTAGATATTTATAAAACTTATAACCGCACCATATCACACCTATGATAATTATTAAACATATTATATCAAATAAGGTTATTGGTTCGGATGTTTTTCTTTCTTCTGCGATATCATCAATAACCCACTGTTGTGCAAAAGAATTAATTGACGTGCATAACAGTACAACAAAAGAATACAATAATCTTTTCATGAAGATGGTAAAAAGTACGGACCTTTTATATTGCCCTTAATTCCGCAACACTATTATAAATTAAACT
>URYG01000214.1 GCA_900551985.1 uncultured Prevotella sp. | reverse complement strand
CATGGGAAATCTACCAGAAGCAATGAGTGAGCTGCTTCAGAGTCTCCTCTGGAGTCCATCCATTTTCTTCTCCCATTGCCTCAATTTCCGGCATGAAGTTTTCGGCAACTTCCTGTTTCGAAATGCCGCAGATGGTGGCGTAAGGTGCATCAAAACTGATGTTGCTCAGATTATTGAGAACAGAGAAGAGAGAAATCTGAGTGAACTTGGTGATGCCCGTGATGAAGACGAAACGTTCGTGCTCGTCCTCTTTTTTCAAGATGGCAAACACGGATTTATAGATGGCTGTGCAGGCATCATGCTGAGGAGTCTTCCAGGAATGCTGCAATGGAGAATCATACTCATCGATAAGGATAACCGTCTTTTTTTCTGTCTTCTGAAAAGCCGTTTCTATGATGTTCTGGAAACGTACGGCAAGGGATGCCTCTGGGCGCACCGCTACTTCATACTTCTGTTCGTATTTATAGAAGGCGTCGTCGAGATAGGAGTTGAGTTCTTCGGGTGTAGCTCCTCCGCAACTCATGTCGAGTCGAATGACGGGATAGCTGGTCCATTCTTTCTCCAGCTCCATCACCTTCAATCCTTCGAAGAGTTCTTTTTTCCCCTCGAAGTAAGCCTGGAGTGTATCCACGAGAATCGACTTACCGAAGCGGCGTGGGCGGCTCAGGTAATTATACGTTTTATTTCTGTTGGCAAGTTGCCAGATAATATCTGTCTTGTCAACATATAGGTATCCTTCCTTTCTAATTTTCTCAAAAGACTGGATGCCTACTGGCAATCTTCTATCGTTCATTTCTGTCATAATCTAATTCTCCTATGTTTTCAGGATAGCTTTTTGTGAGTTATCCTCTTTCCATAAATTCTTTCTGCAAAGATACGACGAATATTTTGATTTCGCAAGAAAAAATGGGGGATAATATAAAAAAGGTGGCGAATCTTTTTGTTATCTCTGATTTTTGCAGTATCTTTGCATTCGGATTGATTCGCCCTAGGGTGATGACGTCTGTTTTTGTGGGTTAAAATAATAGCGTTTGCTGTTTATTCGATAATAATGTTCCTGAAGTTTGGCCGCGGAAGAACATGTGCAACAGAATAAATAAGTAAGCGTCCGCTATAGCGTGGACGTAAAACTTATCTGTTGCATATAGGTTAGGCCAAACACCTTGGAACGTTGGATAAGTGGATCGTCCACGTTTCTGCGTTCTGATGGGGATGAGGCTGGTCTTGATGCAAACCTAGGTTGGCTTTGTTGCTATGGATAAGGGTGTTTGGTTATAGCTTTTATTTTCTGAGTAACAAAGCAGTCGCATTAAAACTATATTTAAGCTTTAATGCTATGGCAAAATCATTGATAGAAGAGCTACCTCGCATTGCAAGCGAAGGTAGGCAAGAGGCTCAGCGCATCATCGAGCGATTGAGCAGTGGCACACGCATTGGGTTGCAAACCAATGAGCTGGTGTTGCCTCGCAAGGATGTCTCCGGATTCTTCCGTGGACAAGTTCCCAATATCCCTAATGCATTCAATGCCGCCCTGGATGGGGGGAGTTGGATGAACCGTCTGGTGTATGGTGATAATCTCCTGACCATGCAGGCACTGCTTGCCGGAGACCCTCAGACGGGCTTGCCTTCTTTAAGAGGCAAAGTGGATTTGATTTATATCGACCCGCCGTTTGATTCTAAGGCGGATTATAGAACGAAGGTTACGTTGCCAGGAGTGAAAATTCAACAGAAGCCAACGATAGTAGAACAATTTGCCTATGCTGATACTTGGGAAGAAGGAACTATCTCTTATCTGAAGATGATTTATCCAAGATTAGTTCTGATGAAAGAATTACTTTCTGAAAGGGGAAGTATCTTTGTTCATATTGATTGGCATGTTGGTGCTTATGTGAAACTTCTTCTTGATGAGATTTTTGGGAAGGAAAATTTTGCTAGTGAAATTATATGGAAACGAACAACATCACATGCACAAAAGCAAAGTTTTGGCGTTATTCACGATACAATTTACTATTATCATAAGAATAGTTACGATTATATATGGACTGCCCAGTTTTTGCCTCATTCTGAAGAACATATCAATAAATATTATTCTAATCAAGATGCTGATGGAAGAAGATATGCATTGGGTGATTTGACCGCACCAGGAGAAGGCCCTGCTCGATATTTTTGGGGGCAGAAGTTAACTCCACCACCAGGAACTCATTGGAGGTATTCGCAAGAGAATATAGACAAATTATGTGAAGAAGGACTCATTGTAATGACAGCTAATAATAGGCCGAGGTTTAAACGATATTTAGATTCTCTTAAAGGTAGTATTGTTAGTGGACTCTGGGATGATATACCTCCTGTAAATTCCCAAGCAAAAGAAAGAATTGACTACGCCACCCAAAAGCCCGAAGCCCTCCTCGAACGTATCATCAAGGCTTCTTCCAACGAAGGCGACCTCGTCTGTGATTTCTTCGGTGGCAGCGGTACCACTGCAGCGGTAGCCGAGAAACTTGGCCGCCGCTGGATTACCTGCGACATCGGCAAGCCGGCATCCCTCGTCATGCGCAAGCGCTTCATCGACCAGGAGGTAAATCCGTTCCTCTATCAGAGCATCGGCGACTATCAGAAAGAGGCCTTCCATAACAACAAGAAACTCCGCCGAGTGGGCGATCTCTCTCAGGTTGTCTTAGGTCTCTTTGGTGCTCTGCCATTCTCCCCAGAGCAGGTGAGCGATAGAAACTTTGGCTACGTTAAGGGCACCCGAAACCTGGTGATGGTGGATAGCCCTAACCGCCTGACCACTGCCGCTACTGTTCGCCGTGCCGTAGAAGCCAAGGCTTCTCTGCTTGGCGGCGACTGGGATAAAGTCATCGTGCTCGGCTGGAACTTTGCCTTCGACATCTCGCAGGCCATCGAGAAATATAAGAACAGCAATGTAGAGGTGCTAGTGATTCCGCCCGATCTGCTCGACAAACTATCAAAGAAAGGCTTCAAGAAGCTCATCGCCGACAAAACCGTGCGCTTCTCTTCTTTGCAGTATCTGATGGTGAACCCAGTGGAAGTAACCATGAACGGCAATGGCGAGGATGAACTCGACATCAGTCTCAACAACTATGTGCTGCTCTCGCCAGATAATATTCCGCTGGATGATAAGGACAAGGAGAAGCTGCAGCAGGTGATGGAGCAGGACCCTCTCTCGCTGATAGAATATTGGAGCATCGACCCTGATTATGACGGCGATACCTTCAGAAGCACCTGGCAGGATTATCGTGAGAACGTGGATAACGACAGCGATCCGCTGCACTGCGTATATTCCACCCGAATTGCCATGCCGCATAAGGACGAGCGAAAGGTCTGCGTCAAGGCGGTGGATGTGTTCGGGTTCGAGAGCCAGGTTATCCTGGATGTGAAGTGTTAGGGTTATGAACGAATAGGAGATTACGACTATGGCTATCAATTCAAGTAATATATCTTTGGAATTGGCGCATCGACTCACCGATGTGGTCAATGCAGCCTGGAAGAGTGGGGAGATGCTGGAGAAGGTGACTCCAACCACCGCTTCGCTCTTGAACTATTGGTTTGGAGAGGGTTTCTGCAACGAGCGTGCGAGAAACTTCCACGAGGGGCAGCGTCAGGCTATCCTCAACATCATCTATCTGCACGAAGTGATGGGAGAAAACTGCGTGATGGATGCTTATCAGGGCATCATCCCGGAACTGATGGATAGGGCCGACCTGGCTCAGCTTGCCAAGCCTAAATATCAGATGCCTAAGTATGCTGTGAAGATGGCTACGGGCACGGGAAAAACGTGGGTGATGCATGCTCTGCTGATCTGGCAAATGCTGAATGCCCGACACGAGGATGTGGAGAGCGGACGATTTACACAGAAGTTCCTGATAGTAGCTCCGGGGCTGATTGTTTACGACCGTCTGCTGGATGCCTTCTGTGGCAGAAAGAAGCGAGACAAGGAATATCGCGACCCTCAGACCAACGACTACTACATGAATCAGGATGTGTTCATCCCTGAGCGTTACCGTGACGAGGTGTTTTCGTTTATACAGAACAATGTGGTGACCAAGGAGGATGGCATCGGCAGAAAGACTACCGGCGAAGGACTGATTGCCCTGACCAACTGGCATCTGTTTGAAAATCAGATGGAAGAGAAGGTGCAGGATGAGGAAATGGACGATTCCAGCACGGTGACGCCTTCTGAAATCATCAGCGATCTGTTGCCTATCCGTCCGGGCAAGTCGGCGGGCAACGACCTCGGCATGCTCGACCGCCGTGCCCTGGGTGGCACCGAACTGGAATATCTGTCGGGCTTAAAGGATTTGATGGTAATCAATGATGAGGCTCATCATATTCACGAAATCAAGCGTAATGGCGAAACCGAGGAGGTGGAATGGCAAAGAGGCTTGAATGCCATTAGCGCCACCAAGGGCACAAGATTCATACAGGTGGATTTCTCTGCCACTCCTTTTGATACGAAGGGTGCGGGAGAGAAGCAGGTGAAACTTTTCTTCCCGCATATCATCGTTGACTTCGACCTGCCGATGGCGATGAAGCAAGGACTGGTGAAGCTGCTGCTGCTCGACCGCCGACAGGAACTCACCGAACTGGAGAACCTGGATTACAACGCCGAGCGTGATGAGCAGGGAAAGGTGGTAGGGCTGAGCGAGGGTCAGCGCATGATGCTCCGTGCCGGATTAACCAAGCTGAACAAGCTGGAAGAAGAATTCCTGAAGAATGATTCGGCTAAGAACCCGAAGATGCTCATCGTCTGCCAGGACACTACGGTATCTCCTTTTGTAGAGGAATTCCTGAAGTCGGAAGGTCTGGAAGATGAAGACATCGTTACCATCGATAGCAACAAGCAGGGCGAGGTGAAGGATGAGGAGTGGCAGGAAATCAAGAAGAAACTCTTTGATATAGATAGGTATAAGAGTCCGAAGGTGGTTATCTCGGTATTGATGCTCCGTGAAGGCTTCGATGTCAACAACATCTGTGTGCTCGTTCCGCTGCGTTCTTCGCAGGCACCAATCCTGCTGGAGCAGTTGGTGGGCAGAGGCTTGCGACTGATGTGGCGAGAGCCTGACTACATCGACATCAAGCGTGAAGACCGCCTCAGGGTGCTGAAGAACCATCAGCCTCCCCGCACCTATATCGACACCCTGTCTATCGTGGAGCATCCGGCATTCATCAAGTTTTATGATGATTTGCAGGATCAGGGCTTGGTGGCTGTGGATGAAGGCGACGTGGGTACAGGAGGAGCCACTGGCGATATTCTTACCGTGGGGCTTCGTGAGGATTACGAGAAATATGATTTTCAATGGCCGGTTATTCTGCATGATTCCATCGATGAGTTGGATGATTCAGAGATAGATCTGAATGACCTGGAGCCGTTTACGATGTATCCGCTGGCTTTGCTCCGCAAGTTTCTTGCAAGGGAAGGCGAGACCTTCGTGTCGCAGGAATCTCTCACCAAGACCACCTTTGG
>URYG01000213.1 GCA_900551985.1 uncultured Prevotella sp. | reverse complement strand
ATTCATAAGAAATAATATTCACAAGAAACATGAAACACTTCATTCTATCCTGCGCACTATCGATGGCGGCTATAGCCACCTCCAGCGCACAACAAACTGGTCAGTTGCCTGTCTATCTCGACAACACCAAACCTGTAGAACAACGCATCGACGATGCCATTGCCCGAATGACACTTCAAGAGAAGATTCGCATCATTCATGCACAGAGTAAGTTTTCCTCTGCAGGAGTTCCCCGTTTGGGATTTCCTGACTTCTGGACAGATGACGGTCCTCATGGTGTTCGCCCTGATGTATTGTGGGACGAATGGGAGCAGGCTGGCCAAACCAATGACTCCTGCGTAGCCTTCCCTGCCCTCACCTGCCTTGCCGCATCATGGAATCCGCAGATGAGCCGCATCTATGGCGAAGCATTGGGCGAAGAAGCCCTGTATCGCGGCAAGGACATGATTCTAGGTCCTGGCGTGAACATCTATCGCACCCCATTGAACGGACGCAACTTCGAATATATGGGTGAAGATCCTTACCTGGCAAGCATCATGGTTGTACCTTATATCCAAGGATTACAGTCTAAGGGAGTATCAGCCTGCGTAAAGCATTACTGCCTCAATAACGAGGAGGAATACCGTCATCAGGTAAACGTCATCGTGAGCGACCGTGCCCTCCATGAAATCTATCTCCCAGCCTTCAAGGCTGCTGTAGAGAAAGGTAAGACTTGGGGAATCATGGGCGCATACAATCTCTACAAGAACGAACACAACTGCCACAACCAGTGGACACTGAACAAGATTCTGAAGGGCGACTGGAAATATGACGGCGTAGTGGTAAGCGACTGGGGAGGCGCACACGATACCGACCAAGCCGTGAAGAACGGGCTCGACATAGAGTTCGGCACATGGACGAACGGATTGACCATGGGTGCCAGCAATGCCTACGATAATTACTACCTTGCCGTACCATATATAAAAGGTATCCAGGAAGGTAAATACACCACCAAGGAATTGGATGAAAAGGTGCGCCGCGTATTGCGCCTCTTCTATCGCACCACCATGAATCCGAACCGTCCTCATGGTTTCCTCTGTTCTGACAGCCACTATGCAGCAGCCAGACAGATTGCCGAAGAAGGTATCGTACTGCTCCAGAACAAGAACCATGTGCTTCCTATCAATACCCAAAAAGCACAACGTGTTTTGGTAGTAGGAGAAAATGCCGTGAAGATGATGACCGTGGGTGGAGGCAGCTCTTCTCTCAAGGTACAGCGGGAGATTTCGCCACTCGACGGATTAAAATCTCGACTAGAAAAAGATAATGTGGAAGTGGAGTTTGCCCGAGGTTATGTAGGCGATGTAAGCGGAAATTACAATGGCGTAACCACCGGACAGAATCTGGAGGACAAACGCAGCGAGGCTGAGCTGATAGCCGAAGCCGTAGAAAAAGCCAAGCATACTGATTACGTGGTGATGTTTGGCGGCTTGAACAAGAGTGATTATCAGGATTGCGAAGGTCACGACCGCAAACAGCTTGAATTGCCATACGCTCAAGACAAGCTCATCGAGGCTTTGGCTAAAGCCAACAAGAACTTCATCTATGTGAATATCTCGGGTAATGCTGTGGCTATGCCTTGGAAAGAAAAAGTGGCTGGCATCATTCAGGGATGGTATATCGGTAGCGAAAGCGGTGAAGCTCTGGCTTCTATCCTCACCGGCGACAAGAATCCTAGCGGCAAATTACCTTTCACATGGGTAAACTCATTGCAGGAAGTGGGTGCCCACGCATTAAATACCTATCCGGGCACCTGGCGCAAGGAAGGTGGAGCCAAGACTGAGGGCAACATCATTGATGAGGAGTATAAGGAAGGCATCTACGTAGGTTACCGTTGGACTGATAAGAAAAACATCAAGCCAGCATTCGCCTTTGGACATGGATTGAGCTACACTCAGTTTGCCATCTCTAATCTTCGCAGTGATAAGAATCTGATGAATCAGAATGACTCTATCACCTTTACCGTGAATGTAAAGAACTCTGGCAAACGTGCCGGTGCAGAAACCATCCAGCTCTATATCCATGATGTAAAGGCTTCGGTTGATCGTCCTTACAAGGAATTGAAGGGATTCCAGAAGGTTTACCTGCAGCCGGGAGAGAGCAAGGATGTAAACATCACCATCAATAAGCAGGCACTCAGCTTCTATGATGAAACAGCTGCATCCTGGAAGGCAGAAGCAGGCAAGTTTGAGGCACTCGTCGGAAATGCTTCCGATCAGCTAAAACTCAAAAAGGCGTTTGAACTGAAATAAAACAAAAAAAGGTTCCTTTGGAGATTATCAAACTCCATCAAGGAACCTTTTTTATACCCGGTATAAGTTTGCGTTAAACTTCTACCGAAAATCATCTCATTCCGATTTGCTTTACCTTTGTTTCAAATTCATCTCTTTCACAGATGGCTCCATTCTTTACCTTGGCACGATAATTATAAATGGTATTTACCGAATAATGCAGAAATTCTGCGATTTTAGAACTATCTTCGATACCCAGGCGAATAAGTGCAAAGATGCGAATGGTGGTAGAAAGTTTACTGTCATCCTCCAAGACGATACGCTCCTCAGGCTTCAAAAGAGCATTAAATTCCTCCACAAAATCAGGGAAGAGTTTCAGGAACGCAGCATCAAAGTAATCGTATAACTCGCCGATATACTCATGATCGGTTTGCATCATATCTATCAATTTGGTCAACTCACGCTGCTTGACCAGCTTCACCACGCGCTTGCGCATGGTTTCTATCTTATCCACATAGATAGCACAGAGACGCAAGAATCGGCCAATATAGACTTCTTTCATCTTATTGCTCTCATTCAAGCTACCATAAGCCTGCTCTAAGTTTCTGTTGGTTTGCTGCAATTCCCTGTTGGTTTGTTCCAGATTCTTATTCGCATTTTCCAATTCCCTATGAGCCAAGGCAAGGCGACGGCGCTGCTTGTTCACATACAGAAGCAGGGTACATACTAATATCAAAAGTAATACAGATACTGCTATCATCAGTTTAAGCTGCCGGTTACTCTGAGTAATTTTCTTCTGATAAGTACCCTCAACGGTAGAGAGCAATGGCATGATTTGGCGACTTCGCATAGCGGTATTGAAAATGCGGGCTGCATCCCATGCAAACTTGATGTAAGTATAGGTATGGGCAAACTCCTTTTGGTTTTGATTCAGAAGATTGGCAAGTGTTCCCACATTGAGCCCTGATCCATCACCGCCGTACGGACATCACAAAGAGCCGAGACAAGGAGGTAATAGATGGCATCCTCATCCTTATTGAGCTGCTTGCAGATCACCGCCCTATAGTAAGCCACGATAGCATATTCATGCGTTCCAGGCTTTACCTGCTTCATACGCAAATTGCTATAATATAAGGCACCCTTCAGGTCGTTAGCACTACGACAGTCTTCCTCCATCATCTGCAGGTATCTATCGTCTGTATGCGAAAAAATCCTGGCTATCTGTTTCTTCATCACCTGCGCCTTTTGTGCATAATGCTCTTTCAATGACGGCACATTGCTATAAAAAGCCAGCTCTCCATAAAGATGCTGACCAGCCCAAAGATAGTTGCGATACCCTTCTGCATCAAGCTTAGTAGTATCAATCTTGTTCAGCAGACTATACGATTCCACATAATCACCTATAGTAGAACTCTGAAAAGCAAGCAGCGATATAGCATTGCCCTTTTTTGCCTGATCGCCCATACGCTCAGCCAAGGCAATGCAACGATTCAGATAACTCACGGCTGAATCGTTTTTATAAGCCTGATACTCCTGAAAAAGAGCAAAACTCATTTGGTACCTTGCTCCATCATTCTTGCAAGCATTCAGTTGACTTGCAAGTTTGGCTATACGCCCCTCACGTACTGCCACATAACGAGGCGACTGCAGAATGGCTTCATCCAGACATTGATAAAGAGAATCTAAATTATACTTTGCAGCATTGGCTATATGAGTCAACAGCAACAAGCATATCAGTAAGAACCATCTATTCTTCATTATTTTGTTACGCTTTAAGAAATTGTTTATAGGTTTGATTTTAAAAAATCATTTTCAACTTTTTGACTTCCTTTGCAGAATGCCGATGCAAAAATAATCATTTTTTCAGATAACTCCAAAATATAAGGATGATATTTTGCCTTTTCCTGCTGTTTTACATCCACTTTTTCATCTCCTACACTAAAATACAACCACCTTATTATCAAACTGTTTTATTTATAAACTGAAAAAACAATCCACATTTTCACCCTTTATTCTATGTGGACTCCAGTTTTTTTATTACTTTTGCAAAACAATACTAGCAATAATATAAGTTGCATAATAACCATACTAACATTATAAATATGAGAACAGCATTCATATCACTATCATTTCTGCTGGCTGGCTCGCTGATGGTTCCTGCCATTGCCCATACCCCCGTCAGCAAGAAGAAAGTTGCTACAACAACTCAAAAAAGTAAAATCCTGCCGATGAAGGAGTACATCGACCAGCTGATGGCAAAGATGACCCTGCAGGAGAAAATCGGTCAGCTCAACCTGATGGTGGCTGGCGACATCACTACCGGTGGAGCCCTGAACACCCAGGTGGGTGGCGACATTGCAAAGGGCAATATGGGCGGCGTATTCAACATCAAGGGACTCGACAAGATCAAGGCTCTCCAGGACATCGCCATTAAGAACAGTCGTCTGGGCATTCCCCTGCTGATAGGCATGGACGTAATCCATGGTTACGAGACCATATTCCCTATCCCCCTCGCCCTCTCCTGCTCCTGGGATACGGAAGCGATGAAGAAAGTAGGCGAAGTATCAGCTAAGGAAGCCAGTGCTGCAGGAATCAACTGGACTTACTCACCAATGGTAGATATTGCACTCGACGCCCGATGGGGACGAATCAGCGAGGGCAATGGTGAGGATCCTTACCTGAGTGGCGTGATGGGCGCAGCTCTGACGCAGGGTTATCAGGGAGCCGATATGCGCACGGAGGAGATATTGAGAGCCGATAGAATCATGGCTTGCCTCAAGCACTTTGCCCTCTACGGAGCCGTGGAGAGCGGCAAGGAATACAATACCGTGGATATGAGTCGCATACGCATGATGAACCAATACCTGCCTCCTTACGAAGCCGTGGTAAAGGCTGGCGTAGGCAGCGTAATGTCTTCGTTCAACCTGATAGATTACACCCCTGCCACCGCCAACCACTGGATGATGACCGATGTTTTGAGAAAACAATGGGGATTCAAGGGATTCGTGGTAACTGATTATGCATCTATCGCCGAGATTCTGAACCACGGCACTGCCAAGGATCTGAAAGAAGCATCAGAACAGGCACTCCTGGCAGGTACGGATATGGATATGTGCTCCAATGCCTTCGTCAAGCATCTGGCACAAAGCGTGGCTGAGGGCAAGGTGACGGAGGAAGATATCAACATCGCCTGCCGACGCATCCTCGAGGCAAAATACAAACTGGGATTGTTCAGCAATCCTTACCGCTACTGCAATACCAAGCGAAACAAGACCGACATCTACTCT
>URYG01000212.1 GCA_900551985.1 uncultured Prevotella sp. | reverse complement strand
TCAATAGCTTCTGGGTTGTACCGAATCCCAATGCAGTCTATACTCCCGTTCCCTATATATATAAGGTGGAGCATGTAACCAATCGCAATACCCGTCCTGGAACTCCATCAGGTGCTGCCAGGGAAGACAAGCGCAAGTATCAGAAGACCATCATTGGTGGATTCTCTGATGCCTTCCACTTCTATCCGGTCATCTGTCACGGGAACAAAGCAACCATTTATCTGCATAACAATATGCTGGAATATGGACATGAATATGAAATCAAGATCAGCAAGGGTACGATTGAGGGGTGGAATGGCAAGAAGTCATGGACGTTCAGGACAAAGAAAAACGCCCCTTCTGCAGATTTGCGTCATCTAGTTGTGGCAGCAGATGGCAGCGGAGACTTCTCCACTCTGCAAGGTGCCATGGATTGGATACCAGACTCATTGCCTTCTGAAGCCAGCAGGAAAAAGGTTTTCGTGAAGAATGGAGATTATGAAGAGCTGGTTTATTTCCGCAATAAGCGATTTGTTACTATCCAAGGAGAATCCATGGATGGGGTAGTGGTGCATTACCCCAATAACGAGGTGTTCAATCCTCACCCGGTTGATATCAAGACCAATGAACAGAAAGGTACATTCCCTTCTCGCCGTGCGGCAGTGGCAGCAGACAACTGTGCCGACATGATTTTCAAGGATATCACCTTCAAGACTGATTGCAAGGGACAGGCCGAGGGATTCCTGCTCAATGGTGAGAGGAACTTTGCTGAGAATGTGCATGTCATCGGTGACGGTGATGCTCTCCAGGTGAATGGTTCTGCCTACTGGCTCAACTGCGTGATTGATGGAGGAGGAGATACGGTGCTGGGTAGAGGTCCATCCTATTTCAATCACTGTACCCTTTCCAGCTATGGAGCTTTCATGTGGATTAGAAATAGTAGGGAGAACCATGGTAACATCTTCAATGACTGTACCTTCAAGGGATTGGGCAAGGATGCCGTGATAGTCCGCCTTCCAGACAACAAGGGCAGAAATTATCCTGATGCAGAATGCGTGTTGCTGAATTGTACGCTTGATGGTGTGCCTTCAGAAGGCTTTGGCCCCATTGATGAGTCAGCATCTACGGCAAATCTCCTGGAATTCAACAGCCATGACAAGGAAGGTAAAGCTATAGATATCAGCAAGAGAAACAGATATGTACGTCAGCTTGACGCCATCAGGGATGCTGAGACAATCGGAAAATACTCCAATGCAAGTTGGGTTTTGAATTGGTAAGAAAGGAGATTATTTATGTCACAAAAGAAGATTTTCAGATGCCAGGAATGTGGGTACGAGACCGAAATTCTTTTTAAACCTGTTTTTCAATCCATGCCATCAATACCGCTACTGCATATTGCTGTTCTTCTCCTGTCAGCTGTCTTCCGGCAGGTATATGATGCCATTTGAAGAAACATCCACGACAGCAGCAGCCAGTAGCATGCTGGGCTATAAATACAGGATGTCCTCTCATCGGCGTCTGCTTGCCGTCATTGGGAATCACGGCAGGAGCAAGGCGTTTGGCAACGAAATCCTCTGCATGCTTACGGATGGTTGCCAAGCCCTTTTCTGCAATATATTCCTTATCCCTCTTCGAAAGGTGAAAACGGCTGCGGAATGCTGATTTGGAAAGTCTTTCAAACAGACCTGTCAAGTCATACTCTTTGTCTGGAGAGGTATGGTTTTCCTCGTTTTCTGAAGAGAAAGAATCTTTCTGATGGTCCTCTTTCTCCTCAGGAAACAAATTGAGTTCAATATATCTAGCATGATTTTCCCTTGAATCTTTTTTCATATCTATTTATCTCCTATATCTGTTTCATCCTTGTAGATAGATGCATTCTTATCGAATTTACAAATAATGGAATGCATTTATGGTTATTCCGTCTCCAGCTCCAGCAATATTCTCTTCGCTTCCAGTCCTCCTGCAAAACCTGTCAGGGAACGGTTGCTGCCGATAACGCGATGGCAGGGGATGAGGATGCTGATGCCGTTGGCTCCGATAGCTCCAGCCACGGCTCTGACACTATTGGGACAGCCTATATTTTGAGCGATCTCCTTATAGCTTCTGGTTTCACCGTATGGTATATCAAGCAATGCATTCCATACTTTTTTCTGGAAATCTGTTCCTACAGGATGCAACGGAATTTCGAATGTTCTGCGGATGCCTAAAAAATATTCATCCAGTTGCTGCCTAGCCTGCTCCAGGACAGAAGATGTCTCTATCTTGAAATCTGCGTTCATATACCTAGCTAGTCGAAGCTTATTGCGCTCTGCACATGGCATTTCATTCCAATCACAAAGGCACAATTCTTCACCCACCGATGCAAGAATTAACTCTCCGCAGGGCGAGTTGTAATATTGGATGTTTATTTGCTGCATTCTATCAAATACGGTTAAACTGAATCTTTATTTTTTCATACAGTTCTATCGGTAAACCATGATCTTCATTCCGAGCACATCTGTGTAGAAGTGCTTGGATTTCTCATAGTCGGAGCAAATCACGGCAATATGATGGATTTTGTTAAGTTTCATATTTCTTTATTTATATTTTGTATATTCTTTAAGTCATTTTCAGAACTTCTTTGTTCTCACATGGCAATATGGCTCACCGCCGGTTTTCTCGTAGTAGTGCTGGTGGTAAGCTTCGCCAATATAGAATGTCTCCTCGGGCAAAAGGAGGGTATTCACCTCATTGCCTTTGTTGCGAAGCAGCTGCATCACCCTTTCTGCCGTCTGTTTCTGGGATTCATTACGATAGAAGATACAGCTGCGGTATTGTGGACCGAGGTCTGGACCTACGCCATCCGTCTGTGCTGGGTCATGAATCTCGAAGAAGAGTTTACACAGGCTCTCATACGATACCTCTTCGGGATTGAACTCCACGATGATGGCTTCTACATGATGTGTCTTATGGTCTCGAACATCAGCATAGGAAGGGAATGCCTCTTTGCCACCGGTATAACCAGCCAGGGTATTCTTTTCGTGCAAAGATAACAAATATTTTTGGATTACGAAAGAAAAGGTACAATATCATGTTCCTTTTTTAAAAAATTATATGTTCGTGATATTTTTCTTGCTTATTTGCCATTAATATTGTTTTTTTCCTTATCTTTGCAGGCAAATTTCATCAAAGAAGTTATGACTATAGAAGAAGCTATCAAACAAAGACATAGTGTACGAAATTACATACACAGACCTCTTTCAAAAGAGATTGTAGAAATACTCGAAGAAAAGATCAGTGAATGCAACGAAAAGGGTAGGCTGCATATACAGCTCGTCACTCAGGAAACGAAGGCCTTCACCGGTATCATGTCATATGGAAAATTCCATGGCGTGGAGAACTATCTCGTAATGGCTGGCAAGAAGGCTGATGATCTCGATGAGCGTATTGGTTATTACGGCGAGCTGCTTGTGTTGCTTGCTCAAACCTTAGGGCTCAATACCTGCTGGGTTGGATTAAGTTATAGAAAGGTGAAGGAAGCCTACCATATTGAAGAAGGTGAGAAATTGGCATGCATGATTGCCTTAGGATATGGCGAGACGCAAGGTGTCAGTCACAAGATCAAGACCATTGAACAAGTGAGCAATGCAACCGCCGATTCTCCTTCATGGTTTAGAAAGGGCGTGGAAGCTGCACTTCTAGCTCCAACAGCCATCAATCAGCAGAAGTTCTCGTTCCTCCTTCAAGCCCGGAAAAGCCCAGGAGTCGGAGGCAAAGCTAAAGTTCTTGCCAAGAAAGGCTTCTCAATGGTAGGATATACCCAAATGGATCTCGGCATCGCCAAGCTTCACTTTGAAATTGGAGCAGGAACAGAGAACTTTGAGTGGGAGTAGGGAAGGATGAGAGACTTCACGGAAATATGGCAACTTCAAGATACCATCATCACCGCAGTCAATGCATGTGGTCATGTAGTCTGGGATTTTTCACCATGTTCATATCATGTGTCATTGCATTGACAGTTGCACCATTTGTTGTCGGTTCTAGTATGCCTATCATGTGGCTTGTCTATCTTTTTCTCTGCACAGTACTTACGCCAGTGCTGGGAATACCCATCTACAAGACTTTTTGTCGATAGGGTCTGGTTTTACTTACATTGATGTTCATTGATTAAAAGGTTGATAATTATGCAGATATTATTGGCAAATGCCAAAATCATGTTTGATAAGGCAGATAGGGCAGCTGTTTCAAAGCCACTTTTCCAGTCTGTGGCAGAAATGTTGGCTGCAGAAATGGCTAAGCTGGACGTAGAGGAATTGGCTAGGCAACTTGATTGCAGCCACAAGATAGCTTCGGAAAACTGGAAACGCTATCGTAATTTTATGGCTGCAGAGAAGATGCCTGCCATACTTTCCTACAATGGACAGGCGTATAAGCATCTACGTGCCAACACTTTGGGAGAAGAATCCCTGGAGTATGCCCAGAAACATCTCTGGATTACCTGCTTTCTCTATGGATTGCTTCGGCCGATGGATGGCATCGTGCCTTATCGGATGGAACATTGCGTGACGCTTGAAGCTACAAACGACAAGCCAATCAATCAATTTTGGAAAGATAAACTTACCGATGTTCTTATCAACAGTGTGAAAGCTGACGATGGCATACTTATCCATCTCTCTACAGCAGAATATGAACATCTGTTTGATTGGAAGAGAATTTGCAGGGAAGTGAAAGTCATCCAGCCCCTCTTTTATGTTCGCCAGAAGGATGGTAGGCTGAAAATGCAGGCTGTGTGGGCTAAATCCTGCCGTGGAGCTATGGTGAGATACATTCTAAGCAGCCAACTTACTACCCCAGAAGAATTGGCAGCCTTCAGTTACGAAGGTTTTGAATACGCACCAGAATTAGGAGAAGCGGCTTTTCCGCATTTCGTTCGTAATATAACAAAATAGTAACTTTTTACCACATGGTTCAAAGATGATATTCTTGTATCTGCTCATTGCAGTCTACATCTTATGTTTTAACTTTTTACATAGAAGAACTCAGGCTGCTTGGATTCGGCAAAGGCCTTCTCAAATTTCCAGCTGACTGCCTTATATAACAGACCTCCAAATTGGCGGGCATGCTGAGGGCAGACCACTACACATCTACCACACGAGATACATTTCTTCTCGTTGGTCTTATATGGTTCTTCCTGTGTAATGGCTCCGACAGGGCACATCTTCACACAAGCATGGCAGGAAGTACATTTGCCCTTGCTTCCTTCTGGATGCAGGGGAATTGGCTTGGTATCACGATATGGGCGGTTGCCACTTACCATCAGTCGGCTAACTGCTGCCATCTTTGAAATCTGGGATAGAAGTAGACTACTCTTTGAAGCGAAATCATGGATTTTGGCCATATCATCAGCATCAGGTCTTCCTTCCGCAACCTTAGGGAATATGGAATGCTGGGCTATGACGGCAGCCGCAGAGAGGAGCTTGAAGCCGTGGGATTCCACCAGGTCCTTCAGCTCTATGAGCGTATCATCGTAGGCTCTGTTACCATAGACACATACTATGATGGCTGGAGTATTGTTTCCAAGAAAGCGCTTCAAAGATCGAG
>URYG01000211.1 GCA_900551985.1 uncultured Prevotella sp. | reverse complement strand
TCCACAATGCAGTGAAGTCGGAAAAGCCTTGGCGCGCTTGTGACATTCGTCGATGGCAAACTGCAGGGCATCGTAGCCCGGCGTCTTTCCCGGGAATCCCGAGAGGCATCCATCCCAAGGTTCGTAATCGGAAGGATAGATCATGGTGCCACGGATGCGGGTCTGGATGAGTACGGTGTTGATCTTAGCCTGCTGCAGGCGGTCGAGGATCTGACAGAGTTCCTGCTGCTGCTTCTTGGCCGAGTAGGGCGACTGGGAGTAGGAGTGAGGCCAGTCGATTCCGCCGATGGTGGTGAGCCATACGGCTCTTACCTCGTGCTTGGGCGCCAGACTGTTGTATATGATGCTGGAGCCCGGCAGTATCTGCTTCTTTTCAGGTATATTGCGAGCCTGTGCAGGTAAAATACTGCCTAAAAACATTAAAAATGTATATAATTTCTTCATATTCTTTCAATTTGGCAACAAAGATACGGATAATTTTTCGTATTTCAAATAAAAATGTTACTTTTGCGGTGCAATTCGTATGAAAAAGTGCGATTAGGCTCAAAAAGAAGAGAGAATTCTAAAAAACAATAAAAGAAAATGGTCAGTTTCATCATTAGTTTGGCAGCCCTGGTATTGGGCTACCTCCTTTATGGAAAATTTGTGGCGCATGTTTTCGGTCCTGACGACCGTCCTACGCCAGCAGTGGCAAAAGCCGACGGAGTTGACTTTATGGTGCTGCCTAGTTGGAAAATCTTTATGATCCAGTTCCTGAATATTGCCGGTACTGGACCGATATTCGGAGCCATCATGGGTGCCTGGTATGGACCGGTGGCTTATCTGTGGATTGTGTTTGGCTGCATCTTTGCCGGTGCCATGCACGATTATATGAGTGGTATGCTCAGTATCCGCCATGATGGTGCCGGACTGCCGGAACTGGTGGGCAAGTATCTGGGCGGCAACACCAAGAAGGTGATGCTCGTGTTCTCGGTATTGCTGCTGATGATGGTGGGTGCCGTGTTTGTATATAGTCCTGCCATTATTCTGGATGGCATCTGCAATTCGGGCTCGTTTGTGGGAGGTAAGATGTTCTGGATTATCCTCATCTTCATCTACTACATCATCGCTACGCTTCTGCCTATCGACAAGATTATCGGAAAGATATATCCTCTCTTTGCCTTCTCGCTGCTTTTCATGGCAGGTGCGCTGATGATCGGACTGTTCATCAAGTGGCCAACCTTGCCTGAGCTGTGGAGCAATCTGGCTTCCTGCAATCTCAACGAGAATCCGGCGTGGCTGGGTACGGAACCGTTCGTCCAGAAGAGTCCTATCTTCCCATGCCTCTTCATCACCATCGCCTGTGGAGCCATCAGTGGCTTCCATGCTACCCAGAGCCCGTTGATGGCTCGATGCATGAAGAGTGAGAAACTGGGCCGCCCTGTATTCTATGGAGCGATGATTACCGAGGGAGTGGTGGCGCTGATATGGGCTACGGTTTCCATGTACTTCTTCTATTATGGAGGATGGCGTGAGTGTGTGAGCCCTGAGGTGGCTCAGCAGTTTATCGCTCAGGTGGATGGCGGAAAGTCGCTCATTCAGAACTTCGATGCACCTACCGTGGTGAAGATTGTCTGCTCCAGCTGGTTGGGTGTGGCAGGTGGAGTGCTTGCCCTGCTGGGAGTAGTGGCAGCGCCTATCACCAGTGGCGATACGGCTCTGCGCAGTGCCCGACTCATCATAGCCGAGGCTATCGGACTGGAACAGCGTGCGATGCGTCGCCGTCTCTGTATCTGCGTACCTCTGTTTGCCGTTACGATGGGCATTCTGGTGTGGCAGATGGAGAATCCTGATGGATTCAATGTCATCTGGCAATACTTCGGATGGGCTAACCAGACGTTGTCGGTATTCACCCTCTGGACTTTGACCGTGTATCTGGTGCAGCGCAAGAAGCCGTTCATCATCACCCTGGTGCCAGCCTTGCTGATGACGGTGGTATGTTCTACCTTCCTGCTCCTTTCGCCGATGGCTCTGGCATTGAGCGAGCCGGTGGCTTATACGGGCAGTGTCATCATTCTGGTGGTAGCACTGGTATGGTTCTTTGCCTGGTATAAGCGGAATATGAAAATGAATAATAGCAACACATAAAAATGTTACGTATGAAAAAATTAGTTTTGGCAGCAGCAGCTCTTCTGGTCAGCCTGGGAGCCAATGCTCAGTTTGAAAGTGGAAAGCAGTATTGCGGCGCGTCGCTCACGGGTCTCAATCTCAGTTATAATGGCAGTCAGGACTTGAACTTCGGTGTTCAGGCAAAGGCGGGTTATTTTGTAGAAGATGACTGGATGCTCCTGGGTCAAGCCGAATATACTCATTCGGGTCAGGATGGCGTGAAGGATTACTTCTCTGCCGGCGCACAGGCAAGATACTATATCGAGCAGAATGGATTGTATCTCGGTTTTGGTGCCAAGGTGGCTCATTCGGGCAGCTACAATGACTTCATGCCGGGCGTGGAGGTGGGCTATGCCTACTTTGTCAGCAAGCAGGTAACCATTGAGCCGGCTATCTACTATGATCAGAGCTTCAAGAAGCATACTGATTATTCTACAATAGGTTTCAAGGTGGGAATCGGTATTTATCTCTAGTGTGATGGTGCAGCAATATTCTTCTGCATTATTGGAAAAGGCAGTGGGGGAGTTTTCCAAGCTGCCGGGTATAGGGCGCAAGACAGCTTTGCGCCTTGTGCTTTTTATGCTCCGTAGGGAGGAGGGGGATGTGGATCAGTTTGTGGATGCCATCGCCCGCATGAAGCGCGAGGTGAAGTACTGTCGTGTGTGCCATAATATCAGTGATACCGAGGTGTGTCCCATCTGCTCCGATCCCCGGCGTGATGGCTCTACCATCTGCGTGGTGGAGAATGTGCAGGATGTGCTGGCGGTGGAGAATACCCAGCAGTTTCATGGACTGTATCATGTGCTGGGTGGTATCATCTCGCCGATGGATGGCATCGGACCTGCCGACCTGGAGATAGATTCTCTGGTACTGCGTGTGGCTGCGGGAGGAGTAAAGGAGGTGATTCTCGCCCTGAGCAGTACGATGGAGGGCGATACCACCAATTTCTATATCTCGCGCAAGCTTGCCGACTATCCCGTGAAGCTCTCTGTCATAGCCCGAGGCATCTCCGTGGGAGATGAACTGGAATATACTGATGAAGTGACGCTGGGTAGAAGTATCCTGAACAGAACACCATTTAATCAATAATTTATTTTCTGAATGAATATCAAACAAGTACAACGAATATTGATGACCAACTTCCTCTTTATGCTGTTGGTGGCTTTTCTACTGGTGGTTCTCTATGAAACAGAGATACTGACCGCCAATGATATCGCTGCCAACCAGACGATGATGTTCGGCATCCTGGTAGTAATGGAGCTTGCCACCATTGTGGTGATTCCGATGGCGCTGAAGCTGTTCAGTCTGAAGGCTATCCGCCGCAAACTGTTGGCAGAAAAGGGCGATGCGCTGCTCTTCTGGGGCACTATGCGCATCAACATGCTCTGTCTGCCTATGCTCATCAATACCTTTATGTATTATCAGACCATGTCGCCTGCATTCGGCTATATGGCAATCATCCTTGTGCTCTGTCTTTTCTTCGTGTATCCGTCTATCGGCAGATGTATCGAGGAAACCAGTGAGGAGGGAGAATAGGTGATAGTTTTGTAGTTAACACTTAATCGTTAAGATAGGCTTTGAAACTCTCGGTTATCATAGTAAGCTATAATGTGAAGTATTATCTCGACCAATGCATCCGTTCGGTGCTCCGTGCCTTCGAAGTGATGCAGGGGGATGATGCTTCATCTTCTTCATCTTCCTCCGGAAAGAAGGATGTGGCAGAGATCATCGTGGTGGATAATCATTCTTCCGATGGTTCGCTGGAGTATCTGCAGCACCGTTATCCCCGTGAAGCATATCCGATGGTACGGTTTGTGGGCAGCAACCACAATCTGGGTTTTGCCCGAGCCAACAATATCGCCATCCGTCAGAGCGAGGCAGAGTATGTACTCCTTCTGAATCCTGATACCATCGTGGGCGAGCAGGTACTGAGCGAATGCATCCGCTTTATGGATGCCCATCCCGATGCGGGAGCGGCAGGCGTGAGGATGCTGAATGCGGATGGCAGATGGGCGCGGGAGAGCAGGAGAGGATTGCCTACACCGATGGTTTCCTTCTTCAAGATGCTGGGATTCTGCAACCGATGGCCCAAGCATCCTCTGTTCGGACGCTATTATATGGGATTCCTGCCATGGGATCAGCCGAACCGGATAGAGGTGGTGAGTGGCGCTTTCTGCATGTTGCGCCGTGAAGCCCTGGATCGGGTGGGACTGTTGGATGAGGATTTCTTCATGTATGGAGAGGATATCGACCTTTCCTATCGCATATTGAAGGGCGGTTATCACAACTATTTCCTGCCTTTGGATATCCTGCATTACAAGGGAGAGAGCACGCAGAAATCCAGTTTCCGCTATGTGCATGTCTTCTACGAGGCGATGCTCATCTTCTTCCGCAAGCATTATGCGGGTATGTCGCTGCTCTTGAGTCTTCCTATCCGGACTGCCATCTATGCCAGTGCTTCCGTGGCGCTCGTGAAAATGCTGGTGGCGAGAATGAGAAAGAGTCTGGGGTTCTTCACACCTTCTGTGGTGGATGAATCGGAGTATCTGCTGTTTGATGCCGACAGGATGAGTTATGAGGAAATTCTGCATCAGCTTTCGCTTCGGGCGGATGAGCCTGACAAGCTGGCTATCTATACCCGGGAAATCGGGAAGGCGATAACGGAAAGGGATGTGATGGACATGGATGAAATGCATAATATATATAAGGTACGCGCGTACATTATATAATAGGTGCTCATATCATAGTAGGTAGATGAGGAAATATAATAGGAAAATATTTATTTTGGAGGAATATGGAAGATAAGAAGATTCGTTTAAGGGCTTTGGAACCGGAAGATCTGGATTTTCTCTATGAAATGGAGAATGATGAAAGTCTCTGGGAGGTGGGGTGTACCAATGTGCCGTACTCCCGACAGGTGCTGCTCGACTATATTACTACGGCTACGGCAGATATCTATACTGATAAGCAGGTGCGCCTGATTGTGGAAAATGAGCAGCAGGAAGCTGTGGGCATCATCGATCTGATGAATTTCGACCCCCGCCATCAGCGTGCTGAGCTGGGAATTGTTATCAAAAAGGAACATCAGCATCAGGGCATGGCACAGTTGGCTATCCGTCTTCTGATGCAATATGCATCAAATGTGCTGCATTTGCATCAGATTTATGCCATTGTAGCGGAAAGTAACCAAAGTGCCGTGAAAATGCTTGAAGTAGTTGGCTTTCAGGGTGATAAAATACTGAAAGGGTGGCTGAAGACAGGCAGCGGATATGAGGACGCTTATTTTTTTCAATCTTTTTTGTAAAAATATAGCGGAAAAATTTGGTGGAATCAAAAAAATGTAGTACCTTTGCACTCGCAAATGAGAAATGCGCTATAAGCGGTTAAGTTAATATCTTAATTTGGTGCGTTAGTTCAGTTGGTTAGAATGCCTGCCTGTCACGCAGGAGGTCACGAGT
>URYG01000210.1 GCA_900551985.1 uncultured Prevotella sp. | reverse complement strand
AGGAAGTTCAAGACCTTTGAATCCCGAAGGAACAAGCACGATATGACGATTGCTGTTTCTATAGGCTGGATTCTTGTCTTCGCGACCATAGCCTGTTGTTTCCCAAACGTCAAACCAGTATAGATTTTTTGCCCAATATGCCCTGTAATAAACAAAATCATTTTCTGTTTTCAAGAGAGGGCGGTAAACGATTTCTCTGCCGTCTATGTATCGCTCACGCATTTCTGCAAGAGAAAGGGGAGTGCCCTTTTCATCTTCTGCCCAAGCGTTCATATCCGAGTCGAGCATAGCCCATTTCTGTAATTCTGGCAGCCACACCAGGTTAACGACATGGCAGTCGGAATCCTCGGAATCTGCGGGGTGACAAGTTACAAAGCGGTTTATAATTCCCTCAGACAGCAATAGTTCGTGCAAGAGGATGGAGTGTAGTCTGCAGTTGAACGCAGGCTCTATCGAGCGGGTGTATTTCCAGAGATCTATTGCATTGCGTCTCTTAGGATTGATCTTTTGATTGGCATGAGATATGTTTTCTGCTACAAAACGTGCCAGTGATATAGCCTTGTCCCATGTTGATTTTGTAGGAGATACTACTGTGTCGAGTTTGAAATATTCACGGATTTTTTGTGATTGGATAGTATCTTGCTGATAAACAAAATTGTAGGACGTTGTATCTGGTGCATATTTGTCTGCGTCTTTTAATATCTCTACCATTTCATTCTTCAGAGAATTGCAAAGGTAAGCTTCCACTTGTTTATTGAAAACAAAGCGTGCCAACAGTAATGTTACTACAGCAACGAGCAGGATTCCCAGGATGCTCCAGCCGATCATCTTGATTTTATAATTCTATAGGTTATCCTATCATTTTTGCGGCACTATCAATTCTTTTTCTATAAACATAGCTACGGCAGAAGTTGCCTAGAATGTTATCATTTCAGAAATCTTACTTATCCTAGTGCGCATTTCCAAAAACAACAAAATTCCTGAAAGATTTTGCAAAAGTATAAATAAAAATCGAAAAATAAAAAATAATCGCTACTTTTGTTCTTTAAAAAATATTAAAGTGCAGCACTTTCGCCCTTTGCTATCTCCCGCATCTGGCTCACCCGACTGATGAAGCGGATAGATGAGGCGCAGCAGCAGGGAGAAACGGTATGGATCACGATTATCTGATTCTGTGAATTTGCTGACCAGCGATTTTTCAAGAACCGTTATCCGCCAGGTATCCAGCCGGATAACGGTTCGTTCTATAGCAATATCCTTATCTCCTCGCAAGCCACCATTTCCGCTCCGCGGTAGATAACCACCAGCTTGTGGAGCTTTGTGGTCTTTACTGCCTCTCTGACCATATCACTTTCCGCATAGCGAGAGATTTGAACTGAAGCCTCCTCGAAGAGCTTTTTCACTTGCTCATCTGTGGTTTGGCTCTTGCAATATTTCAATTCGATGATATATGAATCCACCATGTCCTTGTAGATGTCACAGAGTGGAGAGAGGAAGATGTCGGCATAGCCGCCGTCATTGTCCAGCTCAGAGATAGGGCGATAGAACTTGTTCTGGCTCGTCATCGCCAAGGTGAAGCCATGCACGAAAGCCTCTCCCTTCTGCTTGTCTCGCTGGGAGGAGTACTTCTTCAGGCAGTCGGCGATATACTCAAAGTATGGCTTGAATTGTCCATCGTATGCCAGTTTGCTCTCCAGTTTACCCTTGCTATATCTATCATATACCAAGTCATTCTCCTTGTAGGTGTCGAGCAGGTAGGTGTACATCTGGTCACGCACCACCTCATTCGGAATAATGAACTTGGTCTCACCCTTGTATGTTCCGTCTATCGTCACCATGCCGAAATAGAACAGCAGGCTGAGGAAGTTGTCTGGGTCGTTGATTCGCTCGGCAGGGAAGTTCTCGTTGAGCGTGCCTATCACGAATCCCTGGGTCACCAACTGCTGGATGATGCTGGCGTCGTGGGCGAACTCCTTGTCGTGGCGGATGAGCATTCGCATCTTGTCATAGTCGATGCGTATGTTGGTCTCCACCATCTTCTTAGGGATTTGGTATTCGCTTCGGATGTAATTATCTACGAAGTTGAGCACCATTACCGAGTTGTACATGGTGGTCTCACCATATCTCTCCTCGGCAAAGCAATAGTTGTCGTACCAAGGCTTCATCACCTTGATCAGCTCATCGGTGGTGTGATTGAACGGCAGGACGCTGCCGTAATAATCCAGCATCTCTCTCACTTCTTCCTCGGTAAATCCCGTCATCTCATTGAAGTCAGGTGAGAGCGAGTAGTTGGTTCCGATGTTGAATCCGCTGGTCAGGTCATCCATGGTCACAGGGCTTACTCCCGTGACGAATACTCTGCCCAGAGTATTGCCAGCCGCACCCTTGATGGTGTTGAAGAACTGGCGCAAGTATCCCTCTCCGTGGGTTTGGTTGCGATACCTCACAAGATGCTCTTCATGGGCGAGAATCATGTTGGTGAAGTTGTCGTACTCATCGATGAAGAGATAGATCTTCTTGCCTACCTCCTGGCACTTCTGGCACAGGAATCTCAGTTGAGACACTGCATCTGTTAACTTTTCCAATCCTTCCTTGGTATTGGCAGGAAGAATATGTGCATAGATGTCGCAGAAGAAATTGAATACAAGGCGACAATGGTTGTCCAGTCCATCCTTATAATCATCCAATCCTGCTGCCACCTCGGCAAAATTGAGGTGGATGATGAGATATGTACTATGCTCTGGTGTAGGATTCTGCCCGATGTATAGCTTGCCAAAGATTTCCTCAAACTTGTCTTTCTTGTTGATGTCATAGTAATTCTCAAGCATGGAGAGGGTAAGTGTCTTGCCGAAACGGCGAGGGCGAATGAAGAAGAAATACTTGTTGGATTCTTCTATTTGCTCTATGAAAGGAGTCTTGTCCACATAGTAACAATCCTCTTTGATGACATCCTCAAAATTCTGCATGCCGTATGGTATGCGCTTGCGATAAATGCGCTTTGGTCTTACTATCATAACTCAGTTTGATTATTCGTTTTTTAATCTGATGGCAAAGATAATACTTTATCTCCTAATCTCCAAAACTTTTCCCGAAAAAAATCTATCGAGTATGCTTTTACTTTTATTAGGGGGATTACAAATCCACCATCAAAACGGAGAAGCCCGATTCTGAATCTCTATGATTCGGAACCGGGCTCCAGGACTTAGTATCGAAAAAAATAAAAATTGTCTTACTTGAAGAATCTCTTGTAAAGACCTGCGAAACCTGCACAGTGGCGAGCCTCGTCCTTAGCCATCTCATGAACAGTATCGTGGATAGCGTCAGAACCCTGCTCCTTGGCAAGCTTGGCAATGCGGAACTTGTCCTCGCAAGCACCCTTCTCAGCTGCGATGCGAGCCTCAAGGTTGCTCTTGGTATCACCCAGAACCTCACCCAGCAACTCAGCAAAGCGAGATGCATGGTCAGCCTCCTCGAAAGCATAACGCTTGTAAGCCTCTGCAATCTCCGGATAACCCTCGCGGTCTGCCTGGCGAGCCATTGCAAGATACATACCTACCTCGCCACACTCACCTGCAAAGTGATCCTTCAAACCCTTGATGACTTCCTCATTGACGCCATCCTTATATGCCTGACCGAGAACGTGTACAGTAGCGAATGTCAAATCATCATCCACTGTATCTTCCATCTCCTTGAACTTGCTGGCTGGCGCCTTGCAAATAGGGCACTTCTCTGGTGCCTCTGTACCCTCGTAGATGTAACCACAAACGGTGCAAATAAATTTCTTCTTCATAATGTTAATGTATTAAAAATGTTCTTGTATTGTATTATCTTATTACTATTAATTCGTCTTCTTCTCCATCTTCTTGGCACAAGCTGAACAGATGCCCTTGTAGTAGAGCTGCTCTTCCTGCACGATGTTGCCATCAATCACCTTGGTCTCTGTTACCCGTGGTGCTGGCTCATCGAAGAGGTCGATAATCTTGCCGCAGTTCTTGCAGTAGAAGTGAACGTGTGGCTCGATGTTGCCATCATAGCATACGCGATGCTCGTCGATGGTGATCATCTGCGCTGCATTCACCTCGCTCAGCAGGCGGAGCGTGTTATATACTGTGGTACGGCTTAGAGTCGGTACCTTGCTCTCCAAAGCGTTGTAAACGTCTTCGATGTTAGGGTGAGTAGGATGCTTGATCAGGTAGTCCAGAATTGCCAGTCTCTGTACTGATGGTCGAATCCCTTTCTCCACCAATCTGTTGTAAGCTTCTGTTTTTTTCATATTCCTATCATTTGATTGATTTTTACGTATGCAAAGGTAATCAATTTATTTCTATCTACCAAATAATTCTGTAAAATATCCAAAATAATAGGTATTATTTTTAGATAATTTACAGAATTAAATGTTTATTCACAAAAAATCGACTATTTTTTTTCGATGAACGCCTTCATCTCTGCTTCGTGTTCCTTCGCCTTGAGGAAGAGATGCCACTGGTTCTGGGCTCTTACGAGGTTGTGCTCAGGATACTTGCACTTCCAGTAGTGATCGCCGTTGAGGTAATCCCAGAGGAAGCGGACAGCCTGCATGTATGGGAAAAGCTCGGCTGCATGAGGAAGCAGGGAAATTTCCAGTGGAGAAAGGAAGGCTGATGCTGATTCTACGTAGCCGCGGGTGAACGACTCGAAGATGTCCATGCGGAAATCTATCTTCTCGAACTCTGGAGAATCCTCGGCGATGGTATTCGCTGCCGTGCGGAGGAAATCGCCGTAATCGCTCACGAAGAGAGATGGCATCACGGTGTCGAGGTCGATGACGCACAATACGCGACCCTCTTCATCAAACATCATGTTGTTGACTTTGGTATCGCAGTGGCAGACATGCTTCTGCAGCTTGCCCTCGCGGAAGAGGCGCTGGCAGAGACACATCTCATCCATATAACTCTCGATGTCGGCGATGAAATCCTTTACGCCTTCTGCTCGTCCGGCACGGTCTTCCTTCACTGCCTGGCGGAGCTGGTCGCGGCGCAGTTCCATGTTGTGGAAATCAGGGATGGTTTCGCCGAGGCGGTCGGTGATGTCTGTGAGCTGAGCCTCGAACTCTCCGAAAGTCTTGCCTGCGTAGTAGGAGCTTTCCGGGTTTACTGCCTCCTTGGTGATGGCACGAGGAATGAAGATGGAGATGCGCCAGTACTGCTGGTCTTCGTCCTTGACATAGGTCTTGCCGTTGGTTGCCTTGACGAAGGTGAGTACCTTGCGGTCGATGTCGTCAGCGCCCTGTTTTTCGAGCTGCTGGCGGATGTGTGTAGTTACTTCCTCGATATTGTGCTGCAAGAGATCTACATCGGTGAAGATAGAGTCGTTGATGCGCTGGAGAACATAGTCTGGTGCATCGTCTTCTACGGTTGTCACCTTGTAGGTGTCATTGATGAGTCCATTACCGAGGGGCTTTACCTCATTTACAGTTCCGGTGATATCGAACTGTGAGATGATAGGTTTGAGATCTTTCATTTTAGTTTGGTTTTAAATATATTTTTAAAGCTTTTGCCCTTTCAGGGCGTAGTTTCTTATTGGATTTTTAACCCAGGGCGGTGCCCTGGGCTAGGAGCTTTTGCCCTTTCAGGTAGGGT
>URYG01000209.1 GCA_900551985.1 uncultured Prevotella sp. | reverse complement strand
TAACGGAGACGCCCTGTTTTACTCTAGCTGGCGATGGGTATGGCTCGCTGGGTGGAGCACGCAGGTGCGGGCATCAGCCACATGGGTTACGATGTTGATCATATCCAGTGAATCCATGAACTTGATGGCAGTCTCGCGGTCGCCCTTCAATCCGAAGGCGATGACGCCGCAGGTGCCGTTTGGCATGTACTTCTGGGCAAGATCGTAATACTCGTCGCCCTTCAGTCCGCTATAGTGAACCCAAGCCACACGCTCATCATTCTGCAGGAACTCAGCCACCTTCTGTGCATTCTCGCAATGCTGGCGCATGCGCAGGTGCAGGCTCTGAAGACCCAGGTTGAGGATGAATGAGTTCATCGGTGCAGGGATGGAACCCAGGTCGCGCATCAACTGTGCCACGAGCTTGGTGGTGTATCCCATCTTGCCGAAAGCCTTTACGTAGGTGAGTCCGTGGTAACTCTCGTCCGGTGTGCAGAGGCCAGGGAATTTCTCGGCATTCGCCATCCAGTCGAAGTTGCCGCTATCCACTACTACGCCGCCTACCTGCGATGCAGTACCGTCCATATACTTGGTGGTAGAGTGGGTAACGATGTCGGCACCCCATTCGAATGGGCGACAGTTGATAGGTGTGGCGAAGGTGTTATCTACGATGAGAGGCACGCCGTTCTTGTGAGCGATGCGGGCGAACTTCTCGATGTCGAGCACGGCACAGCCAGGGTTGCTGATGGTTTCGCCGAACACTACCTTGGTGTTAGGGCGGAAAGCCTTCTGGATTTCCGCCTCGCTGGCGTTAGGGTTTACGAAGGTGCACTCGATGCCGAGCTTCTTCAGGGTAACGCCGAAGAGATTGAAGGTGCCGCCGTAGATTTCGTTAGAGGTAACGATGTGGTCGCCAGCCTCGCAGATGTTGAATACGGCATAGAAGTTGGCTGCCTGACCGCTTGAGGTCAGTACGGCACCCACGCCACCTTCGAGCTGCGCAATTTTCTTTGCCACAGCATCATTGGTAGGGTTCTGGAGTCGGGTATAGAAGTAGCCCTCCTTCTTCAGGTCGAAGAGCATCGCCATCTCCTCAGAGTTGTCGTATTTGAATGTAGTACTCTGATAGATAGGCACTTCTATCGGTTCACCGTTTTTCGGCTCATAGCCTCCCTGCACGCAGAGGGAAGCAACACGTAATTTCTTTTCCATTGTCGGTTATTATTTTATGTAGTTATAATTGTTCTTCTTTCTGAGTAACCTTCATCTATTTCATGAAGACGAAATAAACGGCAGCGATGAGGCAGACGAATGCGGCAAAGTGATTCCAATGCAGGCCCTGCCCCTGGAAGAGGATGTTGGCGATGATGGCGAAGACGATGAGCGACACGCACTCTTGTATCACTTTGAGCTGTACCAGATTGAATGGACCGCCGTTGTCGATGAATCCGATGCGGTTGGCTGGTACCTGACAGCAGTATTCGAAGAAGGCGATCGCCCAACTGAAGGCGATGACTCCGATGAGCGGCCAGTTGCTGCTGGTGCCCGTCTGCTGGAGTTTGAGATGTCCATACCATGCGAGCGTCATGAAGATGTTGCTCAGCACGAGGAGCAGGATAGTGTATATTCCGTTCATATTTAATTAATGTATAAGTGGCTGCAAAGATACACTTTTTCTCTTGAAAATGTATGGAAAATCAGAAAAATGCGCATAAAAAAGAAAAAAGTTGCCGAAAAATTTGGTGGTTTCAGAAAAAAGCAGTACCTTTGCACCCGCTTTTGAGAAATAACTCAAATGCCAAGCTTGCTGCACCCTTAGCTCAGTTGGTAGAGCAACTGACTCTTAATCAGTGGGTCTAGGGTTCGAATCCCTAAGGGTGTACAAAAAAAGCTCCGAAGAAGTTCATCTTTCTTCGGAGCTTTTTTTGTTTCAATGCCTCTTCAAAAAGAAGAGGCATTGCTTTCAGTTATGCCTCTTTTTTAAAATAGGCATTGCTTTCAGCGATGCCTCTTCCTACACTCAGGGCATTCTCCCTTGATGACGAAGGAGACGGAGTGGGGATAGAATCCTTCCGGCAATTCAAAACTCGGAATATGAATATCCTCCATACAGAACGAACGGTGGCACGATTCGCAGTAGAAATGAATATGACCATCATGATGATCACACTCTCCCTCCTCCTCACACAGTTCGTAGTTCAATACCCCCCTTCCATCCTCGAAGGCATGAACGGCATCATGCTCCAGAAAGAGCGTCAGCGTGCGGAAGATGCTCGACTTGTCCATCGACACCATCTTCAGCTCCAAATCCTTCAGACTCAGCGGATTCTGCTCATTCGCCAGAGTCTTCATTACCAGTATGCGGTTGGAGGTGGGCTTGATGCCCTTCGCCTCCAGCTTATGAATAATCTCTTCTGTTTCCATCTTTTTTTTCACTTTTTAAATCCCCCATCCCTTTATAGTATCTGCATTTTTGCACCAAACGATAGTCCGAAGACATCCCAGAAACCGGCATTGCCGTTGCGGTAGAACCGCATGAAATAGATATCGTTCGTGCTCAACTCATAGAAGAGCGTGAGGCTCTTCACACGCTTGCGCCTGTTGTTCGGAATCTGATACGTAAACCGCTCGCCAAATCCCAGATTCGGGCGGATTCGGGTAGAGAAGGGATAATATCCGCTCTCATATTTGGTAGGCTGCTTGGTCCAGAAATCGTGACCCAATACCGTGTTCAGGTACAGCGTGCACTCCAGGGGTTCAAACTGCCATCCTTTTCCCCAGTCCTTTCGCCAGGGAATGAAGTTCTCCTTCAGCGTGATTGTCATTTTTACTTCATCCGAATCATATTTCGGAACGATGCCGAAGAGCAGATGCGTCTCCCACTGGCTTCTCTTGCCGTAATCCCATCCGATACCCAGCGAGATGATACCCATGTTGCCGCAGGTCTGAATCACGCTCTGCGTAGGCATCAGCACATCCCAGTGTTTGCGATAGCGTAGAATATGCCTGTCGTATCGGGTGAGGGAATCTTCTGGAGATTCGGGAGATGCTGTCGGGGCTATCTCTGTAGCTTTGATATTCGGAATGCCTGCGATGGAATCCGTTTCTGTTTTCTCCCTTCCGGCGCTTGCCGTAGTGCCTGCCGATAGCAGGAGGAGCGCCCATATACTGAACTTAAAAATCGATGACTTCAACATGATAATCCTTTGGTGTGATGGTGATAATGTAATATTCTCGGAAGTGTACGCTGCTCGCCATATAAAACAGGGTGCCGTTGTTGTAAAGGTCTTCCTTCCGGGTATGATGGCCGTGACCATCGAGGCAGAACAGCAGGCGAGGAAACTCGTGGATGTAATAATTGAATACCTTCGCTACGTTATTGTTAAACTGCTCGGAGTAGGGAGCTGCATGCATGCACACAACGGTGCGGTCGAAGTCGAGCGAATCGGCAGAGCGTTCCGCCTCCATGAAGTCGAAGTTAGGCACCGGACGGGAGTAGTCGTACTCGATGGCATTGGTGTTGAGGCAAACGAACTTCACCTTTCCGGCGATGAAGCTGAAGTCGGGGTCGCCGTAGATGGCCTCATACGTCTGGTTGCCCGTTCCCAGACAGTCGTGGTTGCCCAGCAGCACCACCGAAGGCATCTTGAGTTTCTGCATTTTCTCCCGAGTCCACTTCATCTCGCGGGTAGCCCCGAAGTCGGAGATGTCGCCGCAGTGGATCACGAAGTCGATGCTGTCCTTCCGGCTGTTGATGTCATTTACAGCCTTCTGCAGGTCGTCGAGCCACTGGTGGCTGTCGCTGATCACGGCAAACCGGATGGTATCCTTGCTCTTCACCTTCTGCTCTATCTTCTGTATGTTCTTGGCATTCAGATTGGTTTCGCCCTTTATGCGAACATCGTAAGGGTGAACATCGAATACGGTATCGCAGCCCGTAAGGAGCAGGGCGGCGATACAGACAAGTAGATAAATTTTGATGTGAGATTTCATATCTTATACCTTATTTTAAATACATATTAATAATCTAGTCTATTGATTTCGCGTGCAAAGTTACGAAAAAAACTTGAATAAAGAATGAGGTTTTTCCAAAAAGACCATTTTTGAGGAGAAAAAGACAAAAAAAGAAGGTGCGCCAGACTCACTTCCTTGTGATCTGGCACACCTTGATGATTTTAGAGATCTACAATGTTTTTAGAAATCTAAATTGTTTTTAGAAATCTACATTGTCGCCGTTACCATCGCCATCGGTAGAACCGCCACCCTGGCTGGTGTCACCTCCCGGGTTGGAATCACCTCCCTGGTTGGTACCTCCGCCCTGCGAAGTTCCACCTCCCTGGCTGGTGTTGTCCTTGTTGTCACCCTCCCCGGTGTCGTTCTTGTCGGCAGAGGTAACCTGCTTCACGATCTTGCCGTTGCGGTCGTAGCAGGTGATGTTGACGCTGGTCTTGGCGAGTTCCTCCTTGATGTCGGCGTTAGGCACGAAGATGATGTAGCGGCGGTTGATGAGCGAGCTGCTCACCTTGTTCACATCCTCTACGGCGGTAGAGTTCAGACCGAATCGGAGGGATCCGAGTCCCGGCACAGCTACGGAGTGACCCTCGGTGGCCCATGCGGTGATGACTGCTCCGATGGCGCCCCAGGCTGCGTTGATTACCTGCTTGGCGAGTCCGCTGCGTACGGCAGCTTCCTCGATAACCTTACTCTGGGTAAGCTGACCGTAGAGGTCTGCCTGCATAACGTATGCCCACTTCTGCTTACCCTTCTCAAAAGCGACGTTGCGCTCGATAGCTTTTACTTTGATACCCATAATTCAAATAGTTTTTTAAAGTGAATAATTTAAATTTTAATAAACTCGATTTCAGTGGTTAATTCAGTTTCAGACTAGCTCGATATCGTGATAGATTCGAGCACTACATGCAGCTCGTAACTCCGAGTGATGTGCAGAGTGCAGTGAGTACAGTCACGATGATCTGCAGAATTGATTTCCAAGTTTCCTTTTTCATTTCTTTTCATTCCTTTCTTTTTAGTGAATAATCCAGTTTCTGTATCGGGCGTCGCCTTCCATGGCAGTTCCGCGGTATCCTGCCCGGCAGCGAGCCCCACCAATGAGTTTCATTGACGATGCAAAGATACAACATTTTTGGGCGAAATGCAATAGTTGTCCCGGCAGTTGAATCGCCTTGTCCCGGCAGTTGTGATATGAGGCATGAAATCCCCTTCAATAGAGCTGCCATTTCCTGCGTGGCGACGTAGGAAATATTACGTGGCGACGCAGGAATTGCTATGTGGCGACGTAGGAAAAGGGGCGAGGAGGGGGAGAGGGAGCAAAGGTGAATGGAGGTATGGAAAAAGTGAACGAAGTGAACGAGGTGAACGGTGAATTTGGTGAATTTGATGGAAAACGGATACCTGCAAAAGGATTTATTATTAAGAATATCTTATATAATAATGTACGCGCGTAGCTACTACTATCTCTTTTCAGATGAAATGTATTGATAGAGTTGGAAAAGCGTGTGATTCACCTTGTTCACCATTCACCTCGTTCACTTTTTCACCTCCGTTCATTTTTTAACTCACTCAAGTTTCGTATGTGGTTCAAGAACGGGCTGAAGGCCCAAAAGCTCTTAGCCCAGGGCATCGCCCTGGGTATAATGGCAG
>URYG01000208.1 GCA_900551985.1 uncultured Prevotella sp. | reverse complement strand
ATTCGTTTCTTCTTGCTGGCAGAATAAGCATCAGCGTAGTGGCGGGATGCAATTTGCTCCACAGCCGCTTGAGCTCCTCCATTGTCCGCCATCTTCAGCTCCATGATATAGATGATTTCTGGCGTCTCTATGGCGAGGTCGATACGTCCACCAGCTACCTGCTTTTCTTCTTCAACGTTAAAACCGCAGATGTAGAAGAGGTTCTTGATGATGAATCGGAAGTGCTCTTCAAAGACAAACTGTTCTTTCTTCTGAGTACTGTAAGGAGTGCTGGCGATGAGTTGCTTCAGGCAGGTTACGCCCTCCTCTAAATTGCCAAGGATAAAATGCTGCTTCAGGTCTTGAATAGCATTCTCTGTCTCTTCCTTGTCGGTGTTGAGCATATTGGGAACAACCAGCTCTAGAAGCGCTTTCTTTACTTCTCTGTTTGGAAATCCCAGTCTGTAGGTTTCTCCAATCACCCCTTTGATCGTCAGATAGCCTGATTGGTAAAGAAATAGCTTTGGATTGTCTTTGCTGATGTCTGCCGTTTCGATGTAATCCATGTCGATGAGGCTGCCGTCCAGTGTTTCTACATCTTTCTCAAAGTTGGTGAGTATTTTGGGCAGCATTTCTGTAGCACCGCTGGCAATCCAATAGGGTCTCAGGCGACGTACTTTTAAGGCACTGATGACACTGAACGGATTGTAAACACCCTGCAGACTTTCTGAGAAATGATAACCGTCATACATATCTTTCAGTTCATGCATGGTCTGGTCGATATCCCACTTCTTTTGGACAGCTAATACCTGGATTTCATCTTTCAGATTTTCCAAGATTTCTTCTTTCGTTAATCCGCAGATGGTAGCATAGCAGTTGTAAAAGCTGATATTGCTTAATGTGTTGAGAACGCTGAACAGACTTATCTGCGTAAACTTGGTGATGCCTGTAAGGAAGACACACTTGATGCAATAGCCGTAGTCTTTTAGACCTGTGAAGAAGTCACGATAGAGATTGCGGCATTTTTCGTGTCTATCTGTCAGATAGGAGTGCTGTAAGGGTGCATCATATTCATCTACCAATACGGCAACTTGCTCTCCCGATTGTTGGTAAGCTCTTTCTATGATACCGGTAAAACGGTTGCTGAGCGTAGCTTCTGTGGCGCGTTTGCCGTAGATCTCTTCATATTTGGTTAATGTATCATCCAGATAATGGTATAATGATTCTGCATCTGAACCTCCAAGGTTCATGCTGAAATGGATGACAGGGCGCTTGATCCAATCTTTCTCCAGTTCCATGATCTTAAGTCCTTCAAACAGTTCTTTCTTGCCTTCGAAGTAACATTGGAGTGTGGATACCAGAAGCGATTTACCGAAGCGTCGTGGGCGACTTAGAAAGTTATACTTGTCACCATTGGCGATTTGCCAAACCATATCTGTCTTGTCTGCGTAAAGGTAACCACCTTTGCGCAGTTCTTCGAAATTCTGTATTCCTAATGGCAACTTTCCTCTAGTCATAATTACACCTTATTATATATATGTTGCAAAGTTAGCAATAAAAAATGAAATGGCGATATAAAAGCGGAGAAAAAATAAAATGAAAGCCGAAATAAGAGTAGAAAATGAAAAATCCCATTGTTCGGTTGCTACTTCTTAAGGATAAAGACAGATGGTGGTGTGTGTCATTCCGTAAAAATCAGCGTCAAATGATATAAAATTGCCTATTTACGCATTGGTACCTTTACTTTTCCTGGCAAAAAGCTTGGAAGTTATTGCTTAATTCCCTATCTTTGCAAGCAAGAATTAGTAAAGGCGTCTTTCTCTTTTTCTAAGGATAAAGGCTCTTTCTAGGAACGAACTGACAATTATTTAATTAATAACATAAACCGATACAATTATGAAGAAATCCATCATTTTCGCATTGCTGCTCTCTCTGTTGAGCGTACAGCAAATCCATGCACAGAAGTGGCTCAAGAAATTGGGCAAGGTGGCAGAAACCGTGCTTACTAATGACCAGAAGACTACCAACAAGGCGTCTGGCTCTATCCCTGGGTGTACAGTAAAATATACCAGTTGCGTAGCTAATGGCAACGATGTCCACATCAACTTTGTGATTACCAACACCACTTCCAGTGAACTCAAAATGCACTTCAATGCTTTTGATGACGGCTCTTGTGCTTTTGATAGCAAGAATGTCAAACATCAGATGCACTTCTATTTGGGTGGCGAAAAGTTAGGTAACTATTCTGATAAGATGCTTCCTTCTAATGTACCTGTCAAGGGTATTATGGTGATAGAGGATGTAGATCGCACCATTAAGCAGATTAATTCTACTCTTGTCAAGGGTAAGGCTAATGATGTGGAGTTTGCTATTAAGTTGCCTACCCAGGTAGTGGCAGATGTCAAGAATACCAATTCAGATTTGGTTACCTGCTCATTGCCTGAGTTGCAGTTCAATTTCTTGAAGTGTGTTCGTCAGGGCAGGAATGTGGTAATCACTGCTACATTCAAGAATATCGGCAACAAGGAGTATGAAATTTCAGCTTATGGCGATACTCCTACTGTATATGATGATGGTGGCGATGCTTATGAGTGTGATCAGGAAACAACCCTCTTGGGCAAGAATCGTTGGTTGGGCTATAATTGGTATACCTTGCTCGCTGGTATCCCGATGAAGGCTACGTTTGTCATCAAGAATGTCAGCACCAGTGCCACCGAGTTCAGCGTTGTCAAGATCCCGTTCAAGTACAAGTCTAATGGCGAGACCCCTCAGTATATAGAGTTCCGCAATTTGCCAATCTCAGCGCAGTAAGTAGTAATCTTAATAAGATGATATAAAAAGAAAAATCCCATTGTTCTTGCGAGCGATGGGATTTTTAATTCTGTTAAGCAATGTGTCTGCTTCCGCTGATTACTTACGAAGACCGAGGGCCTTGATGATAGCACGATAGCGATTGATGTCGCGATCATACAAGTAATCGAGCAATGCACGACGCTTTCCTACAAGCTGTGTCAACGCACGTGTTGTAGTATAATCTTTACGGTTCTTCTTAACGTGCTCCGTCAAATGAGCAATACGGTATGAGAACAATGCTATCTGGCTCTCAGCTGAACCAGTATCAGAGTTAGACTTTCCGTACTTGCTAAAGATCTCTTCTTTTTTTGCTTTGTCTAAATACATAGCTGTGATACTTAAAATTTAATTATTATGAATGAATGTTATGCACATTAGGACCTTCCTCACGGTGGTTTCCGTTAAAATGCGGTGCAAAGATACAACTTTTCAGTGAATTATGCAAATTTTTCGGGATTTTTTTGTAATTTTGCACCCAAATTCATTAAGTATTTAAGGTAAACGAAATGCAAGACATTAGAAACATTGCAGTTATTGCACACGTTGACCATGGTAAAACTACCTTGGTTGACAAGATGATGCTCGCTGGTAAGCTGTTCCGTGACGGCCAGGATAACAGCGGCGAAGTGCTCGATTCCAACGATTTGGAGCGCGAGCGTGGTATAACCATTCTTTCAAAGAATGTGTCTATCAATTGGAAAGGTACAAAGATTAATATTCTCGATACTCCAGGACACTCTGACTTCGGTGGTGAGGTTGAGCGCGTGCTCAACATGGCAGACGGATGCCTCCTCCTCGTCGATGCTTTCGAGGGTCCTATGCCTCAGACTCGTTTCGTGCTGCAGAAGGCTTTGCAGCTCGGACTGAAGCCTATCGTTGTCGTTAATAAGGTAGATAAGCCTAACTGTCGCCCAGAAGAGGTGTACGAGATGGTATTCGACCTGATGTGCGACCTCGATGCTACTGAGGAGCAGCTTGACTTCACTGTGGTTTACGGTTCGGCTAAGAATGGCTGGATGAGCGATGACTACAACAAGCCAACAGATAACATTGACTATTTGCTCGACAAGATTGTGGAGATCATCCCTGCTCCTAAGCAGTTGGAGGGTACTCCTCAGCTCTTGATCACATCTCTTGATTATAGTTCTTACACCGGTCGTATCGCCGTAGGTCGTGTACACCGTGGTACTTTGAAGGATGGTATGAACATCACTATCTGCCATCGTGACGGAACCCAGGAGAAGACTAAGATCAAGGAACTCCATACCTTCGAGGGTATGGGTCATAAGAAGACAGACCATGTGGATTCTGGCGATATCTGTGCCGTTATCGGTTTGGAGAAGTTCGAGATTGGTGATACCATCTGCGACTACGAGAACCCAGAGCCACTTCCTCCTATCGCTGTAGATGAGCCTACTATGAGTATGCTCTTCACCATCAACGATTCTCCATTCTTCGGTAAGGAGGGTAAGTTCTGTACATCCCGTCACATCCAGGAGCGCTTGAACAAGGAGTTGGAGAAGAACCTGGCTCTTCGTGTTCAGCCTTACGAGGATACCACCGATAAGTGGATTGTCTCTGGTCGTGGTGTGCTCCATCTCTCTGTGCTCATCGAGACCATGCGTCGCGAGGGCTACGAGCTGCAGGTAGGTCAGCCTCAGGTTATCTACAAGGAGATTGACGGTGTGAAGTGCGAGCCTATCGAGGAGTTGACCATCAACGTTCCTGAGGAGTTCGCTTCTAAGATGATTGATATGGTAACCCGTCGTAAGGGTGATATGACATCTATGTTGAATATGGGCGAGCGTGTGGATATCGAGTTTGATATTCCTTCACGTGGTATCATCGGTCTTCGTACCAATGTGCTCACTGCTTCTCAGGGTGAAGCTATCATGGCTCACCGTTTCAAGGAGTATCAGCCATACAAGGGCGAAATCACTCGCCGTTCTAATGGTAGTATGATTGCTCTGGAGACTGGTACAGCCTATGCTTACGCTATCGATAAGCTGCAGGATCGTGGTAAGTTCTTCATCGACCCAGGTGAGGAGGTTTACGGCGGCGAGGTAGTTGGTGAGCATGTTCACGACAACGACTTGGTAGTTAATGTAACCAAGGCAAAGCAGTTGACCAATGTCCGTGCTTCTGGTTCTGATGAGAAGGCCCGTGTGATTCCTAAGACCGTGATGAGCCTTGAGGAGTGCCTGGAGTACATCCGCGAGGATGAGTACGTAGAGGTAACTCCTAAGAGTATGCGTATGCGCAAGGTGATTCTCGATCACTTGGAGCGCAAGCGTAGTAACAAAGATTAAGCTATAGCTTATATATAAATGGATCCGTGAGAATTCCCCTCTTGCCGATTGCCTAGGGCAGTCTGCTTGCAGGGGATTCTTTATTTAATATTCAAGGTGATTCTTTATTTTTAATTTAGAATGTATGCGTATGTGGTTGTGGAAATTCTTTAGGAAATTCTCCTTGCCTTGCTCGCTGGTATTGGGAGCCGTGGGCTATCTGATTTTTGCCAATGTTCCTTTCCTGGAACCTTTGGGGGATGCAGTGGGACCGAAACTGGTAGATCTGATGCCGGTGGTGCTCTTCGCCCTGCTCTATGTTACCTTCTGCAAGATTGAGATCAAGGAGATGAAGCCGAAGACCTGGCATTTTGTTTTGCAGCTGATTAGAACCAGTCTGGCATTGGCGATGGTGGTGCTGATTTTTGAGTTCGGAGATAACTACGAGACCAAGCTGGTGCTGGAAGGTGCCTTCATCTGCTTTATCTGTCCTACGGCGGCAGCCGTGGCGGTGGTAACGGAGAAATTGGGCGGCAGCATC
>URYG01000207.1 GCA_900551985.1 uncultured Prevotella sp. | reverse complement strand
GTTAGGTGCAAATCTGCTTAGCATTTTTGTACCAAGTTATTTTTTAACTGTTACTAAATAAAATTATGTTAGGAGCAATAATAGGAGATATTGCTGGCTCAAAATATGAGTTCAACAATACATTTGATTATGATTTCCAGATGTTCGGCGAGGGATGCGACTTCACCGATGATACCATTTGTACGGTGGCGATAGCCGATGCGATACAGAACGGGCGAAGCTATCAGGAAAGCCTGCTGGATTGGTGCCGCCGCTATCCTTCTCCAAAAGGGGCGTATGGCGGAAGATTCGCGGGGTGGATTCGTTCTCTTGATCCGCAGCCATACAATAGTTTTGGCAATGGTTCGGCAATGCGAGTATCGCCAGTGGCTTGGCTCTACGATGACCTGTCGCAGGTTTTGGAAGAGGCAGAGAAAACGGCTCTTCCTACCCATAACCATCCCGAAGGAATCAAGGGAGCCAAAGCCGTGGCTCATGCCATCTGGCATTTCCGCAAGAGCAGATTCTCAGAGGAATCCAAGGAGTGTAAGGATGAGAAATCTAAAGAATCTGATGATAAAACAATGAAAACCTTCAAGGATATCGCCCGCAGCTATTATGAGGATTTCGATACACGAGATTATCCGAAAGGCAAGTTCGACGAAACCTGCATGGATGCCGTGCCATTATCTTTCCATATTCTTTCAAAAGCCTCATCCTTCGAGGATGCCATCCGCCTAGCCATATCTCATGGCGGCGATAGCGATACCATCGGAGCCATCGTTGGCTCCATCGCCGAAGCCCGATTCGGAATTCCGCAAGATATGAAAGACAAGGCAATCTCTTATCTGCCGGATGATATGCAAGATGTATTGAAACAATTTGCAGGAAAATGCGAAATAAAGCCCAAAAATTTGGTGTTATCAAAGAAAAACCGTATTTTTGCGGCAATTAAAACAAGTAAATATGACGAATCATGATTTTTGGATGTCCATCAGCGACATAATCAATGAAGGATTTACATCTGAAGGTCTAGCAAAATTAGATGATTATGCAGAACAATTCAGTACTGGAAAGATCTTATATAAACGATTTTCACCGTCAGAACAGTATGGGTGCCGTCAAGGAGGTAGAATCCATGTTATTGCATCCTTACTCGCGGGAGCAGAAGTTGGCACAGATCAACTCTCTGCGCCAGAAGGCAGTTTCAAAAGAGAGCAGCAACTTGCGAAGATCCAGGAGAAGCGAATAGAAGATTGGTCGAAAAAATTCCTATTCTTCATTATCTATCGCCAGAATACAAAAAGCTATGTTTCCACTGCTTCAAGCACCAGTTCTACATCTTCTAATCCATTATCTATGAAATCCACCTTTATATTCCCGATTAGGTATTTGGCATATTTATTATCCTTATACTGTTCAAGGAAAAGAACCATATCTTTGGCTGTTCGTTTCAAACCCCAACTGCCCCAATCAAGTTGCTTACACAACGGATTGTCCACCAAGTCCCAGTAGATTACATTGCCTCCCTCCAAATATTCATACGGAACGTTCTTTCCATAAAGCAACGTAGGCATATAGCCATTCCAATTGCCTTCTTTGTCAAAATCAAATGCCTTGTCATGTGCAAGACCAATATAAACATCCTTATACATACAAATAATATTAATTCGTAACTATACACATATAACAAATGTATTGCCTAGTGATAAACTGCATGACACTTAACATTTTGTTTGGAGCAATTCGCACAGTAATTATTGCCATCATTTATAAAACCAGGACATTTATGAGATGGTACGTTCTTTATTTCTCCTTAAAATAACTGCCCGCTTCCATCTTGCAATCCATCGCACGGCACTTGTTGTAGCGCTCGCGGGCTCTGTTTTCTCTAGCAAACATCGCCTTGGTGCCAGCCTCATCTTCTGAAAACTGCAGGTGGTTGTCGATGCCCATACCATGAGCGATGTTCTCCACATCAAGATCATCGGTGCCGATGAAGGTAAAGATCCAGTTCTGCTTCTTCAACTTCTCTATGAGGTTCTTGATCATCTTCAAATCATACTCCTCGCTGCAGTTCTCCTCACCATCCGTGATGATGGTCACCAACACGCTGTCTTCCTCGGTGGTCAGGGCGTTGATCTTGGCGATGCCCATACCTATGGCATCGTAAAGTGGGGTGCCGCCACATGGATTGTAATCCCTTGACTTCAGAGGGTTGGCATGGCGGGCAGACACATTATCATAGAACAGATTCTTGTGGGTGCTGTCGAAGGTGATGAGCGTTACCCGCTGCTCCATGTCCTTATGCGTCTTCTGCATTTTCTGAATCGTGGTCAGGGTCTCGTTGATGCCCACCAGTGCCTGGTGCTCGATAATACTCATGCTGCCACTCTCATCCACTACCAAAAGATTGAATACTCGTTTCATAACTTGTTTCTCCTATTTATTTTAATTGTTCAACATATTTCTATTTCATATTCTGATTCATCAAGAAATGGGAATTTTCCTGCTTATTACCTTCTTCTTCCCCGCTTCTTGATTGCTTCTCTTTATCCCTTAAAAGAAAGAATAGAAGGGAAAATTAAGAAAAGGCACAAAAAAAATTTGCTTGTATCGTTATTTTTTGTAATTTTGCAGAAAATAAGGAACAAGCGTATGAACAATATGAAATATCCGATAGGCATACAGAGCTTTGAGAAAATCATCACAGAAGGATATCTTTATATAGATAAGACTCAGATGATTTATGATATGGTAGAAAATGGCAAGATTTACTTTCTGAGTCGTCCCAGACGATTTGGAAAGTCACTCCTCGTTTCTACACTTGAATGCTATTTCCAAGGAAGAAAAGAACTGTTCAAGGGCTTAGCCATTGATAATCTGGAAACCAACTGGAAACAATATGCGGTATTTCATCTTGATTTCAACGGCAAGGATTTCACACAAGCCGGTCAGTTGGAGAAGACGCTGATTGATTTCGTAGAATCGCAGGAAGCCATCTACGGCAAGGCTCCCTTTGCTTCCACCCTCGGTGACAGATTCATTGGCGTTCTGAGAAATGCCCACGAAAAAACAGGACTTCGCGCCGTTGTACTTATCGATGAATACGACAAGCCTCTGCTAGACGTCTTGGATTCTACCCTGAAGACAACCGACGCTGATGGCAATGAGCGATTGTTGGAAGATAGACATCGGGAAATTCTGAAAGGCTTCTACAGTGTATTCAAGGCTGCCGATAAAGACCTGCAATTCGTTCTGCTCACGGGAGTTACCAAGTTTTCACAAGTAAGCGTATTCAGCGGTTTCAACCAACCCGAAGATATCAGCCTTTCTGCCCACTTTGATACACTCCTCGGCATCACAGAAGATGAGTTACGATCAACCTTTGCGCAGCAAATTGCAGAAATGGCCGAGGAATATGATGTTTCAAAGGAAGAAATGCTGATAAAACTGAAACGCCAGTTTGACGGTTACCATTTCAGCCGCAGGATGCGAGGCGTATATAATCCTTTCAGCATCTTGCGCGCCTTCAAGGAAATGCTCATCGACGACTATTGGTTCCAAACGGGTTCACCCACCTATCTGGTTCGCCTGCTAGCTCATAGCGATGAAAACATCAACGAACTGGTGGGAAAATATTATCCCACCAAGGATTTCGACGATTACAAGGCCACCGTAGAGCGCCCTTTGCCGATGATATACCAAAGCGGATATCTGACCATCAAGGGATGGTCAAGGAACACCAATTCCTATCTGTTGGATTTCCCGAACGATGAAGTAAGAAGGGGATTCATCAGTTTGCTGGCAGCAGATTATCTGAAGCCAAAGGTTTCACCTGATTCCTGGGTATTACAGGTAATTGAAGCATTGGGGAAGGGAGAATGCGAAAAGCTGCATCAGCTGATGGTTTCTTTCTTTGCCAGCATCCCTTATTCTCAACGAAGAAAAGATGATGAACGTGAGAAGGAGCGTTATTTCCAATATACGTTCTATCTGGTATTGAGGATGATCAGTTCCTATACCATCTTCATTGAAAAAGAACAGAGCGAAGGAAGAGTAGATTGCATCATAGAAACTCCTCTATACATTTATATATTTGAGTTCAAGAGGGATGGAAGCGCAAAAGAAGCGCTCCAGCAAATAGAAGATATGGGATATGCCCGGGAATATTTTTCAGATAAGAGAAAGATATTCAAGATAGGATGCAGTTTCTCATCAAAAACAGGAACGATAGATGATTGGGGAGAGCGTTGAATCTCTCCCCGATAGCATTTTATACATATATTATATAAAGAGATGAAAGAAGTATTGATAGTAAGCATCGGCAGCTTCTTCGGAGGCGGCATGAGATATTGGATTTCAAAGATGGTGCAATCCTGCACGGTGATAGCCTTTCCTTTCGGAACGATGGCGGTGAATGTGGCGGGATGCCTCATCATCGGATTCCTCTCGGGATTGAACTGGCGGGAAGGGGGATGGATGTCACCATCTACCAAACTGCTGCTCACCACGGGGTTCTGCGGAGGATTCACTACCTTCTCTACCTTCATGAACGAGGGGGCTGGACTGATGAAGGAAGAGAACTATCTCTATATGATACTCTATCTCTTCGGAAGTCTAGCGCTGGGACTTATCGCCGTTCTCGCCGGACATTATCTGGCAAAAATGATTGCATGAGAAGATAGAAGAAAAAGGCTCGGATTGCCGAAGAATATACAGAAGTTAATATTCCATCAAATGAAGAATTGATGAAAATTCTATCTTTTTTATTATTTTATATTTTCAAAATGCCTTAATTACGAAATTTATTCGTAAATTTGCAGAAAATAATCTGCACTCGACAATTTGAAAGCATGCTTTCATTGTTCTCGTTTGCGTAATTTTTGCACCAATGAATACATTAGATACAAACAATATAAAATGGAGCGAGAATGTGATCATCGCTGATGCCGATTATATCGACAAAGTGGCCTTCGACCTGACTGTCAACTTCGAGCGAATGATCAACCGTCGCATCCAGCCAGCTGATATGGCACAATGGGCAGTGTGCATCGCCCTCGACGGAGGTCTCAGAGAGGGAGAGCACGAAACGCAAGTGGTACTTATCCACGATAAGAAATCTCTGGCGATGAAGAACTTCCGCCCTTCTAACTACGAGAAGGATCTCAACGCCCAGGCTTTCAAGGATGATAAGCTGGGAGAATTCATCTTCGCCTCTTATCCTTCAGAGGAGAAGATGGTAGGAAAGGATGAATTCCTCGTAGAAGTGGCACGCACCGTATGCAACACCAAGGAAGTGAAAAGGGTGATGGTGATTCCGAACTCGGAAGATGGAGACGCCTACGACCAGCTGAGAGATATGCTGAGAAAGGTGGAGGATGACGACAAACGAATCACCCTCTTCGCCATGCAACCCATGCCGGGAGGAAACTTCCGACAGGAGATTCTGGGTTACTCGCTGATGAGCGCCCTGGGCATTTCGGCTAAGGAAATAAAATAAAAGCAGAAAGCATTTTTTGCTGAAACGCTGAAACGCTTCTAAATAAAATAAATATTAAAATAACAAACATAATAAAAACAAGATTATAAATGAGTAGAGTACTTATGATTGGCGCAGGTGGCGTGGCTACCGTGGCTGCCTTCAAGATCGTCCAGAACCAGGACGTTTTCACCGAGTTTATGATTGCTAGCCGTCGCAAGG
>URYG01000206.1 GCA_900551985.1 uncultured Prevotella sp. | reverse complement strand
TAACCATCGTCTCTGGCCAGTGAACCATAGGGATGAGAACGAAGCTCAGTTCATGGTTGCCGAGAGAGAGGGTTTCACCATTCTTCACCTCTACCACATCATCGGTAACGCCATAGAAGCCTTCGAGCATTCCCAGAGTCTTCTTGTTGCCCACGATCTTGATATTAGGGTAATATTTCTTGATGAGGGCGATAGAACCGCTGTGGTCAGGTTCCATGTGGTTGATAATGAGGTAATCGATTTCGCGGTCGCCAATCACCTCGTGGATGTTCTCCAGGAACTGGGTGAAGAAATCTACTTCTACTGTATCTACCAGCGCTACCTTCTCATCGTCAATGATATACGAGTTGTAGCTCACACCATTAGGCAATGGCCAGAGACCCTCAAAACGATGCTTGTTGCGGTCGTTAACGCCTACGTAATAAATCTTGTTTGTAATTTCTGTCATATCTTTATATTTTTATAATTCCTTCTTCTTTTGCTCTCCGAATTCCTTCGAAACATAATTATAGATGTCCTTGCAGCATTCGGTAGAGAACTCCTGGGCACTCTTCAGGAGACTGTCCCATTGCGCCTCTGTCAATCCGCGGTCGATATCCTCGCGGGTGATTCCATCCTTGATCAGTCCGAATACGAAACCGGCATTGAAGTTATCGCCGGCTCCGATGGTGCTCACCGGCTTCATCTTCTCCGAAGGATGACCGTTGGCAAAGCCGTTCTCGGCTCTCACCTCCACAGGGTCAGCGCCCTGGGTGCAGATAAACTTCTTGCAGTAGAAACTGATTTCAGCATTATACACCTTATCCGCCTCCGGCTTCTTGTAGAGGATTCCGAAGTCCTCGTGACTGCCGCGCACGAAATCAGCATACTCCAGGTTCTCTATCAGATTAGGCGTAATCTTCATGATCTCATTCTGATGAGAAGCACGGAAGTTGATGTCGTAATAGAGGATGGCGCCGTGATTCTTGGCGTACTCCAGGAAACCAGCCACCTGAGGACGAACCACAGGATTCAGGGCGAAGAACGAACCGAAGAGCACGATGTCGCCAGGATTGATTTCGGGAGTGGCAAACTCCAGCTGGTCGTGGGGATGATCCTTGTAGAAGATGTAGTCGGCATTGTTGTTCTCGTCGAGGAACGCCAGCGAGAGTGGCGACTTCGAATCCGGGAAGATGCTCACATTGTCGGCATTCACGCCGTTTTCTCTCAAAAACTGAATCACATACTCGCCGATACGGTCGTTGCCCGCCTCGCTGATAAACGAAGCATTCACGCCCGAACGTCCCAGCGAAACGACTGCATTGAACGATGAACCACCTGGTACTGCCTCTATCGGCTTGCCGTTCTTGAAGATGATATCAAGCACGGTCTCTCCTATTCCTATAACCTTACGCATTGTTTTATGTCTCTATTTATATTTTTTGGTGGCAAAGATAATTCTTTTTGGCGATAATGCAAAATAAATGCCCATTTTTTTGGATTCATTACATTTTCAATGTAACTTTGCACCTTGAAATGAAATACAATACTTATACATTAGACAATGGACTCCGCATCATCCACCTGCCATCAGATAGCCAGGTGGTGTATTGCGGCTACCAGATAAACGCCGGCACCCGCAACGAGGAGCCGGGCGAAGAGGGCTTGGCTCACTTCTGCGAGCACGTCACCTTCAAGGGCACCGAGCGCCGCAAGGCGTGGCACATTCTCAACTGCCTGGAGAGTGTGGGCGGCGACCTGAATGCCTACACCAACAAGGAGGGCACGGTGTATTACTCCGCCATCCTGAAGGAGCACATTGCAAGGGCCGTGGACCTGCTTTCCGACATCGTCTTCCACTCGGTTTATCCGCAGGCGGAGATAGATAAGGAGGTGGAGGTAATCTGCGATGAGATTGAGAGCTATAATGATTCGCCTGCCGAACTGATTTATGATGAATTCGAGAATATTCTGTTTAAGGGTTCGCCGCTGGGGCACAATATTCTGGGCACTGCCGAGCAGGTTCGGGCGTTCAAAACGGAGGATGCACTGCGCTTCACAAGGAAGCTTTACCGACCGGATAATGCGATATTCTTCGCTTATGGGGATATTGATTTTAAAAGACTGGTGAAGCTTATCGGGAGGGCGCTCGCAGATGATGAATCGGACAAGCTTGCGGAAGAGGGAAGTCACGCAGATTTCGCAGATAACGCAGATTTCTCGGGAGACACGGGATTCTCGGAGGGGCGGGATTCTGAGAATACGCAAATTTCGCAGGCTCCGCAGATGACGCAGATTTCTAGGGGAGCGATGGATTCTCGAGATTCTGGGGATTCGATGGGTTCGATGAATTCTGGAGATTCGATGGATTCGCCTGCCGGGCAGACGATTGTGATGCAGAAGAATACGCATCAGGCTCATGTGATGATAGGAACCCGGGCTTACGATGTGAACGACGACCGCCGAATGCCGCTCTATCTGCTCAACAATATGCTGGGCGGACCGGGTATGAATGCCAAGCTGAATCTCGCCCTCAGAGAGCACAACGGCTTGGTTTACACCGTAGAAAGCACGATGGTGGCTTATGGCGATACGGGCACCTGGAGCATCTATTTCGGCTGCGATGAGCACGATGTGAAGCGCTGCCTCAGATTGGTTCGAAAGGAACTGGATAAATTCATGCAGAAGCCATTGAGCGATGCGCAGCTCAAAGCTGCCAAGAAGCAGATCAAGGGCCAGATAGGCGTGGCTTGCGACAACCGCGAGAACTTCGCCCTCGACTTCGGCAAGAGTTTCCTGCACTATGGCTGGGAGAAGAACGTTGACCGCCTCTACGAGCAGGTAGATGAGATTACCGCCGCCCAAATTCAAGCCGTGGCCCAGGAGTTGTTTGATAAAAACAGGCTCACCACCCTGATTTTCAAGTAACTAAAATACGCATGAATAACTAACTTAATATAAAAATTATGATGAAACAATTCCTGTTATCAATTTGCCTCCTCTGCGCCTGCACTACCTTACAGGCACAAGGACGCAAGCACACTACATTTTATGACCAGAGAGCTACGCTCTTTGAAGTTCTCCCAACCAGCAAGAAGGACATCATCTTCCTGGGCAACAGCATCACCAACGGATGCGAGTGGGCGGAATTGCTCAACAATCCACACGCCAAGAACCGTGGAATCAGCGGCGATAAAACCGATGGCGTTCTCGACCGCCTCCACACCATCACCCAGGGCAAGCCAGCCAAGATTTTCCTCCTGATCGGCACCAACGACCTCTCTGCCGGCCGCAGCATCGAGGAAATCGCCAAGAACATCGATGAGATTGCAGAGCGAATCAAGAATGAATCTCCTTCTACCCGACTCTATCTGCAGAGCGTTCTGCCACTGAACCCGAAGTATAATATGTTCACCGGTCACATGAAGCGCAAGAACGACATTCCTGCCCTCAACGCCCTGATCAAGGACATCGCCAAACGCCGTGGCTTGACCTACATCGACCTCTTCTCTGAGTTCGTGGATCCTGGAACCCAGGATATGAACCCGGATTACAGCAACGATGGCTTGCATCTGCTTGGAAAAGCTTATCTGAAGTGGGCGGAAATCCTGAAACCATATCTTGGAAAATAAGATTAAAAAGAATCAGATTTACCTACATATCAATAAGATACAAGATTTCTTCTATTTAGTAAATCTCAAAAATCATCCTCGAATAGGGGTAGAAACAAAGAAAATCGGGCTGTTAACTGTTAACCTGTTAACCGCCCGATTTCCTTTTATATATAATGTCTATCTGATATTTTAATGTTAAACAAAAAAGGAGCATTATCCGCTCCCTCATTCCGGAAAGCCCCTTTGGCTCCCCTTCTACATCTCGGAAGCCCATATTGGCTTCCTACTTTGCTTCAATTACTGTTTCTGAACTTTTAAAGTTCCTTACTTCACTGGCAGCTTAAGCAAGCTTGTTGCTAGCTGCGCCTACTGTTGCAGCAAATGCTACTACTGCTGCGAAAACAATACCTAATACTAACATAACTTTTCCCTTTCTTTACTTTAAATTCAACATTATCCTTTTCTTAACAATCTTTCAATGTTACCCTATTTTCAATCTTTACCTTATTTCTAATACCTCTCTTATCCTGAACTCAATCATTAACCTTTTTCTTATCCTGACTTTTCAATCTTAATCCCTTATAATCAATACCTTTCGTATCCTGAAATTACTAATCTTTTATCCTTCTTTCTTAATTCCGATGCAAAGATACGACTTTCTGTGTTCGCACACAAACTTTTTGGGAGAAAAGTTTCAAAAAGCCCCGATTTCTTGATGAAGGTCAAGAACCTTTACAGAGATGTTACAAAAAGGGGACCCATACGCACTATTTCAGTGCATATAGATCCCTTCTTAGTGGTCAAACACCTTTTCACCTTATTATATAAGAGCAAAGCCCTACACCAACCTTACGCTGCCATTCCCGGCGTTCCATAATGCCCGTACTTGGCGATGAACTTAGCCGTCTTGGAGAAAGTATCATCATCGTTCTTCACGATGAAGCCACGCTTCTTCCAGTTGCACAAGAGGATGGCAAGCTTCGTCTTGGTGCCATGAACCATACAGACATTCTGAATCTCTGCCTTGTCAAAGGTATCGTGAACGAAGAGAAGAAGATTGCTCACACCAGATGAATGGCACACGGCACGATTGTCGGCATCTATCGCCTCCTGCATCTGATTGCCGAAGAAACGCATCTTGCACCACAGATCGTACTTCACGCTCCACTCTATGAAGTCCTCTATCGCCTTCTCCCACTTCTCGCCATTCGCCAGATAAAGCACCATGGCTCTGCGGAAACCATTCGCCAAACCACGCTTGGCAAACTCGGCGTATGGCTTGTTGTAAGCCAACTGAGCCATCTCCATGATCTCACTGCCCAGTCGCTCGATAAGCTGGCGCGCCTTCCTGCACTCCTTGAAACCGCTGGCAGCATTCAAGCGATGAATATAAGGAGCCAGTTCCGACTTGAACAGCGCATCATACTCTCCCACTACCGGATACGGAGCGAAATCAGGACGGATGATGGTGGCAAGCGACAGGCGGCTCACGGCTCCATCAGCCACCTCACGAACCGAGAAGAACTTCTGGGTAACGGCGATGGTGCTCGAAGCATTCCAGTTGAAACGGGTCTTTACGCGGGCGGTTACGCTCTTGGTGCCCACACGCTCCTGACCATCCTCTGAATTGTCCCAGCAGAGACGGATCAGCTGGCTAGGGTCGTTGAACTTCCTGAGCATGTCCACCTCGTCCATCTTGCAGTAGAGATAGGCACCGCCAGCCTTCTGCACGTCATCGAGACGCTGGATGTAGGCAGCACGGGTAAGGTCGGGCGAAACGATGCGGATGCAGATGTCTTCCGGGCGAACGGGTTTCTTCTTGTTGTCGCCCATGGTGTTCACCTCGTCCTTCCAATCCTGCTCCTTCTGGCGGTTCACCTTATCCATCTGAACCAGGTCGTCGATGATGCAGTCGATAGGACCGTTTACCGCCGATTTACCAGACGACATAGGGGCTACGAGCAGGTTCATCATCGCCGCCTCGTGCACCTGATTGTCGATGTAGCGGAAGGTTACGCCCTTGAGATGAGCGGCAAGCGGAGGGAAGACCGCCATTGCCACAGCCGGCTTGAAATCGGCTGGCGAGGCGGCTTG
>URYG01000205.1 GCA_900551985.1 uncultured Prevotella sp. | reverse complement strand
AGAACCTTCTTACCGTGAAGTTGGCTTCTATCAAGTACTACGATGAGTTGCCTACTACAGGTGATGAGACCGGTCGTGCTTTCCGTGACATCGACTTGGAGAACAAGCTTCTCGAAGAGGCTCACAAGATTGGTTTGGGTGCTCAGTTCGGCGGTAAGTATCTGGCTCACGATATCCGTGTCATCCGTCTGCCTCGCCATGGTGCAAGCTGCCCTATCGGTATGGGTGTAAGCTGCTCTGCCGACCGTAACATCAAGGCTAAGATCAACAAGGACGGTATCTGGTTGGAGAAGATGGATGAGAACCCAACAGAGTTGATTCCAGAGGAGCTCCGCAACCCAGGTGAGGGTACCAAGGGAATCGAGATTGACCTCGACAAGGGTATCGACGCTGTTCGTGCTGAGTTGAGCAAGTATCCAGTAAGCACCCGTGTAAACCTGAAGGGTACCATCATCGTGGCTCGTGACATCGCTCACGCTAAGCTCAAGGCTCGTCTGGATGCAGGTGAGGAAATGCCAGAGTACTTCAAGAACCACCCTATCCTCTATGCAGGACCAGCCAAGACTCCAGAGGGTTATCCATGTGGCTCTATGGGACCTACCACAGCCAACCGTATGGACCCATACGTAGATGAGTTCCAGGATCACGGTGCTAGCTTGGTAATGATTGCCAAGGGTAACCGTGGTGATGTTGTTACAGAGGCTTGCAAGAAGCATGGTGGTTTCTACCTCGGTACTATCGGTGGTGTTGCTGCTGTTCTCTCTCAGAGTTCTATCAAGAGCATCGAGTGCGTAGAGTACCCAGAGCTCGGTATGGAGGCAATCTGGAAGATTACCGTAGAGGACTTCCCTGCATTCATCCTCGTAGATGACAAGGGCAACGACTTCTTCAAGCAGTTGAAGCCTTGGACTCCTTGCAAGGAATGCCAGAAGTAAATGATACAGAAATCATGATATTTAAAAAGCTCAGGGCTATCTGCCTTGAGCTTTTTTCTTTTTATCTATTTTTCTTTTATATATTTTCTTTTATATATTCTATATTATCATTACTCTTCACTGATAAACTGCTTATAGATATTATAGTAGATTTCTACCCAGCCATCTTCTATCAGATTGCTCAGTTCATCAGCCACATCAGGATGGGCATCGATGAAAGCCACGAGATCCGGATTATATCTCGTACCAGCCTCAGCACGGAACTCCGTCATCACGGTTTCAAAGGTTTTCTCACCCCTGTAGTTTCTGCCGATACGCTCGGTAGCAGCCTGCAGGCAGTCGCTCAATGTCACGATGTCAATCATCAGACGAACGGGCGACTTGGTGTTATCAAAGGATGCGGGATAACCACCCTTTCCATTATACCATTTGTGATGACCGAGCGTGGTATCACGAAACTTCTCCAGTTCGGGCGACAACTCCAGGAACTTCAATCCCAGTTCCGGATGCAGGGTAATAATCTTGCGTTCATCTGCCGTAAGCGGACGGTAGTCATTATTCACTACACTGATGATGGAGTTCTTACCCAAATCATGATACAGGGCAGCCCCATGGATATACTCCAGAAATTTCTTCTTATGGTGCTTCACTTCAGATTCAGTATTGCATCCCAACATACCATTCAGCAATGATGGCTGATATTGCAGGATTCCCCTCATCAAGGTTCCTGCTATCTCTGCCACATGGACAGAATGGGCATAGGTAGTAACCTGCGTAGCCACACAGAGCGAATTCAGGAAATGAGCCCTCTCCTTCGATTTCAGATACTTGGTGATGCGGTCGTAAAACACCAGTTTATTCATATTGCTTATATATGAATTGTCATTCTGCTTGTCTTTTCTATGCTGGAATACATACTCTATATTCCGGCACATCTGCAGAACATTCCGTCGGCGTCTGGCATAGGATATATCAGCCAGATCATTGAAGTAAAAGAGGGTAAAGAAAGGCTGCAGGAAGTTTCTGAACTCGACAACCCCCAACCTTTGATTTCTGACTTTTGCAAAAGAAGCACGATACCTCTTCAGTCCGAGATTCAAAGCCTCTCGGGCTGTGAGCTGGCGCAGATGCATCTGCATCACCAGGGTACGGGCGTAGGAGATATCACTGAGCTTGGGATTCTTCAGATTCTTATCTATGGTTCTTCTCATCATGGAATCTGCCACCTCTTTATCCAGCACGGTAGAATCCGTGAGATAAACATTGCGAAGCAAATCTTCATCTGCCGTCTGCAGTCTATCCTTACCTAATTGAACCATTGCAGGAAGTGCTCTCTCCATCATAGCAGGTTCATTCATTATCGCTCTCAACGAATCCAGCGCATTGCGATATTCCTGCAGGGATTGAAGCCCGTTTCTAAGAAAGATGGTATTACTGAGATCTACATACGCACCCAGCAGGGAATTGATGTCGAGAGGTTTATCTCTCAAACTACCGGAAGTAAGCAGCAGGTTAGAACGATATGCGTTCCTAAGATACGTGGTATCCTTCACCATATCCCAGACAGACCTATTAGCCCATGACTTCAACCTGTTGATGAAAAAGAAGCGTCTTTTTTCGGCAGGCAATACCTTATCATATTCTTCGAAAATACGATATACAATCTTGGCAACAAAAGGGTCGGAAGCAGTTTTGGAGAAATAGTTTCTTCCGAAGGCATGATACAGTTCGGAGCAAGCCGCAGTATCCTTCCTCTCTGAATCCTTATCGAAGTAATCGGTAATGGCATTGAGTACTTCCCGGTTTGCCAGAAATATCTGATGATTCTTCAGCGCACGATGGCGGAAGAAATTCACCCACTTATCATGATCCTTGATTCGGAAGATGCTATCGTTATACTGATTGTAAATCTCTCTGTTCTTACGCAGAATATCAAAGCATTTAGCAAAATCGGGCTTTTCTACAAGTGCCACACGCTGTTGGGCATAACCCGAAAGAGTTATACCGAGTAGTAGCAAGCATAGCATCAAAAATCTTCTTATTATCATCAAATACCTAATCATCATTTTCTTCCTGTTATCACCATTTTCTACCTCTATAAGTTCATTAAGTTAAATTTTGGGTGCAAATATACGATTATTTTTTCATAATCCCATCTTTTTCCTAAAAAAATAGAGCTGCTACCTACTCTTCACAAGCAGATAGCAGCTAATCAATCAACATTAAACCTTTATATCAACTATTCACAAAAACTAAAAACCAACAATTCTAATCTAATACTTACTGACCAAATAGGGAGCCTTACAATATATACTCCTCAGGAATCTGAGGCATTGCACCATTCTGGGTACAAACGTAGGCACTTACCTTGACGGCAAGTTCGTGTGCCTCCTGGATGCTCTTGCCCTTCAGGATGCTGGCACAGAAAGTACCGGTAAAGCTATCACCAGCACCTACGGTATCAGCCACCTCTACCTTTGGAGTCTCCTGGAATGACTTCACACCCGGAGCAAAGACATAGCTGCCGTTTACACCGCAGGTCAATACGAGCATATCGAGATTGTACTTGCCGAGAATCAACCAGCACTTGTTCTCGATATCCAAACCTGGATAACCGAAGAGGCGACCGATAGTAATCAACTCCTCATCGTTAATCTTCAATACATTGCAGCGCTTCAAACTCTCGGTAATCACCTCTGGAGTATAGAAGTTCTGACGAAGATTGATGTCGAAGATCTTCAGGCAATCGCTAGGAGTATGGTCGAGGAACTGATAAATGCTCTTGCGACTAACCTCGCTGCGCTGAGCCAGAGAGCCCCAGCATACAGCACCAGCATTGGCAGCAATCTCCTTGATATCATCGGTGAATGGGATGTTATCCCAAGCCACACCCTTCTTGATATCGTAAGTAGGAACGCCCTCTTCATCGAGCTGTACCTGAACGGTACCTGTAGGATAATCCACCTCAGGAATCACATACTTCAACTTCTTCTCATCGAGAAGGCGAAGGGCTGTTTCGCCCAAAACATCCTTACCAACGGCACTGACGGCAACAGAATGCAAACCGTGCTGACCAGCATGGTAAGCGAAGTTGGCAGGAGCACCGCCGAGTTGAGAACCTGATGGGAGAACGTCAAAAAGAATCTCACCCAAACCTACACAATATTTTGTATCTAAATTCTTTGTTTCCATAATTACACCTTATTATATATACGTTATAAACGATAGTGAACGATTTTTATTATACTTGCAGATTATAACCTGCGGATTATAACCTGCGGATTATAACTTGCGGATATAAGTGAAGAGATAAACTACACCCACTGCCATGACAGCCACGGCACCAGCCTGACCCATAGCATCGCTGGCGAATCCCATAATCAATGGGAAGATGGTACCACCGAAGAGTCCCATGATCATCAATCCACTCACCTCGTTCTTCTTGTCAGGCATAGCAAGAAGTGCCTGAGAGAAAATCATGGAGAATACGTTAGAGTTGCCATATCCCACCAGGGCGATGGCGATATAGAGCATCGTCTTGCTCTCTCCTACCCACATGCCTACCATGCTCAGAGCCATCATCACAACGCTGATGACGAAGAAAGTGCGGGTCTTCATCATACGGAGGAAGGCTGTACCGGTGAAACATCCGATAGTACGGAAGATGAAGTAGAGCGATGTGGCGAAGGCTGCATCATTCAGGCTCCATCCAAGACGCTCCATCAGAATCTTAGGAGCTGTGGTGTTGGTACCCACATCGATGCCCACATGGCACATGATACCGATGAAGGAAAGCAACACGATAGGTTTGCCAAGCAACTTGAAACACTCGCCGAAACCGGAAGCCTTACCCTCGTTCTTCTCTTCCTCGATAGGCGTACCTGCCAGAAAGAAGGTGGCTGCGATTCCGATAACCATATAGATTGGGAAGAGAACTCTCCAGCCCAAACCGAAGGCAGGAATGCTTGCCATGGCGCCCCACATAGCGATGTATGGAGCCAGGAAGGAAGCGATGGCCTTGACGAACTGACCGAAGGTCAAAGTAGAAGCCAGGTTCTTACCTGATGTAACCACAGAAACCAGTGGGTTCAGGGAAGTCTGCATCAATGCATTTCCGATACCTAGCAAAGAGAATGACACGAGCATCATTTCGAAGTTTTCGCCGAAGATGGGCAAAAGGAGTGAGATAACGGTAACGAGCAAAGACAGAAGTACTGTCTTCTTTCTACCTATCTTATTCATCAGGATTCCTGTTGGAACCGAGAAGATGAGAAACCAGAAGAATACCAGGGATGGAAACAGGTTGGCTGTTGCATCATTGAGGTTGAGATCTTCTTTTACGTAGTTGGAGGCGATACCTACCAAATCTACAAATCCCATGGCGAAGAAACAGAGCATCACCGGGATGATTGATAATTTTGACGACTTTTTCATAATTGTTAGCGTTATTGTTTCTAATTTTCTGCTGCAAAGGTAGCGATAAACGGTATCTTATATGATAAAATATCGTTCATCGACTACCATTTTTGTTGCATTGTTACATCAGTAACACTCTTAGAAACAATAGTGTTATAGAAATCATCAAAATAAAAAGTCCTAAGACATCATAGGATTATACTTCTTCCATCCGTTTAAGTTCCCACCCCTCAAACTGCATGATGATGAGATGGAGTTTTGTACCTTGGCGCAAAGCCTCAACCCTTGGAGCCTCAGCATATCGATGAATCTGTTCTACTGCCTCACGCCATTGTTTCTCGGCCTTGGTCATCGGCTTGCCATCTTCTGTAAACTCACCTTCAACTATCG
>URYG01000204.1 GCA_900551985.1 uncultured Prevotella sp. | reverse complement strand
CGAGGTGGAGAGGCTTGTTGGTGTTAGGAGAAGAGTACTCGATCATGACGAGTGGACTGTTCTCTGTAACAGGCTTCTCACCGAACTTAGGGTCAGCGTTGATGGTGTTCAGGAGTCCTACCCAAGCGGCAGGAGCGATAGAAAGGTTGAGGAAACCCTTAACCACATTGAAGTCTGCGATAACGTCAGCGCAGTTCTCCTTCAGGTAGTCACCAATCTCGAGTGCTGTTCTCTCAGGAGTCTTCTTCGACATTTTGAGGAATGGGAATACGACGAGGGTAAGGTTACCTTCGAAATTACTCTTGGTCTTCTGCAGGGCTACCATCTTTTCAGGTACGTCCTGACCATAAAGCTCCTTCACCGCCGCGATGACAGAGCTGATGATTTCGTTTTCTATCTTCATTATCTTTATATCTTTTTTTTTTACCGGTAAAAAATCTTTTTCTTTATTCAAATGCCTGGTAAGTGAGGGGGCTTGCAAGTACCCCCTTTTACTTAAGCGTCTGCAAAATTACAAATAATAATTGGAATGAGCAAAGAAAAACGATGTTTTCTTTATCCTTCAAGGATAATATCGGCCACGTCCTGTGGAGAGTTCCATAAGATGCCGTCCTGCAATTCGTCGTCGGTAAAACCATTGAGAGCCTCCTGTGCTTCCTTCGGTGTAATTGCTGGAGTGCCATCCTCATTCTTTGCTTCGAGCAAAGCCTGCAAGACTTCTGCTCTGTATTCTTCAATTGTCATCATGTATTTAATGTCGTTACGTTGTTTATTTTATGGTGACAAAGGTAATGTTTTTTTTCGAAAGCACCAAGCTTTTCTGTCATTTTCTTTTCTTGATAACTTAAAATTATGATAATTTTAATGTAGATGAAACCTGGAAACTACGAAATTGATGTCAATCTTTTTGTTTTTCCAGGTAGAATGTAACATGGTAGCCGGAGATGGAAGTGTCGGCAAGTCCCAGTTCGATGTTCTGCATCATCAGCATCTGGCGGGAGAGGGATAGGCCGATTCCCGTGCCGGATGATTTGGTGGTGAAGAATGGGATGAAGATTTCACGTGCCACATCGGCAGGAATGGGGGCGCCATTGTTGCTGAACAGCAGGATAGGGTGGCTGTTTTGGCTCATGCGGACGTCGATGTCGGTGGCATGGGCTTCGATGGCATTCTTGGTAAGATTGATGAATACCTGGCGCAGCATGTTGCGGTCGGCTTCCAGCGTGGCATTCTGGGGGAGAGAAATGTGCCAGCTGAGGTCGGGATAGAGCGCCTTGATGCTCTCCAGGAAAGAGATGAGCGGAAGGGGTTCTACGACGGGAGCCTGAAGCTGGGTGAGCTTGCGGTAACTGTCCACGAAGTTGGTAAGCGACTTGCTGGTGTCGTGAATCGCCTGAATGCCTTCCTCGTATTCGCTTCCCTTGATCTGCGGGTTGCTGAGATAAGCCTGGCAGATGCTGGAGATGGGAGCCGTGGCGTTCATGATTTCGTGGGTGAGTACACGGGTCAGTTTCTGCCAGGATTCCACTTCGTGTCTGGCTACGAGGCGGGCAATGTCGCCCTGCATGTCGTTGAGTGCCTGCTGCAAGGCTCTTTCGCCTGGCTGCAAGCCCGAAGTGGGGAGGCGGAAGGCGTAATCACCATTCCTTACTGCCTCTCGCATCAGAAAGGCACGCGCCTTCAACTTTCGCTGATGGCGAAAGAACAGATAGATGAGACCGCCCAGGATGAAGCAGATTCCACCTATTAAATATATAATCTTGATAATAACCATAAAAATAGTATGTTTATCTCTTCAGTTTTGCGTAAAGGGTTTGTCGGGTAATGCCGAGCATTTCGGCTGCACGCGAGATGTTGCCGTGGCATTTATCCACAACCTTCCGGATGTAATCGTTCTCGAAATTCTCCAAGGTTGCCACTTCCGTATTGTTGTCGATGGCGTCCTTTAGCACCCTTATCAGTTCGTCATTATCCCAGGGCTTGGTGACGAAATCGGCAGCTCCGCTTTTCAATCCCTTGATGGCTAGCTGCACGTCGGCAAAGGCGGTAATGAGCACCACGGGGATGTGGGCATGGAGCCGGCGGAAGGTGCGGAGCCAGAGCAAACCGTCCTGGCCGCTGTTTACGCCAAGCGAGAAGTTCATGTCGAGCAGGATGAGATCTACCTGCTCCTGTTGCAGCAGCGTGGGGGCAGTATCGGGGCGAGAAAGGGTGAGGATCCGTTCGAACGTATTGCCCAGACAGATCTTCAGCGCCGTGAGTATCGACGGATTATCGTCGATGACAAGAAGGGTTCCGTATTTCATATTTTCTTTTTTTGTTTGCAAAAGTACGCTTTTTTCCCGAAACGACAAACAAAAACGGGGCTGTTGTGTGATAATCATACAATAGAGTGTATGAATTTCATACAATCCACCTTTCGGGCTGCCGGAATTCTTGGCAGAAAACGGGAGAAGCCGTACCTTTGCAGCAGCTAACGAAAACAGGGAGATGGCATTCTTCCTTTATCGTTTGATTTAAGTGAAACAAAAAATAAATGAGTATATGATGAAAAGTTATGTGAAATTCTTATCACGCAACAAGCTTTATGCCACCATAGAGGCCTTGGGCCTCTCGGTGGCACTGGCTTTTGTGCTGATTCTCGTTTCCTACGCTACTGCAGAGTATCGTGTGGGAACGAATCAGAAACTGGCGAAGGAACTCTATGTAGCAGGTTCCGGCGATTATCTCGGAATGACCTGGGGCACAGCCAAGGAATTCTTTCCTTCTATCCCCGAAATCAAGGGATGGACAAGATTTGGTGAATATTATGCTCCGCAGGGAGCCATGATAGATGGACAGTATTATGAGGCAAAATATCTGGCTATCGACCCGAACTTCTCCCAGTTCATGGGTTACAAATGCCGTGGTTGTGCGCCTGATCATCTTCTTTCGGATGCTCATCAGGCAATGGTTTCGGAATCTTTTGCCAAGAAAGCCTTCGGCAACGCCAATCCTATCGGCCGCACCATCCAATGCGGAAAACTGCAACTGAAGGTGGTGGGAATCATGGAAGATTTCGACCGTGAGGACCTTCTTAACCCATACGATATTTTCGTGTCGATGAAACTGATAGAAGCTGAGGCTCAGGCGATGGATCAGTTTGGCTCTTGCACTACGGTGGCGCGACTGGCAAAGGATGCTGACCCGGAAAAGGTGAGACAGACCTTGCTCGGCAAATACATGAACTACTGGAAGGGATGGAAGAAGGATTCGGATGGAGCCAGCTTTATGTGGGGTTGCCAGTTTGTGAGATGGGACCAGATTCATTTTACGGATGATGATGTCGAAATTTTCAAGCATGGCAATCGTACTCTAGTGAATATCCTCCTGGTAGTGGCGCTGGTTCTGCTGCTCTCTGCCTTGTTCAATTACATCAATCTTACGGTGGCTCAGATTGGCAACCGTGCGAAGGAAATGGCTACCCGAAGGCTGCTGGGCGAATCGGTAGGGGGCGTGATGCTGCGCTATCTTAAGGAGTCGGCGCTGTTCACGGCAGTCTGCTTCCTGCTGGGCTTGTTGATTTCCTGGGCATTCATCCCGTTGTTCAATTCGATGTTGGATACGAAAATCGACCTGTTCCATTCCTTTGATCTTCTGTGGTTCCTGCCGTTGGCTTACGTCATCATTTCCATCTTTGCGGGAATCCTTCCTGCCATCGTGGTTTCCCGTTTCAATCCGATAGATGTGGTGAAGGGAACCATCCGCATGCGCAGCAAGATGTGGTTCAGCAAGGTGTTTATCGTTGCCCAGAATGTCATCAGCATCACGCTGGTAGTGATGGCGATAACGATGATGCTCCAGATGAAGCATCTTGCCGATTTGCCGTTGGGTTATCAGACGAAGGATATTGTTTCCATCTATTCTTCCTTGGATGGTTCGCCTGAGAAGATGGCTATCCTCAGGAACCGATTGAAAGCGCTTCCTGAGGTGGAAGAGGCAACTTCCGGCAACGCCAATCCTATCACCTGCTGGGGAAATGGCGTGCATGATGATAATGAAAAACTGATAGGAATGCTCCGTATGTTCATGGTAGATTCCACGGCGATGAAGATGTTGGGAATCAGGGTGATTGAGCAGTATTGCGAACCAGCCTATGGCAAGATTTGGGTAACGGAAGAGGCGAAGCGTGCCTATGGTGTTTCTGCTCACAAGCCTTGGTTCGGATTGAGAATGAAGGATGGAAAGCATGAATATGAGGTGTGCGGCGTGATTGCCGATTATCATAGTGGAGATGCGCTGAGCGAGAATGAGAAAACGGAGCATAATGCCATTGGGGTCATTACCCCGCAGCAGCGTGGATGGACTGTTCTGGTGAAAACCCGTGGCAATCATGCCCAGGCGCTGCAGGCTATCCGGAATACCTGCAAGCAGGTGGCTAAGGAACTGATGGGCGTTCCTGCGGAAATGCAGGCGGAATATATGGATGATACACTGAAGAACAACCTCAAGGACAAGCATAATATGATGGTGCTCATCATCACCTTCATGAGCATCTCTATTCTGATTTCTGCCCTGGGTCTCTTCGGAATGTCGGTTTACTACGGCAACCAGCAGAAGCGCCAGATTGCCCTGCGCAAGGTGATGGGTGCTTCGATTGGGGATGCGGCTTGGCAACTGGCTAAGAGATTCCTTGTCAGTTCGCTGGTGGCTGTGGTCATCGCCATCCCTATCTGTGTGAAGCTGATGCAGACTTATCTCATGGATTTCGTCCATCGCATCTCCTTCCCTTGGTGGGTGTTGCTGGCTGGTGCCGTCTTTACCTTATTGATAGCCTTTGTTTCGGTTATCGGCTGCACCCTGCGTACGGCGATGTCGAATCCGATAGACAGCATCAAGGCTGAATAATGAGTCATAAACTTTAAAAAAGATTTCTAACGATGATACGAACAGAGAATTTAACTAGAATATTCCGCACGGAAGAGGTGGAAACCATCGCCCTGAACGGCGTAAACATAGAAGTAGAAGATGGCGAGTTTATCGCCATCATGGGTCCTTCGGGATGCGGCAAGTCAACCTTGCTGAACATCCTGGGTTTGCTGGATAGTCCTACGGAGGGCAAGTATTGGTTGAATAACGAGGAAGTGGGTCATCTGAAGGAGCGTGAGCGCACCACCTATCGCAAGGGTCGCATCGGCTTCGTGTTTCAGAATTTCAATCTTATCGATGAACTTACCGTTGAGGAGAATGTGGATTTGCAGCTGAAATACCTCGGAGTGGGAAAAGCGGAGCGCAAGGAGCGCGTGCTCGAAATTCTGAGAAAAGTGAAGCTGAGCCATCGTGCCAAGCATTATCCTCATCAGCTTTCGGGCGGTCAGCAGCAGAGGGTTGCCATCGCCCGTGCCGTGGTGGGCAAGCCTAGTATCATCCTTGCCGATGAGCCTACGGGTAACCTCGATTCCAAGAATGGTATGGAGGTGATGCAGTTGCTCAGCGAACTGAACGAGGAGGGAACCACTATCGTGATGGTTACGCACTCCAAGCACGATGCTACCTACGCCAGTCGCATCATCAATCTGTTTGATGGACAAGTGGTGGATGCGGTAAATGATCAGCTTTAATCTGCGGTTTCGAATGATTAGCTTTGAACTGCGCTTTCTGTCCAACAATTAGACGGTGGTGTCTAATTGTTGGACAGTTTGTTTAATGAGGGTTTTTATCTAATGGTTTGATTATCAGGAGAAGTGCTATTTTGGCACGGCTCTTGCCCTTATCATGCCAAAATGAAGAAGATTATGAAAAGAATAGGAATATTGATAGGAT
>URYG01000203.1 GCA_900551985.1 uncultured Prevotella sp. | reverse complement strand
AATAACGCTCGCCAGTATCTGGCAAGAGGGCTACAATCTTCTTGCCCTTGTTCTCTGGACGCTTCGCAATCTCGGTGGCTGCAAAGGCTGCAGCACCTGATGAGATTCCTACCAAGAGGCCCTCGGTCTGAGCCAGGTCACGACCTGCCTTGATGGCATCATCGTTCTGAATGTCCAGTACCTCATCGATGAATTCTGAAGAGTAGGTCTTTGGAACGAAACCGGCACCGATGCCCTGAATCTTGTGAGGACCGCTCTTTCCGCCGTTCAATACAGGCGATGTGGCAGGCTCTACGGCAATCACCTTCACGTTAGGATTCTGCTCCTTCAGGTACTTGGCGATACCCGAAATGGTTCCACCTGTTCCTACACCGGCTACGAAAATATCAATCTCGCCATCGGTATCAGCCCAGATTTCTGGTCCGGTTGTGGCATAGTGCTTGGCTGGGTTGGCAGGGTTGGTAAACTGTCCCAGAATCACGGAACCTGGAATGGAATCGCGGAGCTCCTCGGCAGCCTTGATGGCACCAGGCATTCCGTCCTTACCGCTGGTCAATCTCACTTCTGCGCCGTAAGCCTTCACCAGGTTTCTGCGCTCCACACTCATGGTCTCTGGCATAGTGAGGATGAGGTGGTAGCCCTTTACGGCTGATACCAGAGCCAAACCTACACCCGTGTTACCGCTGGTTGGTTCGATGATGGTGGCACCTGGTTTCAGGATGCCCTTCTGCTCAGCGTCTTCGATCATCGCAAGGGCGATACGATCCTTTACGCTTCCGCCAGGATTGAAGAATTCTACCTTGGCAATTACAGGAGTCTCCAAACCCTTGGATGCTGAATACTTACCCAATTCTACCAATGGGGTCTTACCGATCAAATCAGTAATCTGCTTATATATCTTTGCCATAACTGTACTCTAATTTAAGTCATTAATAATTAATCACTAATAATTAATCACTACTCATTAATCACTACTCACTACTTTACGTATGTGAATGCCTCATCGAGTGCCTCAATCAGGTCGTCGATGTTCTCGATACCGATGCTCAATCGAACGGTAGAAGGATAGATATGCTGCTCCTCCAACTCCTCTGGGCTCAACTGAGAGTGGGTGGTTGTTGCTGGGTGGATAACCAGTGACTTCACGTCGGCTACGTTAGCCAGCAAAGAGAAGATGCGCAGGTGGTCGATGAACTCCCAAGCCTCTTTCTCGCCTCCCTTGATATCGAAGGTGAAGATAGAACCACCGCCGTTAGGGAAGAGCTTCTTGTAAAGTTCGTGGTCTGGATGAGAAGGAACGGCTGGGTGATTAACCTTAGCCACCTTAGGGTTATTCTCCAAATACTCTACCACCTTCAATGCATTCTGAACGTGACGCTCTACACGGAGGCTCAATGTCTCCAAGCCCTGAAGAAGAATCCAGGCGTTGAATGGAGAGATGGTTGCACCGGTATCACGAAGGATGACCGCACGGATTCGGGTTACGAAGGCTGCTGCTCCGGCTACATCTGCGAATACGGCACCATGATAAGATGGGTCTGGCTTGGCGAGAGTAGGGAACTTGTCGGCATTTGCCTTCCAGTCGAACTTACCGCCATCTACGATGACACCACCGAGAGATGAACCGTGACCGCCGATGAACTTGGTAGCAGAGTGAACCACGATATCTGCTCCGTGCTCGATAGGGCGGATGAGGTATGGGGTGCCGAAGGTGTTATCGATAATCAATGGGATGTTGTGGCGATGAGCAATCTCTGCCAACTTATCGATATCGGTTACATCAGAGTTAGGATTTCCGAAGGTCTCTGCATAGAGAGCCTTGGTATTGTCCTGGATGGCAGCCTCTACCTGCTCGAAGTTGCGGGGATCCACGATGGTGTAGCTTACACCCTGTGTGGATAATGTATGAGTGATGAGGTTATAAGTACCACCGTAGATGTTGTCGGCAGCTACGATGTGGTCGCCATTCTGAAGAATGTTCTGCAGAGCGTAGGTAACGGCGGCAGCACCGGAAGCGACAGCCAAACCTGCTACACCACCCTCGAGGGCAGCCACACGGTCTTCGAATACACCCTGAGTAGAGTTGGTCAAGCGACCATAGATGTTACCTGCGTCACGGAGTCCGAATCTATCGGCAGCGTGCTGAGAGTTGCGGAACACGTAACTTGTGGTCTGGTAGATAGGCACCGCACGAGCGTCGGTAGCTGGATCTGGATTTTCCTGACCTACATGCAACTGAAGTGTCTCAAAGCGAAGTTTCTTTTCTGTACTCATAATCTATGTCCTTTCTTTAATTTTACGTTAATATTCTGATTGACGCTGCAAAGGTACGGCGATTTTCTGGATTCTGAAATAGCATATGAGTAGTATTCCTGCTACCACGTTTGTGGTATTCAGGCATTTTTTTGCTGCTTTGAAGGGTTTACACCTTATTATATATAGGAGCTGTTTTTATTATATATAGGATTTTTGAGTCTGTATCCCATCCTAAACTAGTTTTTCAGGCATCCGATAGGTACCACATATACTCCGTCTTCTCTGCGGTAGGCATAGTCGCCTACGGCAGTAAGTACCATCATGAAAGATGGGGCTTTCATCTTGGTCGTGTCTATCTTGTCAGCAAGAGCAGTTAGCGTAGTGACTCCTTTTTCGATGGCTTGTGCACCACCCAGCTTGATTTCGATGAGGCCGTATGAGCCGTTGCGGAGATGGATAACCGCATCACATTCCAAACCGTTCTTGTCGCGGTAATGATATACGTTGCCGTCGATGGCATCAGCATATACACGAAGATCACGTACGCATAGGGTCTCGAAGAGCAAACCGAAAGTCTCCAAGTCGTTGATGAGATCATCTGGACCTAGACCTAAAGCAGCCACCGCAATGGATGGATCAACGAAATATCGGGTTTCTGCCGAACGGATGGCAGTCTTGCTGCGAAGGTTCGGATTCCAGGCAGGCATGTCTTCTATGACGAAGATTTTTTTGAGCGCACCGATGTAACTCTGTACAGTTTTGTCTGCCAGTGTCTCATCATCGTTTTCCATCATGTCTTGTCTTATGGCTCCGATACTTACTTGTCCACCTTGTGAACGGGCGTATGAACGCAGAAGCAGTTTGGTTCGTTCGCTGTTTCTGCTGATTTCATCCACTCTTGAAATATCAGTCTTTGCCACCGCATCGTAATAGTCGTATGCCTGTCGCAAAGCGGCTCTTGGGTTCTTGGTAGTGGCACTAGGCCATCCTCCTCTGCAGACGAGATAGGCGATGTCTTCCAGTTTCAATTTGTTGAAACCTTCCAGGTTTGCATTTCCCTTGAACAGTTCGCTGATGCTAACTTCTCCTGTAGATTCTCCCGATTCCCATAATGCCATAGGTCGCATGGTAATCCAGGCGAAACGTCCTGTACCCGTGTGATGTATTTTTTCGGAAGATGCAGGCACGGCAGATCCTGTGAGGATAAACAAGCCTTCCTCACTCTGGTGGTCCACTTCAAATCGGATGGCATCCCAGATTTGCGGTATGATTTGCCATTCGTCAATGAGTCGTGGCTTTTCTCCTTTTAGAAGCATTTTTATCTTTAAATTTGCCATTTCCTGATAGTTGTTTTGGTTGTCTGGATCTGCCATATATAGCACGCTTTTTGCCTTTTGTTCTGCTGTGGTAGTTTTTCCACACCATTTTGGCCCTTCTATCAATACGGCTCCAACTTCTTCGAGTCTGTATTCCAATAGTTTATCTGCAATTCTTTTCTTGTATTCTTTCATATTGAATCTCCTTTGTTTCGGCTGCAAATATACGATAAAATCTTGGAATTACCAAATTTAGCGGCATATTTTTACTTAATTTGGCTGCGATTCGTTACTTAATTTGGCTGTGATTCGTTACTTAATTTGGCTGCGATTTTCGAAATCTGTTACCCAATTTGGCTGTATTCAACTCCCGAATTTGGCCGAATATTTTTCCCGAATTTGGCCATTTTTAATTCCCGAATTTGGCAGAATACAAAAACTGTCCTCATCTGAATGGTTGTTTCAGATGGGGACAGTTTCAGTTATGTTTTGCTACATTGCAGCTATATTTCTGCTATATTGTAGCTATATTACAGTCTAAATCCTAAGCCGATGGTCATCGGGTAGCACTCGGGAGCCTTGGTCTTGTTGAGCAGCGGGGTTATTCCGGCACGGGCGTAGAGCATCACTCCTGAGTAACCGGCACGGGCCTCGAGGTTCACGCCGATAGGGTTGAGGTTGATATCGCCCGTTTCGGTATGCTTGTGCTTTCCGATGAAGTAGCGGGAATGCTCGTGCCAGCGGTATTCTACTGATGGACCTAAAGCCAGGAATGCATCATGGCATCCTATGCGCTTCTGCCACTCCAGCATGATAGGCAGGCGGAGTACATTGTAGCTGATATAGCTTTTCTTCAGCGTCTCGCCTTCTATCGGAGTCATAGAAGATACCCCGTTTTGGGTGCTTAATACATAATTGTCCTTGAAATGGTGGTGTACCTGTCCGATGGAGAGGGAGGAGGTGAGCGCCATTTCGTTGGAAAGTCGGAAGCAGAGACTGGTGAGGGTGATGCCCCATTCCCACGACTTGGAGTCGCGACTGTGCATCTCGTTGTTGCCTCCCATGCTTCCCCTGCTGCCTGGCAACTGGCTGCAGCCGAAGAAGAAGGTTGGATAATGACTCTCCAGACTGCGCTTGCGCTTGCTCAAGGTCTGAGGGATGAAAGGCGAGGTGACAAATACCTTTTCTACTTCCTGACCATCTACGAATTGGGTTTCTGAAATCTTGGTCATCTCGTTCATCTCGTTGCCGTTCATCTTATATATCTTCACAGAAGTCTGTTCGCCATCCTGCTTGATGACGATGTTCTGGTTGTTCACTCTGATTGTGGTGTCGTTAGTCTCTACAGAGGCTGGTGCACAGTTGCTGTTGGTTTCAGCAAGGGCGAAGGCTGGCATCATGGCAGCCATCATCATTACGTTTTTGATATTCATAATACTTTATTTTATGTTGTTTCTTATTCTTATTGAGAGGATTCCTGAAGGAAAATGTTGTTTCTATCTTCTGGAATAGCAGAGTTTCATGATATCTTCGGGCGACAGGTCGCCTTCGATATAAATCACGGTTCCCTTGCTTTCACTCGGATTGCTGAAGAGGATAAAGCGGTTGTCGCCATTGCTCAAGGGTGCCATCATGTAATAGCCGCTCACCATCTTGCCATTCTCCACCACCTCTCTGATTTTTTTCGCAGCCTTGCGGTCGGACTTCAGATAGTGGGCTATTTCCGTGGCATGGTACTTATATACCAGGCTCTTGTATATCCTGAGCTTGTAACCTTTGAGTTGCGTATTTTGCATCGTAACCATCTTGCATCCCTTGGCGTATCCGAAGCGTTGGAATATACTTTTTACGTACAGCCCCTCCTGGGCATTAGCCGAAATCGAGGCTACCACGATAAGAAGCAGTCCGATGAAGAAGCGTTTTATCAAGTTGCATCGTTTCATATTCTATACCTTATTATATATATTATACTTTATAGTTTGATTTATTGTTTCATCTAAAAGATGAATTTATTGTTTCATCATATCCAGGGCACTGAATGGATCTTCGGAATCAGCCGAAACATCTTCCAGGGCATCCAGGGCTTCGTGGTGAACGAATTCCTGGTTGGTATAAACCTTCCCATCGATAACCGCATAACATTCAGGCTGAGGCTGGGCTATCTTCTGGATGCCCACAATCAGGAATGCGATGATAGCGGCGGCAGCCGATGAAATAAAAAAAATCGATGAATTCAAGGGTATCGA
>URYG01000202.1 GCA_900551985.1 uncultured Prevotella sp. | reverse complement strand
GGAGTTGAGTCCGGAAAATACAGCAGGGCGGGCCACAACACTCCTTTCTCCAAGGGAGCCATCAAGGGTATGATTACCGACATGGCTTTCTGCATCAAGGAGCTCTGCCTGCAGGGTATCTCGGTGAAGATCGACGACCTCGCCATCTTCTCCATCGGTATCAAGAACAAGGTGGGTGCGAAATCTGAGAAGGATTTCAGCATCGCCAAGAACATCGAGGGCTACAAGCTAAGAAGCCGTGGTACCGGCGAGCTGGCTGCCGGCAACCTGGATGTGGAAGTGAAGAAGGTTTCCTCTCTGCTTGCCAGCGAGATGCAGGTTCCGGGAGTAGATGATCCGGGCTCAGGAAATGATCCGGGTTCAGGAAGCAATCCGGGATCAGGAAGCAATCCGGGTTCGGAGAGCAATCCGGGATCAGGGAACACTTCGGGCGGTTCTACCGATGAAGGCAAGACCGATCCGGGTAGTGACAACGTAGATTTTTAAAGATCTGAGAGAGTGAGATGAAGCCAGGATGGCGTCAGGGGTATTCCTATAGCTACAAGAGGGGCTACAAGCATATATGATGAAGCCCAGAAATATCTAAAATACAGCTATGTAAGGATACTCGCGAGTCCTGGCTCATCTTTATCACCTAGTTTATTCTTTTCAAATTTTCCATACTCATCAAATTTTCCATACTCATGAAAAAAGAAACCGTCAAGAAGATCATCAATCTCGTTATCACCATTCTCACTGCCATAGCATCAGCCTTCTGTGTTCAGTCCTGCCGAGGTTAGGCGGTGGAGATCGGTGCCCACGAAATCGTACATCTGCCATTTCAGGAGCTGGCGGCACCGCTTCTGCACCCGATCGCCATACTGACCGCGGAGACTGAAGAGGTTGCGCTGGAACAGGATGCCCTGCGCCTTGAGTGCCTCGTAATCCTCTTTCTTCATATAGAGGTAACGCTCGGGGTGAGCCAGGATCGGGGTATAGCCCTTGTTCCTGATGCGCTCCAGCAGTCCACGGAAATTCATCGGTGGGGCAAAGATGCTGGTTTCCACCAGCAGGTATTTCTCTGCCAGGGGCAGGAGATTGCCAGCCTTGAGGCGGCGCTCGAAAAGGGCATCCAGCATGTTCTCGGCTGCGAGATGCAGCTGTAGGGGCTGGGACCCACGCTGAAGGCAATCCTGGAGATACTGATCACGGAATGCATCGAAGACCCGGCGGAGATCTTCGGGCTCATTCGGAACATCTTCCATGATGTGAGGGGTGAACCAGACTTCACGGATTCCGCTTGCTTCGTAGATGCGAAGCTGCTCCAGGCTCTTTTCCGGATCCTGGAAGCCATCATCCACGCCAGGGAGGATATGGCAATGGTAATCGATGCCATCAGGGAGACTGCATGTACTCCCTGATGGCTTTTTGCTTCTGAACAGCTTTTTAAAAAATCCCATTTTTATTCTATAATCCATTCATCTAAGATTCTGCCCCCCCCGTTCTTTTCCTTATTATAGTTATAGCCGTAGCCATAACCATAGCCGTAGCCGTAGCCATAGTGGCTGCCATATCTGCCGCCACGGGTCTTGGTGCCGTTCAGAATCATGGTCATGTTCTTGAACTTCTTCTCCTTGTAGAGGGCATCGATCTCTGGAAGCATGCTGCGCTCCATCAGGCCGGAACGGACTACGAAGATGGTGCGGTCGGCAAACTGCTCGTAGATTGGGGTTTCGGCTACCACCTCGATAGGAGGACAGTCGATGAAGACGTAATCGTACTCCTGGCGCATCTGCCTGATCATCTGCTCCAGCAATGGGGTGAAGAGGAGCTCGGTAGGGTTTGGAGGGATGGTTCCGATAGGAATGACATCGAAATACTTCACCAGTCCGCTCTCCTCTCCCTTGTGGAGGATGTCGTGGATGTCGGCGATTCTGCCGTTGAGGTAATCGCTCAATCCCTCGCCCGGATTGCCTACCAGCATGGAGGTAGATCCGTGGCGGAGGTCACCGTCGATGAGCAGCACCTTCTTCTTCTTGATGGCGAGCGACATCGCCATATTGGCTGCCAGGTGACTCTTACCGGATCCCGGATTCAGAGAGGTGAAGATGATGACATTCTGCTCGGGATGGGTACCGATGGTGAACTCGAAGTTGGTGCGCAATACTCGGAACGCCTCGTTCACGATGTCGCGCTTGCCTGCCTTCACTACCATCTGGCGCACCTCCTTCGGCTTCTTCCAGAACCTGATGCGCTGCTCGAGGGTTGGGCGGTACTTGCGACTCACATAGTATGGAATCTCGCCCAGGAACGGAACATTCATGTTCTTCAGGTCCTTTCTGCCACGCACGGTGGTATTCATGTTCTCACGCACGAAGATGATGACTACCGGAATGAGGAATCCCAGCACGAAGGCTACGAGCATGATGTTGCGGCGCACCGGTGCCACCGGCTTGTTGTCGCCCGTAGGAGGGGTGATGATGCGGGTATTGTAGGCGGTGAATGCCTTGGAGAGCTCATTCTCCTCGCGCTTCTGGAGGAGGAAGAGATAGAGCGACTCCTTGACCTTCTGCTGGCGACCCACGGTCTGCAGGTACTTAGCCTGGTTAGGGTTGCTGGCAATCTGGGTGGTAGTGGCAGCCTCGTTTGCCTGAAGGGTTCCCAGCTGGGTCTTGAGGGTTACCACGAAGTTGTCGAGACTGGCAGTGATGCTCTTGCGCATGGAGGCAAGGCTCTGGTCGTAATCAGCCACCAGAGGGTTCTGCTCGCTTGAGTTAGCCACCAGGTTGTTACGCTCCAGCTGGCTCTTGTTGTACTCAGAAATCTGCTGCTCTATGCCCGGGCTCTCGATGCCTGTATTGGAAGGCAGGAGCTGGTTCTTGCCCACCTTGCCGGTGAGATAGTTTCGGATATACTGGGCAATGGCGAGGCGCGAGTTGAGATCCATGATCTGCTTGTCCACCTCGGTGCTCTTCTGCATATACTGCTGTGCGGCAGCCTCTACATCTGGCAGCAGGTTGCTGCTCTTGAAGGCAGAAATATTCTTATCCACATCGCCCAGCTCGCGCTCTATCACGCCCAGTCGCTCGGTGATGAAGTGAGAGGTGGAGATGGTCATCTGGTTCTTGTCCTCGAGCCAGTTCTTGCGGTAAACGGAGATGATGGTGTTGATGACATCCTCTGCACGCTTAGGGAGCACATCCTTATAGGTAAGGTCGATGACGGTGGATTTCTCCTCGCTCAGGCTGGCTGCCAGCGAGCCCTTGATGCGGTCGGTCATCGCATAGATATTGCTGCGGGATACATAGAGCACCGGAGCATCTCCATTCTTTACAAACTGGGTATAGGAAGGAGCCTTATCTACCTTGATCTTACCCAGTGGGGTGTGGATGATCTGTCCGAGTCTGCCGGTAATCTCATCGCTGTCATCTACCGGAAGATTATCACGGGTTACGCCCTTGAGCCTGCTGATGACGTAAGAGCCATCGCCCTTGAGCTGGAGCTGGAAGCTGCCACTCTGATCATCGGTGAAGCCGATGAAATCTACGGTTACAGGGAGATCGCCGCCATAGAGAGCCTCCTTGTGGAAGGCGCCGTCGATGGCATAATCTACATCGAGCTTGAGTCGCTTTCCGGTTTCGAGGAGCACGGCAGGCGACTGGATAGCAATGAGTTCGTTGTTTACATTGCTCTTGGCATTGCCCAGTCCCATATCAGCGAACATGGAAGAAACATCGCTGCTGATGCCCTGCGACTTGCTGTCGTCCTTGATCATCAGGGATGCGGTGCGCTGATATACGTTTGGGGTAGTGAGAATGTAATAGGTGGCGATGCCGAGTGTTACGGCTAGCGAAAGGATGAACCTGCGCCACTTGGCGAGGCAGAGATAGAAGAGATCCTGCAGGCGGATGAAGTCGTCTGCCTGGTTGCGTCGGAGCAGCGGATTCACCTGTGCTGGCTGGTTAGCCGGAGTAGTATTCTGTATCATTTTTCTTTATTAATTTACTTTCAGGAAGGTGAGGATGGTAACGATGAGAGATGAGATGCTCATCCAGAATCCCGTAGATTGCACGGTATTACCATTGAGGGTAGAACTGCGCTTCTTGGTATCGTTAGGTGTAACATATACCACATCGTTCTGCTGGAGATAGTAGGCAGGAGAACTGAAGATGTCCTTGCCGGAGCAGAGGTCGATCTTGTAGATTTTCTGGTGTCCGTTTTCCTGTCGGAGCACCATCACATCGTTTCTGCGACCCTGGATGGTGAGATCTCCCGCCTTGCTGATGGCATCGAGGATGGTCACCTTTTCCTCTTCGATGGCATACTGACCCGGCTTGGCTACCTCGCCCATCATGGAATAATGGAGGTTGCTGAGACTCACGGTGACGGTAGGATCCTTGACGAGACTTGCATCCACGAGCGATTTCTTCACCTTCTCGGCAATCTCCTCGCGGGTGAGACCAGCCACCTGTATCTTTCCCACAACCGGGAAATCGATATCTCCCTTGCTATCTACGGTATAGTAATAGGCATCCTGCGACATATTGTAGGCACCGCTTCCGCTGGTTCCGCCCGTAAGATTGAAGAGCTGCGATATCTGCGGATCCTTGCTCTTCACTCCGATATAGATCTTATCGGTAGGCTTTACGGTTATCACTCTGTTCTGCAGGGTAATGACTGTATCAGGATTATTGTTCAAATCCTGAAAATAGGCTACATTCTTCGGGGTACCGCAAGACGTAGCGGACAAGAGTGCTACACCCAGCACTCCTGACAACACAAGTTTACTAAATTTCATTCTTTTTATCTAGATAATGCAGTTTTTAATCACATTCGGAAGAAGTTACTTCTTCTTTTTCTTCTCCTCTTTCCCGTCGAGGCTTACGTAATTGCATTCGGTGAGGAAGGCGGCGCAGGAGAGGAATCCTTCAATCTTGACCACGAAGCACTTTTCATCCTTACCTTTCTCGTTCTTGCATCCCTTCACTTTCTGGTAATATCCCTCGAGTCCGGCAAAGACGCCGTCCTCTATCCTCACCCTTGCTTCAGGGCGCAGATTGATTTCCCCCGGAAGGAAGAAGTGCTTGTTGGCATCCTCCACGTTTTCGTAGAGCGCCATGAAATCCTCCATTTCCTTATCGGGGATGGTGATGACTTCAGAATGTCCATCCATGGGACGGATCTTGAACTGAAGCATGGAATTGTAAATCTGCTTGAGATTCCGCATTCTGGCTGGCGCAGCCTTCACGAAGAGGAGATTGCGGACTACGGGGCGATAGGAAATGACTCGCTTGCGTATGTGCTGCCCCACCATACGCTCGACGCGTTCCAAAGGAAGGAACACCTTGATATCCCGGTTGGTCTTGAGGTGCGTCACTACCTTCATTTCGCGGTAGGGAGCACTCATGGCATACCAGATAGGGGCTTCATCAGGACTTTCCAGACTCATCTATTTACTCTTTTTTATTAACATTAATTTTAAAAAATGGCATAATTTTAGCTCCCTACTATATCATATAACTACCTTAATTTCAAGATGTTACACATTTACCATTTTTCAGGGACAGGCTTTTAAATTTCGTTCTTATTTACAAACGTTCTTAAAAGAGTATCCTTATCACGCTGCAAAATTACGCTTTTTCTCTGATTTAAACAAATTTTTTGGTCTATTTTTTTTTTTTAACAATTGGTTTTCTGTAGGGGGGCTTTTGGGAGCCCCCCTCATAAAACCAACTGACGACAGAAACCCCCTAGGGCTGGGGACATGAAGTTTTTTTCGAATCCCTCCGTCTCCCTTTAGCCAAAGGGAGCTTTTTCGACACCCCTGTCCCCCTCTTGCGAAGAGATTTTTTCGAATCCCTCCGTCTCCCTTTAGCCAA
>URYG01000201.1 GCA_900551985.1 uncultured Prevotella sp. | reverse complement strand
GCCGGCTATCCCCTGTGCCTATATCTACCATCCACGCAAGCAGTTCTGCATCATGCAATGCATCTTCATGCTCGACTTCTCGATCATGGAAAAACTCATCACATCTATCCTTGCTACCCTTCGCAGCCAGCAGGTATATCTTTGGAACAGAAAACCCTTTCAGATGCAATGGCTCAAACTGTTACAAGGCTATGTAGAGAATATCTATCACCAGACAGATAGACTCTCCAGCGATGCAACAACCAAGGAAACCATGATTCAAGTATTGACCATCGAGCTGATACTGGGACGTCATGCATCACATAAGATTTACGATAACTCATTGAATCAGGCATTGCTCTATCGCTTGGTTTCGCTGATGAACGTGAGCGACCCAAACAAAACTCTCCAGAAAGCATTCCTTTCTCTCTTCACCCCGGCAGAATTCAACGCTGCCCTTCCTTTCAACAGCGATGACGCATTCGTCCTCGCCAATATGCTTTGCTCTCAACAGGACAATGAAACCGTGGAGAGTTTTGAACCTGCCAAATATGAGAATGAAACAACCCTTCTCACCATCAACGAGCAAGCTATCACCATACAGCCAAAGGATCTGGATAAAGAGAATGTATATATGCCTCTCTCTTCACGTATGGGATTATGGCATGGACTTTCCATCCGACTGGACGAAAAACCACCGGTAAAACTGCGTGGAAAAGTAGGAACTACCATCGAACACTATAAGGAACTGTGGGAATACATCAACCATTCTCTATTCTCCCAAAAGCGTAAGTCCTCGAAAAAGCAAAACAGAAAACTCTATATAGATGATGAAACGACCATCATCGTAACCAAGCAATTGGCAGGACAGCTCTTATTTGAATGCAAAGTAGTAGAAGAAGGTTGTGAGGGAGTGGGAACATTAGACGTATTAAACGATGTTGTTCCTTTCTTCCCTGGCGACATCAACACCCAGTCGTTTGAATATCAAGGGATGCCGCTCTTGTTGCATGCTTACGTAAAAGAAGTCAACAATGATGGAAGTTATGTCTTTGCCATGCGTGATATGATTAGCGAATACGCAGACGACGTACGAGTAAACGATCTGTTTTATAACTCTCGCCTCACCTGCCTGCTCTTCAATCAGGTACCCGACGTACCTCGGGTTCCTGCCGTAAGCAGCGAAGGCTTTTCTGTTTCCGTATGTCCTGCCCCAGGCATGACTCTCGATGATTTGAAAAAAGGTATGGTGATAGAAGTTGATAACATCACGGAAGGAACCAATGGTTATCTCAACGGTACCTTCCTGCGGGAATCACCGGAAAGCCGGTTCAGTCTTGCCGATGCTTTCCATCAGCTGATGCTGGGGTATGCAGCACATGAGGTTTACAACCCAAAGAATGAAAAGGATGAATTGGCTAATGCGATGCCTATAGAGAAAGTATATGTATCGGAAATGATGAACATCATAGATGCCAAAGCCACCATAGAAGAAGACAAGATCAAGGCATACAACTATCTCAACTTCTGCCGACTTCTTGCCATCATGCTCGACAGCAAGGAGAGAACCAGTTATTACGATAGCCGACTTACGCTCCTGGAGGTGCTCAACGACTTTGCAACATTAGATAAGGTAGATATCCACAAGATTGAGCATATCGCCGAAAAGGAACCGGAATTGTTTGAACGCAATGCCATCCTTCGCCATGACTTTATGCAATTGCGTATCATCGGCTGTCTGGATAGCGAGGAACACTACGAAGACCTGTACCATTGGAGCTGTCTTACAGAAGATCCTCACCTGCAGCAACTGGCATCGCTCGTTCTCTCTCACAACTTCGTGAAGAAATCGGGACTTCTCACCCAAGCCGGTGATATCCTCGACAAGATTCGAGCTCTTCTGAAACTCCACAAGTCATCTTCCAACAAGAAGAACTATGGCAAGGAAGATTTCCATACCGAGTTCAAGACCTCCATCATCTATCCGGAAAACTCCATGCGAGTGGATGTGCAGGCACAAACCATCAAGATTATGCAGGAAATATGTGCCTTCCTCAATGCCGAGGGCGGCCATCTCTATCTGGGCGTATCGGATATTGGCTATGAAATGGGATTGGAAGAGGACTTGAAGAACCCTCTCTTCAAAGGCTCTAGAGATAAGTACGAGGTATATGTCAACAATCAGATTATCTATTATCTCGGTCAGGAAGCAGCACATTATATACATACTCACTTCGATACGGATATCAGCAATGCGGTACTCATCATCGACATCGAGCCATGCCCTACACCTAAAGCCATAGGCAATGTATATTATGAACGCATGGGTACATCTGCGCGCAAGGTAAACGATACCTATAAGGACAAGTTCCTTGCCATCAGAAAGCAATGGGCAGAAGAGCACATTCCGCATGCTGTGGTTACACAGGAAGAAATGCCGACTGCGGTAGAAAACACTCCAGCCACCAAGGAACCAAAGAACTCCACTAAGCATGTAGAATCTGCCCCTATCACCGACCATATCCAAACCTCACGTCTGCGAAACAATGCCTTGCACGATTACGAGGAAGGCTACCGCCCTATCACGGCAGTTATCTGTCTGATGGATACGGACGAATACAAGATACTGGATGAAGACGACTGGCAGGATTATCGCCTGAAACTGGCTGTTCATGAAGACGAAGAAGAAGGATGGCTCATTCTTGTCTATGAAAGCGGAAAGGTATGCAAGGTTTCGATGGCAGAGCTCTTGCAGAGAGAACGGGGCAGAGTTTTCAAGCGTTATGCTGGCGAAAAACTCATCTTTGCGTCCGTTGCCTCAGATAAGGACTCTGTATGTGTTGGATTCATTGACGGCAAAAGCAACCATTACGTCAGATTTGATGATGTTGACAGATTCGAACACGGCAAGATGCAGGCAGAAGGTACCCTCCCTATGGATGTACCGAATGCCGGCGTTCATTATGTAGAAGTAATTGCGCAGGATCAAGTCCCTGTCAATAGAAACATCGGTAGAAAAACCATCGGATGCATCCTGAAAACCGTAGAAGGAAGAAGATGCATGGAAGTTCTTCCCGACTGTAATTTGAAATAAATTGGTTACACCATCTTGAAATAAATTGGTTACACCATCATTTTTTCCAGTTGCTCCTGTGCCTTTCTCATATCCTGCTCAAAACCTACATGGTCGAGAAGGAAACCATCTCTTCCATCAGCAAGCAGCTGGTAAAGCTGTGGATTCATGCCATCCACATACTGGCTGATAGCATATTCGATATCATCACGCTGTGTGGGATTGGTAGAAAACTCATAGACACGAAGCTTCTGATGAATAAAGCAATAAGCCGACTCTATACAGTCTTGAGAGATACTGGATAGAGAAAGACGGTCTTGATTGGTACTGTCGTCAGAATGGGTGAAGCCCTCTTTACCGAGGGTTTCACCTTTATTTATATTTTCAACTTTGTTTATATATTGATTCATATCCATTATTTCACTCCTTTCATTGACAAGGCAATGCGCTTACGCTTCAAATCCACTTCCGTCACTCTCACCATCACATGCTCATGAAGTTTCACCACTTCACTAGGGTCATTGATGTAGCGGTTGGACATCTGGGAAACGTGAACCAAGCCATCATTGTGAACACCTATATCTACAAAGGCGCCAAACTTGGTGATATTGGTTACGATGCCAGGCACCACCATACCCTCCTGCAGATCCTCAATGGTCTTGATGCTCGCATCAAACTCAAATTTTTCAACCTCTCCACGAGGATCCAAGCCAGGTTTGTCAAGCTCAGCCATGATATCCGCCAAAGTAGGCATACCCACCTCGGCTGTCACATATTTCTTGATATCAATCTTCTTCTGCAAATCCTTATCTTCCACCAGCTGCTTCACGGTAACTCCCTGATCTTTCGCCATCTTTTCAACCAAGGCATAACGCTCCGGGTGAACAGCACTGTTATCCAAAGGATTCTTGGCTCCAGGAATACGGAGGAAGCCGGCACACTGCTCGAAGGCAGAAGGCCCCAGACGTGGCACCTTCTTCAACTGGGCACGAGAAGCGAAGGCTCCATTCTCCTTACGGTATTCCACAATATTCTTGGCAAGAGTAGGACCGAGACCACTCACGTAGGTCAGGAGATGCTGGGATGCAGTATTCAGGTTTACCCCCACCGAGTTCACGCAACTCATCACCACATTATCCAAGCTCTTCTTAAGCTGTGTTTGATCCACATCATGCTGATACTGTCCCACACCGATGCTCTTAGGATCTATCTTCACCAGTTCGGCAAGCGGATCCATCAGTCGGCGACCGATACTCACAGCACCACGCACGGTAACATCCTCATCAGGGAATTCATCTCTGGCAATCTTGGAAGCAGAATAGATAGAAGCACCATCCTCGCTTACTACATAGATATCCACAGGGTGTGGATAACTTATTTCGTGCAGCCAATCACTCGTTTCACGGCTCGCAGTACCATTTCCTACAGCCATAGCCTCTACCTGATACATCTTCACCATACGCTGGATAGCAGAAGTAGCCTCATTTTTCTTATTACGAGGAGGATGAGGATAAACGATTTCATGATGAATCAGATTACCCTGCGCATCCAGGCAACAGGTCTTGCAACCATTGGCAAAACCAGGATCCACCGCCATCACGCGCTTCTGCCCTAAAGGAGCAGCGAGCAAGAGCTGACGCAGGTTCTCTGCAAAAACCACAATTGCCTCTTCATCCGCCTTCTGCTTACTGAGAGCAGCAAATTCAGTTTCAATACTAGGTTTCAAAAGACGCTTAAAGGCATCATCCACCGCTTCACCTACCAAAGTCTGGCACTCACCATATCCATGCACATAGTGGCGTTTCAGCTTATTCTGGCATTGCTCATCATCTGCAGAGATACTGATACGGAGGAAACCGGCAGCCTCACCACGACGCATCGCCAAGAGGCGATGAGAAGAACATCTTTTCAATGGCTCTGAGAAATCGAAGTAATCAGAGAAGCGCTGTGCTTCTTCTTCATCTTTCTTCTTGGCAACCACCTTCGAAGTGATGATGGCTCCTCTGCGGAATTCTCCTCGAATCTGATTTCTACTCTCCTCGCTTTCACTTACGGTTTCTGCAATGATATCCTTAGCTCCCTGCAAAGCTGCTTCAACATCCTTCACCTTATCGCCCACAAACTTCCTGGCGGCTTGCTGCGGATTACGTTCACGCTGAAAAAGCAGAACTTGCGCCAAAGGTTCCAAGCCTGCCTCACGGGCTATCTGTGCACGAGTTCTGCGCTTAGGTTTGAAAGGAAGATAGATATCCTCCAGTTCTGTGGCATCCCAACAGTTTTCAATACGCTCCTTAAGGGCATCTGTCAGTTTACCTTGCTCATCAATAGTCTTCAGGATAGTTTCCTTACGCTTCGCCATCTCCTTGAGTTTCTCATTAGCCTGAGCGATAGCCTCGATATTCACCTCATCCATATTTCCCGTTTTCTCCTTACGGTAACGGGAAATAAAAGGAATGGTGCATCCCTCTTCGAGAAGCTCCAATGTATTCTCGACAGCCTGCTCACGTAATTTGAGTTGGGCTGCAATAATCTTTGTAAATTGATTCATAATTAATTTCTATTTTTGCGAATGCAAAGATACAAAAAATCTGCGAAATCCAAGACCGAACAGGTCTAAAATCTGCGTCATCTGTGAAATCTGCGGAAAAACGAAAAAAGCCTCAGAAATCTTTCGAAATCTGAGGCTCTTGATAAAAGAAGGCGGCTACCTACTCTCCCGCATTGCATTGCAGTACCATCGGCGCAAGTGAGCTTAACTTCTCTGTTCGGAATGGGAAGAGGTGGGACCTCACCGCAATAACCACCTGATAAT
>URYG01000200.1 GCA_900551985.1 uncultured Prevotella sp. | reverse complement strand
GAGTGCCACTACGAGGGTACACTCATCGATGGTACTAAGTTTGATAGCTCTTACGACCGTGGTCAGACTGCTACCTTCCCATTGAACCAGGTAATCGCTGGTTGGACAGAGGGTCTTCAGTTGATGACCGAGGGTGCTAAGTACCGTTTCTTCATCCCTTATCAGTTGGGTTATGGCGAGCGTGGCGCAGGTGCAGCTATTCCTCCATTCTCAGCATTGATCTTCGATGTAGAGCTTGTTGCAGTAAAGTAATATATAGAGAGAACAAAGAATAAAACATAAAGTAAAAAATGAAAAAGTTATTTTTCGGAGCCCTCGTGGCTTGTGTTGCCGCTACATTCGTAGCTTGTGGCAATTCTACTCCAAAGGCAGATCTCAAGAATGATGTAGATACAATGAGCTATGCCATGGGTATGTCTCAGACTCAGGGTCTGAAGGAGTTTATGGTAGAGCGCATGGGCGTGGATACCGCTTACATGGATGATTTCATCAAGGGTCTCAACGATGGTGCCAACGCTGGTGATGACAAGAAGAAGGCTGCTTACTATGCAGGTATTCAGATTGGTCAGCAGATCTCTAACCAGATGGTTAAGGGTATCAACCACGAGGTATTCGGTGACGATTCTACCAAGACCATCTCTTTGAAGAACTTCATGGCTGGTTTCATCACAGGTACTACCGGCAAGAAGGGTTTGATGACTGTAGAGCAGGCTGCTCAGGTAGCACAGACCAAGATGATGGCCATCAAGGCAAAGAACATGGAGAAGGAATATGGTCCTAACAAGGAGGCTGGTGAGAAGTTCCTCGCTGCCAACAAGAAGAAGCCAGGAGTGGTAACTCTTCCTTCAGGTGTTCAGTACAAGGTAATCAAGGAGGGTAACGGCCCTATGCCAAAGGATACATCTATGGTAAAGGTTAACTACGAGGGTAAGACAATCGACGGCAAGGTATTCGATTCATCTTTCAAGCGTGGTCAGGCTGTAGATCTCCGTGCTAACCAGGTTATCAAGGGTTGGACTGAGGCTTTGGTTCACATGCCAGCAGGTTCTGTATGGGAGGTTTACATCCCTCAGCAGTTGGCTTACGGTGAGCGCGAGCAGGGTCAGATCAAGCCATTCTCTGTATTGATCTTCAAGATCGAGTTGATTTCTGTAGGTGGCAAGTAATTTTTGTGGGAACTCATTTTTTGAGTAGAGGACTTATAAGAAATGAAGAAATATTTAATGACAGCACTCGTCCTCGTGGCGAGTGCTTCTTTGTTTACAGCCAGTGCTGCAAGCAAGAAGAATGTAAAGAAGGTAACTCCAGTGGTTCTTGTCAGCGAGGGTGATTCCTTGAGTTATGCGGCTGGTGTCTATGCCACCCGTGGTCTGGTTCCATTCATCCAGCAGAGTTATCAGGTGGATACTGCTTATATGGCAGACTTCATCCGTGGTTACGAGGAGGCTATCCAGCAGGCAAATACCCCTAAGGGTACAGCCTATATCGTAGGTATGCAGATTGCCCAGATGGTAAATCAGCGCATCCTTCCTGGAACCCGCGAGGAGCTGAAGAGCACCAAGGATTCTATCAATGCCGAATTGTTCAGCCGTGGTTTTGTGGCAGCTCTTGCCAATGATACCACTATCTTTACCGAGCACAAGGCTGGCGAGTTCAAGAAGGAAGCCTTGGCTGGTGCTGGCGAGAAATATCTGGCTGCCAATGCCAAGAAGCTAGGTGTCAAGGTTTTGCCTAGCGGTTTGCAGTATAAGGTAATCAAGGAAGGTCAGGGCGAGATTCCTCAGGCTTCTGATGAGGTGGAGGTTATCTACGAGGGCCGTCTCATCGATGGAACTGTATTCGATGCAACTTCCAAGCATGGCGGTGCTGCCACAGACAAGTTCCGTGCCGGCAGCCTGATCAAGGGTTGGACAGAGGCGCTCACTACCATGCCTGTAGGCAGCAAGTGGCAGCTCTACATCCCTTACGAGTTGGCTTACGGCGAGCGCCAGGCAGGTCAGATTCCTCCATATTCAACCTTGATTTTCGACCTGGAGCTTGTCAGCATCGTAAAGCCTGAGGTTAAGGCTGAGCCTGCTGGCGAGTTGAAGGAAGATGTAGCCGTAGGAGCAGAGAAGAAGGTGGCTAAATCTTCTGCCAAGTCAAACGGCAAGAAGTCTGCTTCCAGAAAGAGAAAGTAACGACCAAATAGCAGGAAAAATCTGAAATTTTGGTTAAAATCAGTATAAAAAACAACAAAATGCACGGATATTGCAAAATATTCGTGCATTTTGTTGTCTGTTTCGATAGTTTTTATTAATTTTGCTATCTGGTATATAAGAATACCTTAAAAAAGAACATAATAATAGAGAAGAAATGGAGAAAATAGACAATCTTGACAGAAAGATTCTCGGCATCCTTTCCAAGAATGCCCGTATTCCTTTCAAGGACGTAGCTGCAGAATGCGGCGTGTCTCGTGCAGCCATCCATCAGCGTGTCCAGCACTTGATGGAGGATGGATTCATCACCGGTAGCGGATTTGATGTAAACCCTAAGAGTCTGGGTTATTCTACATGTACATACGTAGGACTTAACCTGGAGCGTGGTAATATGTACAAGAAGGTGGTAGAGCGCCTTCAGAACATTCCTGAGATTGTGGAGTGCCACTTCACAACCGGTTCTTATACCATGCTTTTGAAGTTGTATGCCCGTGACAACGAGCAGTTGATGGACTTGCTGAACAACAAGCTCCAGGCTATCCCGGGTGTAGTATCTACCGAGACACTCATCTCGCTTGAGCAGAGCATCAAGCGCGAGGTTCCTGTTCTCTTGGAGGAAGAGTAATTTTTTTGTATTTAGAAATAAACAAATGGAAACATTTGACTTGGAGTCGCATCTCAAGGGTGCGTACTCTTCTTTTCCCGAAGCGAAGCATCAGCCCGTAATCGGTCTTACTGCCAATTACGAGAACATTGATGCTACGCTTCGTGACCGTTATTACAAGCAGGTGATTGCGGCAGGTGGAACGCCTGTCATCATCCCGCCAGTTGCCGACAGTACTGTCATCATCAATACCCTGGAGCATCTGGATGGTTTGATCCTGACGGGTGGGGGCGACCATAACCCGTTGTGGATGGGCGAGGAGCCGTCTCCCCGTCTTCACAATATCAATCAGGAGCGTGATGCTGCAGAGCTGATGCTTGTCCGTCTGGCTTTCAACCGCCAGATACCTATGCTCGGCATCTGCCGAGGCATCCAGACCCTGGCGATAGCCTTGGGTGGAAAAGTGTATCAGGACATCAAGCAGATGGTGAAGCACAGTCAGGATGCCGACCGCTCCGAACCAACCCATAGTGTAGAAATCAAGAAGGATTCCACCTTATATCATATATATAATTCGGAAAAGATTCTCGTCAACTCGTTCCACCATCAGGCTGTGAGCGAGCCGGGCAAGCACATGCGCATCATCGCCAAATCTACCGATGGCATCATTGAGGCGATAGAGAGCAATGAGTATAAGCAGATACTCGGCGTGCAGTGGCATCCGGAGTGGCTGGGCGAGGAAGGCGGAAAGATCTTCCAGTGGCTGGTGAACCAGGCTGGCAATTTCCATGCTGCCAAGCAGTTGCACAAGCGTATCCTTACACTCGATACCCATTGCGATACCCCGATGTTCTTCCCGCAGGGCGTGAAGTTCGATCATCGCGACTCCCGCATCCTCGTGGATCTGCACAAGATGACCGACGGACATCAGGATGCTACCACCATGGTGGCTTATCTGCCGCAGCCTAAGATAGGCGAGAGCTTCAGCAGCAAGGTGGCATTCGATGTACAGGGACCGCTGCAGTATGCCGATCTCATCTTCGACAAGATAGAGGAAATCGTGAGCAAGAACCGCGACTACCTGAGTATCGCCCGAACTCCTGCCGATCTTTACAGCGACAAGCGAAAGGGCAGAAAGAGCATCATGCTCGGTATTGAGAATGGTCTTGCCCTGGAGCATGATCTGAGCAATGTGAAGTACTTTGCCCAGCGAGGCGTGGTATATATCACCCTCTGCCATAATGGCGATAATGACATCTGCGACAGTGCCCGTGGCTGCAATACCCACAATGGTGTGAGCAGCTTTGGAGCCAAGGTGATTCAGGAGATGAACCGCCACGGCATCATGGTGGACTTGAGCCATGCAGGCGAAAAGAGTTTCTATGATGCATTGGAAATCAGTCAGACTCCTATCGTATGCAGCCATAGCAGCAGCCGTGCGCTCTGCGATGTGCCCCGCAATCTTACCGATGATCAGATGCGTGCCCTGGCAGCCCGTGGAGGTGTGGCTCATACTACGCTCTATCATGGATTCCTGCGCAAGGAGGGCGAGGCAGACATCATGGATGCCATTGCCCATCTGGAGCATGCCATCGAGGTGATGGGCATCGACCACGTAGGTCTGGGTACCGATTTCGATGGAGACGGAGGCATCCGCGGACTTGCTGATTCTTCCGAGCTGATTAATTTCACTCTCCAGCTGTTGCGCCGCAAGTACAGCGAGCAGGATATCGCCAAGATCTGGGGAGGCAACTGGCTCAGAGTGATGACGCAGGTGCAGAACTTTAAACAATAATGTTATGACGAAGAAAATGAAGATTATATTAGGTGTGGTGGTGGCTGCCGGACTGGTGGCTGGTACCATCAGCTATAAGAATGCCAGCAGCGCAAGCTCGCCTGATGTTCAGGAGGTAGAGGAAGCGGAGAAGCTGAATCCCGTAGGTCCTGCCTTCAATGCCGATTCGGCGTTGGCTTATTGTGCAGCGCAATGCGATTTCGGACCTCGCGTGATGAACAGCGAGGCGCACGATAAGTGTGGCGAATGGATTGTGAGCAAGTTCAAGCAGTTTGGCTGCGAGGTAGAGACCCAGAAGGCAGACCTGAAGGGTTATGATGGCACGATATTGAAGAATACCAATATTATTGCCCATTACAACCCGAAGGCTGAAACCCGTATCTTGCTTTGTGCCCATTGGGACAGTCGCCCTTGGGCGGATAACGATCCCGACAGTACCAATTGGCGCAAGCCTGTAATGGCTGCCAACGATGGTGCCAGCGGAGTAGCCGTCATGTTGGAAATTGCACGCCAGTTGCAGGCAGACAGGAAGTTGAATCCAAGTATCGGTGTAGATTTCGTATGTTTCGATACCGAGGACTGGGGCGTACCTCAATGGTCTGATGCACAGGATGATGGCAACAGCTGGGCTTTGGGTGCCCAGTATTGGAGCGAGAACAAGCCTGAGGGTTACAATCCTCGCTATGGCATCCTCCTGGATATGGTAGGCGGTCAGGGTGCTAAGTTCTATCGCGAAGGAATGTCTATGCAGTATGCTGGTGGCATCGTGAAGCGAGTATGGGCTGCTGCCCGTCAGGCAGGTTACGGCAGTTTCTTCCCTAAGAGTGATGGCGGTATGATTACGGATGATCATATCCCGGTAAACGAGAAGGCGAAGATTCCTACCATCGATGTGATAGCCTACTATCCTGATTGTCAGCAGAGCAGTTTCGGTCCTACCTGGCACACCGTGAACGATGATATGGCTCATCTGGATAAGAACGTATTGAAGGCAGTGGGTCAGACTATGATCCAGGTGCTTTACACCGAGGAATAAAAAGGAATGTCCCTAGAGGAAAAAGCTGTTACTTTGTCCTTGGTAATCTCCATAATGATATCTTTTTATGTTTATAACTAATTGAAATTCAACTATAAAGATACAAAAATCGGAGATTACCAACCTTTTTGGGCACTATTTCTTATCCCGAACAGAGGTGTTGAAGGCTAAGACTGAAAACAAACTTTTCGGGAAAAGTTTTGGAGATTAGGAGATAAAGTATTATCTTTGCCATCAGAT
>URYG01000199.1 GCA_900551985.1 uncultured Prevotella sp. | reverse complement strand
GCATGGCGGTGCAGATGCAGTATTTGCGGTTGGTACGATGGAGGACATCCACGTTGATGCAACCCTCGCAGCCACGCCAGAATGACTCATCATCGGTCAGGTCGGCGAAGGTAACAGGAAGATAACCCAGCTGGGTGTTCATCTTCATGACAGCCGAACCGGATGTCAAAGAGAAAATCTTGGCATGAGGCCATCGCTGTCGGGCGAGCGTAAAGGTCAGGTTCTTGATGCGCTTTGCCAATCCCAAACCACGGAAGTCTGGGTGAACGATCAAACCTGATGTGGTAACATAGTGCTTGTTGCCCCATGTTTCGATGTAGCTGAAACCTGCGAACTTCTCGCCCTGGAGAGCGATGACCGCCTTGGCTTCGCGCATCTTGGTGGCAACATACTCTGGTGAACGCTTGGCGATACCAGAACCACGCTTCTTTGCAGCTTCTGCAATTGTAGTCAGAATGGTGTCGATGTACTTGATGTGACTTTCGTCAGCCACCATTACTTTAACTTCTTCCATTTTCTCTTTATATTTTGAATGTTCTTATTTGTAATCTGTTGTTTTAATACCAGTCAACCATCAATTAATATCTATGATTGAGCTCAGGAATCACTTCCGACAAGATGTCGATGATTTCCTCTTCTGTAGTACCCTTCTTCTTGACCAGGAAGATGGTGTCATCTCCTGCGATGGTTCCAAGGATTTGAGGAATATCGCTATTGTCGATGTTGTAGGCGATACTGCTCGCATATCCCGGACGTGTCTTGATAACTACCATATTGCCTGAGAAATTGATGGATTGGAATCCTGTACTCAGTCCCATCTTGCTGATGGACATAGGGTGTGTAACACGTTTGTAGAGCGCATCATTGGGTAAGACGTATGCGTATTTTCCGCTGGATGAAGCAGCCTTGGCTACCTTGAGCAGCTTGAGGTCGCGGCTCAATGTGGCTTGCGTTATCTCAAATCCTTCTTTGTGCAAAGCTTGCAAGAGTTGTTCCTGCGAACTTAGCTCTTGGCTAGAGATAAGCATCTTTAATGCTTCTAATCTATTGTTCTTTACTTTCATACGCTGTATTTTTATTCGTTTGTGGTTGCAAAATTACAATAAATATATGAAAACGCCAAGAAAATACGTATAAAATTTGCATATTTACGATAATTTGTTGTAGAATGATAGGATTATGCAGGAAATATGCAGTATAAATATGCATACGACGTGTCTGGGCTACTGTATCGAATAGCTTTGGCTTGTTTCCTGGTGTTTCCTTTGGCATTATATAAACGTTTGAAATCATTATAAAAGTGGGTTGCAGGAATAAAAGAAGGATTTTTTGTTGATTCTTGCATCTTTTTTACTTAAAAACTTGCATTTATTATTTTTTTTGTTTATTTTTGCAGCAACTAATCTTTAAGCCGATGAATAAATTAACGCTAAACTTATTGATTTTACTAACCATACCCTGTATCCTCTATGGTCGTAACTTCAATGTGATGGATTTCGGTGCTCGAGGTAACGGAATCAGTGATGACGCAATCGCCATTCAGAAAGCTGTGGATGCTTGTACGAATGCCGGAGGGGGAGATGTGGTCTTTTCCGCCAATCATACATTCCTTTCAGGACCCGTACAGTTGAAGTCGAATGTGAACATCGTTTTGGAAACCAATTCCGTCTGGAAAGCCAATCCCGATGAGAGTATCTATCATCTCAGTGCCTTCGGTAAGAACGAGGGTGAGGGTATGATGTGGATATGGGCGAAGGATGTGGAGAATCTTTCGTTCTCTGGGCATGGTACGATTCATGGCAATGGTATCAAGTTTATGGGTGCTGAACTTTTAGATAGTTACGAACTCAAACCGGTCACTACTTTCGATCCCCGTCCGCACGTGCTTACCCTGATGGGAGTCAGGAATCTCAATATCCGTGATATTACGATACGGGAAGGTGCTTACTGGACGGTGCATCTCATCGGTTGCGATGGAGCTGTGATTGACGGCATCAATCTGCTTAACAATCTTAAGATTCGTAATGGTGATGGCATTGATATCGATCATAGCAAGAATGTGCGCATTGCCAACTGTCATATCACCAGTGGCGATGATGCCATCTGCCTGAAAAACCGCCGTGAGTTTGAAGAATATGGTTCTTGTCACGACATCGTGGTAACGAATTGTGTGATGGAGAGTCGCAGCTGTACCGTGAAGATTGGCAGCGAAAATATGGATTCCATCTATAATGTGGTTATCGATAATTGTGTAATCAAAGGTAGCAACCGTGGTCTCGGCATTCAGAACCGTGATGAGGGAACCGTGAGCAATGTGGTTTTCTCTAACATCATTCTGGATTGCCAGCTATGGAGCGATGTATGGTGGGGCAAGGCAGAACCTATTTATGTAACTTCTTACCCTCGTGCCAATGGAAATCACAAGGATGCCAACTGGCGTTTCCCTAAAGGTCAGACTGTAGGAAGATGTGGCGAGGTGAGCCATATCTACTTTAATAATATCTATGCCACTTCAGAAAACGGATGCTTTATCGGTGGAGATACCCCGGATAAGGTAAACAATATCTATCTCAACAATGTACATCTCAACTTGAAGAAACTGACAAGCTATGATGGTGGCGTGTATGATAAGCGCCCATGTCGTGGCGAGGGCTTTATATATAATAAGGTATATGGAGTCTATGTAGAAAATGCCAGGGACGTAGAGATTGATGATCTGAGAGTACAGATCGGACCGAAAGTAAACTATGGAGGAAAGACTTTCGGGATAGATGACTAGAAAAACAATCTTTTCATAGAATTGAAACTAAAATCTTAAACAGGTGTAATAAGGTAGTACTACCTTTGCATCCGATTATTTATAACAAAATCTAGTAGTTATGCAAATAGTACAAAAGACAAATGGAAGAAGCATGAAAAGAGTATTGCTTTCTTCCGCCCTTCTGCTGGTGAGTACACTCACATTTGCACAAAGTAAGGTTAGTGGTACCGTGAAAGATGCCAATGGCGAACCTCTCATAGGCGTAAGCGTTATGGAGGTAGGTACTAACAATGGTGCGGTTACCGATGTTAATGGAAAGTATACCCTATCGGTGAAGCCTGGTGCTAAGCTGAAGCTCTCTTACATTGGATTTACGTCAAAGACCATTAAGGCAAGTGGCAATAATCAGATTGTGTTGGATGAAGATAACACTGCCCTCAACGAGGTGGTTGTGGTAGGTTATGGTACGATGCGTCGTAAGGATGTAACTTCTTCTATCACAACAGTGAATGCTAAGGATTTGAACAAGGGTGTTTATACAGACCCTGCCCAGATGCTTCAGGGTAAGGTGCCAGGATTGGTGGTAACTTCTTCTGGCGACCCTAGTGGTTCTACCAGCATGACTCTTCGTGGTGCTTCCTCTCTTCGAACCGGAGAGGCTATGCAGCCTTATTATGTGATAGATGGTATCCCGGGAGTGGATATTTCAATGGTGGCTCCTGACGATATCGAGAGCATTGATGTCCTCCGTGATGCCTCTGCTACAGCTATCTATGGTTCCAAGGCTGCCACTGGTGTGATTATGATTACCACCAAGAAAGGCAAGAACAATCAGGAGCGTGTGAACGTATCCTACTCGGGTTATGTAGGTTTCGACCATATTTCCAAGACTTTGGATATGGCTTCTGCCGATGATATTCGGGGCTATGTAAAGGCTAACAATTTGGATTATGCTTATGACTATGGAGCTTCTACCGATTGGCAGAAGGAGGTACTTCGTACAGGTATCAGCCATAACCACAACCTTTCCATCAATGGTGGCAGCAAGAAGACTACCTATATGACTTCCCTGAATTATAACAATCGTGAGGGTATCATCAAGGGAACTGATATGCACCGTATCAATTTCCGCTCTTTGGTAAGTTCTAAGGTTTTGAAAGACCATTTGGACCTTTCTGCAGGTTTGAATGCCATGTATGGTAAGCACGAGGGAGTGCCTATGAACAATGAGGGCGGTTCTGTACTGGATGCAATGAACTATTTTAACCCTACTACACCTGTTAGAAATGAGGATGGCTCTTGGAGTAAGGGTGATGGTTCTAAAAACTATAACCCGCTATCCCTCATTGCAGAGGATTCTTCTGAGTTCGAGTGGAAACGTATGCAGTTTATCGCAAAGGCTACGGCTAATATTGTCAAGGGTTTGACTTGGAATGTCAACTATCAGTATAGCAATAAGCAGCGTACCTATAGTGCATACGATTCTCATAACACCCAGCTCAATGGTATCAGCGATTATCAGGGACGTGCCAACCGTAGCACATATCAAGGACATGACCAGACTTTCGAGACATACATCAACTATGATGCTACTTTCAATAAGGTACATAAGTTGGGCTTGATGGCAGGTTACTCTTGGGAGGAGCGTGTTAACAATGATGGCTTTGGATTGACCGTTCATAATTTCTTCGATGATAAATTGGGATGGAATCAGTTGAAGTATGCTGGTACTATTGATGGCATGACTGCAGTGGAGAGCGGTACGAAGGAGACTGTTCGTAATATCTCTTTCTATGGTCGTCTGTCTTATTCATACAATAGCCGTTATATGTTGCAGGCTACCATTCGTCGTGATGGATCGTCTGTGTTTGGTGATGGTCATCAGTGGGGATATTTCCCATCTGTATCGGGAGCTTGGAATGTCACTGAAGAAAAATTCATGGATGGCTTGAAGGATGCCTTGAAGCTTTCTAACCTGAAGCTTCGTGTGGGTTATGGTGTAAGTGGTAATGCTTTGGGATTTGGTGCATATACTGCTGTAGCTACCTATGGTGCGAATGGTTCTATATCTACCATCAATGGTAAGAATTATGCTACATTGGTGGCTACCAAGTTAGCTAATCCGGATTTGAAGTGGGAGAAAACCAGTATGTTGAACATTGGTTTGGATTATGCCTTCTTCGATGGTCGTATCAATGGATCTATCGAGTATTACGACAAGAATACCAAGGATCTGATCTGGAATTATCCAGTATCTTCTTTCGTTTATCCTTATAGTACCATCGTAGCCAATGTGGGTGAAATCAGCAATCGTGGTATTGAGTTCTCTATCAATGCAATTCCTGTACGGAATCAGAATTTTACATGGACAACAACTCTGAACCTTTCTCATAATAAGAATAAGGTAAAGAAGTTGACTAACGAGAAGTATAGTACAGCAACCTTTACTCAGGGTGATCCTATGGTGGCTGGCGTGTCTGCCTATGGTTATACACAGCAGATTATGGAAGGTCAGCCTTTGGGTACGTTCTTCACCTACGAGTTTGCTGGTTACGACGAGGATGGTATTTCTGTATATTATGAGCATGATAAGGCTACAGGTGAGCGCAATGGCAAGACTACTAAGTCGCCAGCATTTGAAGACCGTACAATCACGGGTTGCGCACAGCCAAAGTTGAATGTGGGATGGAACAATAGTTTCAGTTATAAGAACTGGAGTGCTTCCTTCTTCTTTACTGGTGTGTTTGGCAATAAGATTTATAATGGTCTCCGAGCTCACTATACTGCACCAGACTTCTTTGCTGGTGGCAAGAATGTATTGAAGGAGTTTATTACCGACCGTCCGGCAACTGATACCAGTTCTAACATTCCATCAGATAAGTTCATAGAGAATGGCTCTTATGTTCGCTTGCAGAACTTGTCCTTGGGTTATACTTTCCGCAATTTGGACGGATGGTTGAACAGCCTTCAGTTGTATGTTAATGCCAATAACGTCTTCACTATTACAAGCTACAAGGGATTGGATCCAGAGGTTAATCTTGGTGGAATCGACCCTGGTGTGGATTATCGTTGGAGTAATTATCCACATACTCGTACGATTATGGTGGGTGCTAAAATCAATTTCTAACAACATTTAAATACGCTTAGAATATGAAACTAAATATAAAGACTTTGTTCGCGGCTAGTTTAGCTACT
>URYG01000198.1 GCA_900551985.1 uncultured Prevotella sp. | reverse complement strand
TTGGTGATGCGGGCAGGCTCCTTGCCTTCTGCTGCCAACTGCTTGTCCCAAGCCAACTCGATATCGTGAGGAACTGCCTGCTTGCCGAAATCGGTGAGACCGCTCTCTGTTCTATCCATCACTACCTTGCCCTGCTTCATATCGAAGTAGATCATGGTGCGCTCACGCTTGTTGTTTGAAATCTCAATACCAGCAATACCATTTGCATCTGGAGTTACATCAGCCTCAATCTCGAAGGCACCTTCCATATTGGCAGCAACACCCTTCAAATCCTTGGCATCAGCTACAGAAGCATCAGTCAAATCCTTGGTATCCTTTCTCAAGGCATATACCTCAGGAGCTACATCCTCAGAAATATAATACTTGCCATTCTTCTCGTAAAGCTTCAACTCTCTAGGCAAACCATTGGCACCACGATTCTGCTTGAACGGAGTGAGGTTGGCATACTGCCAGTTGCTCATCCAGGTGATTCCCAATACTCGGTCGCCTGTGTTAGAGAAGGTAACGGTGGCGTAATGATCCTTACCCCAATCGAGCCACTTCACATCGTGGGCATCAGGACAGGTGAAGTTCTTACCATCGAAATCGCCTACGAAATACTCGGTAGCGCTGCCGCCAAACCAGCAACCAGGGTTGATATTCATCGTCATCACCCACTTCATCTTCTTCTTATCACCATTTACAGGCAACTGGAAGAAGTCTGGGCACTCATACTGGCATGGCTGCTGCCCCATGCCCTTGCCGAAAGCACTTACGTAAGTCCACTTCTTCAGGTTCTTTGACTTATAGAAACGGGTCTCCTTATCGGCAGAAACAATCATATACCAGCACTTTCCCTTCTCATACCAGAACACCTTAGGGTCGCGGAAGTCCTTCAAACCATCGAATGGAGTCAACACTGGGTTGCCCGCATACTTGGTGAAGGTGCGGCCATTGTCGTTACTGTAGGCGATACACTGTACCTCATCGTGATTCACGCTGTTATTGGTATAGATGGCGATGATGGCATCCTTGCCAAAACCGGCAGTATTCTTCTTATCTACTACGGAACTACCTGAGAAGATATGACCTACAGGGTCGCGGGCGATGGCTGGGTCGAGGTGCTCCCAATGAACCAGGTCCTTGCTTACGGCATGGCCCCAGTGCATGTTGCCCCACTTGCTTCCGTATGGGTTGTATTGGAAATAGAGATGATACTCACCATCCTTATACACCATACCGTTAGGGTCGTTCATCCAACCATAGAGCGGAGTGAAGTGATAAGATGGACGATAGTAATCGGTGTTGGCAGTATCGAATGTATTGCTGAGCTTGAGCAAACTGAGTGCCAAGGCATCTTTATTCAAACCGAGAATCTTGACGGTAGCGGTCTTACCCTTGCCCAAGGCAAATGGCACGAAGTAATCAGAACCATTCTGAGCCAGGCGAACGTCCATCCAGGTATCATCCTTAGAACCTGTATCGAGCAAAACCTGAGCTTCACCCTTCTCTTCCTGGATAGGTAGAAGAAGATACTTGGTTGGATTCTCCACCTTGATGATAGTAGTATCACCCTTGTGTTCGATGTTCATCTTCTGTGCAAAGGCAGAAGTGGTAGCTGATGCCATCAACATGAGGCAAGCAGCCTTCATCATATTGTTTGTTTTCATTGTGCTATTATTGTTAATTGTTATTGCTTATATATATAGAACGTAGCTTTGTTTTTATTATTACCGGCAGCCCTATACCTTTTATATATAGGAACTGTCGGTCATGTTTACAGAAGACTTAAAACGCTTAGAACTTAAGCGAAGCTGTGAATTCTACAGTGAATGGACGGAGATAGCTACCCGTCATAATCTGATTCTTGATTCCCTTAGCCTCATCCTTGGTAATCAGCTCGGCACCTGCGATACTACCCTTGGCACCAGTCTGGTTGAGGAAGTTGACTACGGTGCAGCCGAGAGCCAGGCGCTTGGTTGCCTGCCAGTTCAAACCTCCGAAAGTCTCCCAGTGACCGTTGAAGTAATATGCCTCGTTGATGTTGGCGTAGGTCTTGCTGAAGTAACGGAAGCTGGTCCAGAGCTTGATATCCTTGGTAATCATGTAGCTTGGATCCAACTCGATGAGAATCTGAGGAATCTCAGCTACGATATTGCCAGTAGCATTGATGTTACCAGTGTAACCGTCGTTGAAGGTAACCGATGTCTCAAACTTCTTGTAAGTTGGCTTCTGATAGGTGAAGAGGAAGTGGAAATCGAATCCCTTGAATGGATGAGCCACTGCGTCGGTTGTCCATCCCCATGTCTGGATATCGTAAGCCATTGGAGCTGCCTTGATTTCACTGCCATGCTGCAGGTTGAGAGTCTGGTTATTGTTGGTCTTTGAGATATAAGAGAACAACGATGTCAGGCTCAACCATGAATTGTTATAGTAGATACCTGCACGACCGAGTGGCACAGAAATCTTATCCGTATTTGGCAATGTAGCTGGAGCGAAAGCCTCGAACTTAGGATGCTGTACGATGTAAGTGAAATCGCCAGTGAAGCCGAAGTTATCGGTCAACTTATAAGTTGCTGCTACAGAGAAATCGTAGTTGATCCAGTTGTAACTCAAGTCTGCCGGAGCAATCTTGGTTCCATCTGCTGCCGTAGCACCGAGATAGTAATCGGCGAAACGACCTACGTATTCACCCTTGGCATTCTTCACTGCTGCGTTTTCACCCTTCAGCTTCTGCCACTCCAGACGGGCACCATAGTAGAGATTCAACTTGTTGGTGACATCCCAATCGTGAGTGAAGTAGAGAGCCAGCTTGTTTTCGCTTCCCTTGTAATACTCAGAGGCATTCTTGTTGAAATCGTAGAAGTAGCTGTCGCGCTGGTTGGCATCCCAAACTCGAACGGCATAGCTTCCATCAGCAGGAACACTCTGATCATACATGGTTGTATTTGAGCAATAATCAATATGATAGAACCACTCGTTCACGCCGAGGCGGAAGGTGGAAGTACTGAATTTCTTGCTGAGCTCGGTGGTGAAGAGAGCCTCATCAATCTTACCGGCATTGAGACATGACATACGGGTCTGGATGTACTGACCATCATAAGCCTTGGTCTGTCCGTCGATGTCGCGATACATATAATTATATACACCCTTGTTGGCATCGCTCTTCAAGTCGATGATAGACATTGGAGTCTGGTAAACCATCGCACCACGAGAATGATCATACTTCAAGGTAGCCTTCCAGTTCAAACCATTGTCAAAACGGTAGTTGTTCATCAGGGTTACCTCGCTTGCCTTGTTCAGGCAGGCATCGTAGAGAGAAGTCTGCTCCAATTTGCCGGTACGCATATTGCGATAGGTCATCTCGTTATCGATAGGAAGATAAGAGGTGGTACCGAGCTTGAAGTCACCATATTCCTTCACGCTTCCATCGCCTACATAGATGAATGGAGCACTCTGGGTAGCGTAGTTATACACGTTGTGGCTGTTGGCATACTTATACATAGCTGTGAACTCGCCACGATTGCCGTTGTACTTCTTGGTGAGGAGTGCCTTGTAAATCTGGGTGCGGTCCTGATAAGGAGTTGACTTAATCTTGAAGGTACCCGGATCAAAATCCTGATACATATTAAAGCTATAGTACCAGTCCTTACCCAAATCACCATTCATATTCAGAGAGAATTCCTGCAATCCGAAGTGATTGCTCTTATAATTCAGGGTACCATTGAATCCCTTCTGACCCTTCTGGGTGAAAGAGTTCACGGCATAACCGATATTACCGGTAGTGATGGCAGTCTCGGCAATCTTGAGCAAGCCCTGATGGCTCAAACTTGCATCACCACGCCAGATAGTATTGACAGAATGAGGATTGGTAGCGTAAGTAACAGGCAGACCATTCTCCAATACGTTGACATCGGCAGAAGGCAAACCTATCTGAATCTCACGAGGACCATTCGCACTGGCTGCATTGAGCATCACATTGCGGTTACCCTCTTCCTTAGCACTTGAATTATCATCCTGTGCAAAAGCTGCTGTAACATTTACCAATGAAAGTGCAAGCATCATAGCTGCGCTCTTTCCATTTAATGAGTTGTTCATACTTAAAATGTTTAATTTGTTAGCGTTATTGTTTTAATTTCTACTGCAAAAGTACATAAAGGTCTGAACAGTAGCTTTAAAAATCATTTCATCGAATAAAAAATTCCGTTCATTGTAACATAATTGCTATTACATGAACGAATATTATCAAGAACAGAAAGAAAGATTTGCATAAAAAAGAAATAATTAGTAATTTTGCAACATCGGAAGACAGGCTTTAACAAAAAGAGCATCATATATCAGACAATGGAAGAGCGCAAGATCATACATATAGACATGGATGCCTTCTTTGCTGCAGTAGAGCAGAGAGATAATCCGGAACTTCGGGGCAAACCGGTAGCGGTGGGCTTCGACGGTCCTCGTGGCGTGGTTTCTACAGCCAGCTATGAGGCTCGCAAATGGGGTGTTCACTCGGCGCAATCCATCGCTCAAGCCAAGCAGCGCTGTCCTGACCTCATCATCGTGCCTTGCCGGCATTCTTATTATGCAGAAATATCTCATCAGATACATCAGATATTCCAGGAATACACCGATCTCATCGAACCCATCTCCATTGATGAAGCCTTTCTGGATGTCACTCACAACAAGAAAGGGATAGAAATGGCTGTAGATATCGCCAAGGAAATCAAGGTCCGCATCAAGGAGGCAACAGGTCTTACAGCCTCAGCAGGTATCAGTTACTGCAAGTTTCTCGCCAAGGTGGCATCCGATTACCGGAAACCAGACGGCATCTGCACCATCCATCCCTACAAGGCACTCGATTTCATTGCCCAGCTCCCTGTAGAGGATTTCTGGGGCGTAGGCAAGAAGACCCTGCAGAAGATGCACTTCATGGGCATCTACAATGGTGCCGACCTACGGAAAGTATCCGAAGAACATCTCGTAGAGGTATTCGGGAAAGCCGGACACATCTTCTACCATTTTGCAAGAGGTATAGACGAACGCCCCGTCATCACCTATCGGGAACGCAAATCAGTGGGATGTGAACAGACTTTCCTGGAGGACATCTATGCCAAGTCGGCTGTGATTATCGAACTCTACCATACGGTGCTTGAACTGCTGGAGCGAATCGCCAAAAGCGGTTTCGAAGGAAGAACCTTAACCCTGAAGGTGAAGTTCTCGGATTTCACCCAGATTACCCGCAGCATCTCACAGGAGAAGATTCTGACGAAAAAGGACGATATCCTTCCCCTTGCCAAGCGACTGCTTCAACTGGTGGATTACTCTTCGAACCGTCCCATCCGTCTGTTGGGCCTATCCGTAAGCAATGCCACCTCAGAAGAAGCCCGGAAGGAAGACAAGGAGAACAGTACCCTGAAACCTGAGTACCGGGAATTGGAACTCGAGTTTGAGGAATGGAAAGAATGAGAAAAGAGAAGAAAGATGAGAAGAGGGATGAAAAGAAAGAAGGAAAGAAGATAAGCCCCGAATAGAAAGTGAAAAGCAGCTGACAGGCATATTCCTGCAGCTGCTTTTTCATTTTTACTGTTTTTTTCCCAAAACTAACTATTCATTTTCCCAAAACTAACATAAACCTATCTTAAACAACTAACTAACATTTTCCCAAAACAATCTTTTACCTTAAAGAAACTAATTACCTCTGAAAAACAATCCTATAAACCTAAATAACTAAAACCTATATACTTACTAAACCTATGAACTTACTAAACCTTAAACTTTTAAACCATTAAAACCTAAACTTAAAAACTTGCAAATATTACTACCTCAAATACTTGAAACAATTTATTAACTTCAAATTTCTGGTGCAAAAGTATGAAGATTTAGTGAAAGTCATGGATAATTATCGTTCAAAAACTAGAAAAAAAATGGTACATTGCACTCTTTTCATCGAAAATGAACGATTTTTGCACCTTTCCCGAACGATTTTTTGAA
>URYG01000197.1 GCA_900551985.1 uncultured Prevotella sp. | reverse complement strand
AGGAGCGGGAGAATGAGCGTGCGGTCGGGCAGTTCTTCTCCCATTACAGACGAGAGCACCAGCAGCGGGCAGGTGATATCTACCACGATGCTGGACAGCTTCTTGTCAAACTTGTCGCCCATATAGCCTAGCTTGCAGGCGACGTAACCTAAAATCACGATGATGAACAGAACCACCATCACTTCCAAATTCTCCATTATCCCGAAAATCTAATCTCTTTTACCTTAATCGATGAATCTTCTTGTGATATCGCCGTAGTTCTCGATGCGGCGGTCGCGCATGAATGGCCACCAGCGGCCGACAATTCCGGATGACCCAGCCTAATACGAGGAGTTCTACTTGATATCGCCGTAGTTCTCGATGCGGCGGTCGCGCATGAATGGCCACCAGCGGCGTACATCCTCGCTGTGTTTCAGGTCGATATCCACCACAAGGCTCTCCTCCTCGTCATCGCTCGCGCGATAGTGAAGCTCGCCCTGAGGACCTGCCACAAAACTGCTGCCCCAGAACTGGATTCCGTCGGTCTGACCGCTTGGATCAGCTTCGAATCCCACTCGGTTTACAGCCACTACCGGCAAACCGTTTGCCACGGCATGACCTCTCATCACGGTGGTCCACGCCTCACGCTGGCGCTGCTGCTCCTCCTCTGTATCGTAGGTGGCATAGCCGATGGCAGTAGGGTAGAGCAGGATGTCTGCGCCCTGCAGCGCCATCAGGCGGGCTGCTTCCGGATACCACTGGTCCCAGCACACCAATACGCCGAGCTTGCCCACGGAAGTCTGTATCGGCTTGAATCCGAGGTCGCCAGGGGTGAAGTAGAACTTCTCGTAGTAGGCAGGGTCATCCGGAATATGCATCTTGCGGTACTTTCCGGCTATGCTTCCGTCCTTCTCTATCACCACAGCCGTATTGTGATACAGCCCCGGAGCACGGCGCTCGAAGAGCGATGTAACGATCACCACGCCCAGATCCTTTGCCAGCCTGCCGTAGAATTCGGTAGATGGACCAGGTATCGGTTCGGCAAGGTCGAAATTCTCTACATCTTCTACCTGGCAGAAGTAGAGCGTGTTGTGAAGTTCCTGCAATACAATGAGTTCTGCGCCACGCTTCGCCAGGTCGATGATGCCCTCAGCGAGTCGGGTCTTGTTATCGGCGATGTCCGCCGTAATGTGAAGTTGTAATAATCCTAATTTCATTTATGTCTGTGTCTTTTCTAATACTTTATTTGATAGCCCCCTCCGGCAGCTGCATGGTGAGGCAGTGGATGCTTCCGTGCTGGCGGATGATGGTGAGCGAATCTACTCCTATCACGTCTCTGTCTGGGAAGGCAAGCTGAATCTGTCGCTTCGCCTCCTCGTCCTTCTCAGGCTGGTTGTACGTAGGATAAATCACGGCACCGTTCAGAATCAGGAAGTTGGCATAGGTGGCAGGCAGTCTGTCGCCCTTGCTGTTCTTGTCTGTGGTCAGTCTGTCGCCCTCGTCATAGATGGCATCCGGCATCGGAAGCTTCAGCAGTCGGTAAGGGTATCCCTCGTAGGTGAAGAGCTTCTGCAGCTGCTTCTCCAGCGCCTGGAAATCCTCATACTGCTCATCTTCCGCATCATCACACCCTACATATAATAAGGTGTCGTGCGGAGCCACTCTCACGATGGTGTCGATGTGTCCGTCGGTATCATCACCCACCAGATTACCATGGTCGAGCCATACCACGTTTCTTACCTGGAAGAAAGTCCTGAGCTGGCTGTCGATGTTCTCGCGTGTGAAAGGCTGGTTGCGGTGAGGCGCCAGCAGGCACTGCGACGTGGTGAAGAGCGTACCCTTTCCGTCGCTCTCTATGCTTCCGCCCTCGAGCACGAAGCCCTGGTGGTTCTCCAGCGCCGCATTGAAGGCTCCCTGATAGTAGAGCTGCAGATTGATGGCATTGTCCTTTTTCCAGGCGAACTTCTCGCCCCATCCGTTGAACTTGAAGTCGAGCAGATGGATAGGGATGACGTGCGAATTGTGTCTGCCGCGCGAAACCATGCTGATAGGTCCGTGGTCGCGCGCCCAGGTATCGTTGGTATCCATCTCGTAGAGGTGAACGCGGTTCATCTGCCCCTCCGACAGCTTTTCGGCGAGCATTCTCTGGGTGCTTTCCAGGATAGGTGTCACCACCAGCAGGTCTTCGTAGCGGGTGATGATGTCTGCAAGCTGCAGATACGTGTTGGTTATCTGTCTCAGATACGGCTTCCAGTCCGTTCCGCCGTGTGGCCACGTGAGCATGATGGCGCTCTGTGGTTCCCATTCTGCGGGAAGTGCGAAATCGCAAGGTAATATTGAGTGATGCATAAGCTTTTGTATTTTTAATGTTTTATGCGTGCAAATATACTAAAAAATCGGCAACTTACATAATTTTTTGAAAATTTTTAGTGAAACGCTTGCTAATTTCGTGAGAAATGCGTAACTTTGCAGCCTAAATTATAAAATAAGACATATTAGGAGCGTGAAAATAAGAGAAGTAGTTGATGCCCTTGAACATTACGCGCCTCTGCCCTTGCAGGAAGGATATGATAATGCCGGCCTGCAAGTTGGATTGACAGAGGCGGTAGAAATGTCAGGGGCATTGTTGTGTCTTGACGTCACTGAGGCGGTGGTGGATGAGGCGGTCCGGAAGGGCTGCAATCTCATCGTAAGCCATCATCCGCTCATCTTCAGAAAGCTTTCCAGGATATCGGATGAGAACTATGTGCAGCGCACCGTTCGCAAGGCGATCAAGAATGATGTTACCATCGTCTCCATGCATACCAACATGGATGCAGCGGCAGGCGGAGTGAACTTCAAGATTGCCGAGAAGCTGGGGTTGAAGAACGTGCAGTTTTTCGGTGGCGAGAAGGAAGTGGATGGCGTGAAAGGCGGCAGCGGCGTAATAGGAGAGATCTCTGACGAGGATATCCTGAAGGCTGCCCAGGCTGGCAGGCTTTCGGATGAGGTGAAGGAGCATTTCGCCGAGGGTATCGCAGCCGATGACCTGGTGCTGCTGCTCAGGGAGCGTTTCGGTGTGGAGTGCGTGCAGTGCAACCAGCTCTTGCGTCGCCCTATCCGCAAGGTGGCGCTTTGCGGCGGTTCGGGTTCGTTCCTGCTGGGCGATGCCATTGCGGCGGGAGCTGATGCCTTCATCACGGGCGAGATGAGCTATCACGAGTATTTCGGCCACGAGCAGGAGATTCAAATCTGCGTCATCGGCCACTATCAGAGTGAGCAGTTTACCAGCGAAATCTTCCGCAGCATCATCCTCTCTCATTTCCCAGATGCCAAATGCTGCATCTCGGAGATCAACACCAATCCCATCATCTATCTATAGGGTGGTTTGTTTCCCCCATGATGTTTGATTTCCCTCATGATGTTTGATTTCCCTCATGATGTTTGATGTCCTTCATGATGTTTGATGTCCTTCATGATGTTTGATGTCCCCCATGATGTTTGATGTCCCTCATGATGTTTGATGTCCCCATACGCCCTGAAAGGGCAGAAGCTCCTAGCCCAGGGCATCGCCCTGGGTAACAGAGATATAAGCAATGCGCCCTGTAAGGGCAAAAGCTTTAAAAAGAACAATAAAGGTTTAAAGATTAAATAAAGGTTTAAAGATTAAATAAAGAAATTATGGCAAAGAAAGATCCTACAGATTTGACAGTTGAAGAGAAGTTGAAGGCTCTTTACCAGCTTCAGGTAACCTTGTCGGGCATCGACGAGAACCGTGAGTTGCGTGGTGAGCTTCCTCTCGAAGTTCAGGACTTGGAAGATGATATCGCCGGTCTCACCACTCGTATCGAGAACATCCAGCGCGAAATCGAGCAGTTCGACCATGCTGTTTACCAGAAGCAGAACGAGATTGCTGATGCACAGGCTAGCCTGGAGCGCTATCACGCACAGCTCGATACCGTGAGCAACAACCGCGAGTATGATACCTTGAGCAAGGAGATCGAGTTCCAGGAGTTGGAAATCGAGCTTTGCAACAAGAAGATCCGCGAGGGTATGGCTAAGATGCGCGAGCGCGAGTTCGACCTCCACAAGGCTGAGGAGAAGAAGGCTGACCTGGAGCACGGACTGGTAGAGAAGCGTGCTGAGCTGGAGGATATCCTGGAGGAGACTCACGAGGAGGAGGAGCGCCTGAAGGAGAAGGCCCTCGAGCTTGAGAAGAAGATTGAGCCACGTCTGCTCGCCAGCTTCAAGCGTATCCGCAAGGGTGCCCGCAACGGTCTGGGTATCGTTTACGTGCAGCGTGATGCATGTGGTGGTTGCTTCAACAAGATTCCACCTCAGCGCCAGTTGGATATCAAGATGCACAAGAAGATCATCCCTTGTGAGTACTGCGGCCGTATTCTCATCGACCCTGAGTTGGCAGGTGTGAAGATCGAGACTCCGAATGCAGATGAGAAGCCAAAGCGCAAGCGCATTTCCCGCCGCAAGAAGGCTGAGGATGCTGAATAAGGATTTGAAAAAGAGATTGAATTAGTGGGTGTACTAAGAGCTGTCGCAGCTTTTGGTATGCCCATTTTTATTTGATGCATCATTTTTTTTCTCTTTCTCCTTCACGGTTGCCTCTCTTTCTCTTTGTTCTCTAGTTTCCTTGTTTTTTGCTGTTTGCTTTTTGGGGTTTTCTGAATGGGTGAGTGCCTTGTTTGTCTGAGTGCTGCCTGGAGCTGTCTTTTTTTTCTTACGACGGTGCAAAGATACGGCTTTTTTATGGTTCCGCCAAATTTCGGGTGGCGATAAGGACCGATTTTCAGCAAAGTTCTCGCTTTTTTTAGTTAATAAAGCTAACTCGTAGTTTAGCGGGTGATGAAACGTAGTTTTGCTTGGGAAGAAACTGTGTCTTGAAGATGATACAACATCAAGTAGGAGGATGAAGAACAGGGCTAGTCTTCCCCGCCTGAAGATATGTGAAAAGCGTGACAGTGACAGTTACAGTTTTATTTTCCGCTTGTTACCTATGGTGTAAAAGAGGTAAAGAAGAATTTTATATATATATATATATAAATATAACTCTATCTATTAGTCTTTTTCACATTCGGGGCTTTCTAAGGGAAAGTTGCGGAAAATTAAACTGTAACTGTCACTGTCACGCTTTATGGTCTAAAAGTCCTTGTTGGAATCCTTTTCCTAGATGCCTCTAGCCTTGTAGATCTTGTCCTTGGCATCGTTGATTTCCTGGAACTTCTTCTCGGCGGCACGGCGAACATCCTCGCCCAGAGCGGCTACCTTGTCGGGATGATGCTTGAGCGCCATCTTGCGGTAGGCTGCCTTCACTTCATCGTTGGAAGCGTCAGGCGAGACGCCGAGGATGCGGTAGGCATCTTCCAGCGAAGTGGCTGATGAGGCTGATGAGCCACTGCCATGCATGCCCAGCATCTGATCTACATCCGATGCTTCCAGACCCATGTGGAGGGCTACTTCCTTCAGCGCCTGAATCTCCTCTGGAGAAACCACATTGTCTGCCTGGGCTATCATTACGAGGAAGTTGAGCAACTGCAGGCGCTGCTCGTACATCATGTTGGCACGTATCTGATGGCAGCTGTCCTGTATCACCGTGCGATACTGCTGCATGCCCATGCGCTTCTGCTGCTCGAAGAGCTTGAGGAGGATTTCCTCGCCCTGCTGCTTTGCCGCCATACCGAAGTTCTGGAGTAGGAACCGGCGCACCAGTTCCATCTCAGAATGCATGATCCTGCCATCTGCATTGATGATGTAAGAGGCGAGAACCAGGAGCGAGAACATAAAACTATTTCGCTCTCCCTCGTAGGCGTGCTGCTGGCCGTAGCCGCCGCTTCCGTAACTTCCGTTTCCATATCCTCCGCTGCCATATCCGCTGTAAGCTTCGTAGGCGTTGGAGTGTTCTCTGTTGTTATATTCCTCACTGCCAGGCTTGTTAACCTCGTCTAGCCCATGGTCGAAGAGTGATCCGAGGGCGAATCCCTGGCAGCAGAGCATCGAG
>URYG01000196.1 GCA_900551985.1 uncultured Prevotella sp. | reverse complement strand
ACCCTGGGTTAGGAGCTTCTGCCCTTTCACTTACGGATCTTGCGCAGATACTCGAAGAGCTTCTTGTCTTCTACACCCGCCATTTCTTCCTCGAAAATCACACGCTCCGCATGTACCACTGGGATGTTATGATCTCCGAAAGGAAGATGACTGCCAGATGAACTGCCTCCGCCATATCCCAGATGGCTTCCTGCAGCTCTTCCTCTCGAACTTCTTCCTCTCTGATTCCGGTTCTGCAGGTCTTCGTTCTCCATAATTGCCAATGAAACCTGATGCTCTCCCTTGAGAACCTTCCAGCCCAATGGTGTAACCTTCATCTGGTTATGCATGTTATACGCCACCTCGAAGAATCCCATCTGGAGCATCTGCAGCAGATAGGTCTGCCAATCGCGCACGCTTACATCCTTGCCCACTCCGAAGGTTTTCAACTCGTTATAGTGATTTCTCGCAATGGCAGGCGTCTGCATGCCTCTCAATATCTCTATACAGGTACCCACGGCAATCTTTTCGCCCGCACGAACCACGGCACTCAGTGCCTTCTGGGTAAGCACGGTACCATCGAAGGTACGGGGCGGATTGTTGCAGACATCACAATGACCGCAATCCTTTCCAGAAGTCTCTCCGAAATAATTCAGGAGGATTCTCCTTCGGCAGACTCTCGATTCGGCGTATTCTTCCATTCTTCGCAGCTTTTCCAGATTCACCGATTTCTGTCCGCTTTCTTCGCAAAACGAACGGAGGGTGATGATGTCTGCCATCGAATAGAACAATACCGTATCGGCAGGAGCGCCGTCTCTTCCGGCACGTCCTATCTCCTGATAGAAGCTCTCGATGCTCTTCGGCATGTTGTAGTGAATCACCCAGCGCACATTGCCCTTGTCGATACCCATTCCGAAGGCGATGGTAGCGCACACCACCTCTATCTGGTCCATCTTGAAACGTTCCTGAACGGATGCTCGCTGCTGGGCGGAGAGTCCGGCATGATAAGCTTCAGCCTGTATGCCATGCTCCTGCAAGGCCTCTGCCACCATCTCCGTATTCTTGCGCGAGAGGCAGTAGATGATGCCTGCCTCATCAGGGCGACGGGCGATGAAATGGTAAATGAATTTCAGCTTCTCCTTCTTTGTGCTTTCCTGGCGCACGGTAAGACTGAGGTTGGGACGGTCGAAACTGCTCACGAAGGTCTGTCCCTTCAGGTGCAGCTGGTTGATGATATCCTCTCGGGTAATCTTATCGGCGGTAGCCGTGAGCGCCATCACCGGCACGCCATTGAATTTCTCGTGCAGGAGTCCGAGTTGGGAATACTCCGGACGGAAATCGTGGCCCCACTGACTGATACAGTGGGCTTCGTCCACGGCGAAGAGCGAAATCTTGATGTTGCTGAACAGATAAGGTATCTCGCTGATGAGTTTTTCGGGAGAAACATAGAGCAGTTTCAGTTCGCCCGCCTCGCATCTTCTGCGGATGATGAGGTCATCGGTTACATCGTTGCCGCTGTTGAGTGCTTCAGCAGGAATGCCGTTCGCCTTGAGCGCTTCCACCTGGTCGTGCATCAGACTGATGAGTGGTGAAATGACCACTGCTGTTCCCTCCATCGCCAGCGCCGGAACCTGATAGCACAGACTCTTTCCTCCGCCCGTCGGCATCAGCACCAGACAGTCGTTACCTTGCATCACTTCCCGGATGATGGCTTCCTGGTTGGGTCGGAAGGAATCATATCCGAAGTAAGATTTCAATATCTCGTTGATTTGCATATTTCTTAACTATTTTTCTTCTTTTTCGTTGGATATTCCTGCAAAGATACGTAAAAAACGGGAGATTTATGACATTTCTTTCTATAAAATAAGAAAAGTGGGCAGAAAAGTTTGAAAATTGAAATAAAAGTCGTACTTTTGCGCAAGAAATAAAGGTTTAGAACATGGCAAATTGTAATGTAAACACCCACGAGCGCTTTGCCGACATCCAGATGCTGCGTTACGAGCTGAAGGGATTCGATGCTTTGTCGCTCAATCAGAAATTGTATATTTACTGCCTGGCAAAGGCTACCCTGATGGGACGTGACATCACGTTCGACCAGCAGGGAAAGTACAACCTGCGCATTCGCAAAACCCTGGAGGCAATCTATCGCCATTACAGGGGAATTAGCGGAGAGGCTATCGAAAACACAGAGACAGCAAGCGATTCTACTACTCAAATCGAAACTCCTTCTGTATGCGATTCCGAAGAATTCAAGGCTTTCGAAGTATATCTGAAGCGCGTATGGTTTGCCAGCGGCATCCATCACCATTATGGCTGCGAGAAATTCAAGCCGGGATTCTCTGAGGAATTCTTCTATCAGTTGATGGATGAAATCTCTGAGGAGGAGTTGCCTCTCAAGAGAGGAGAGAGCAAGGAAGATCTCTTGGCTCAGCTCGTGCCTGTCATCTTCGACCCGGAGGTGATGCCGAAGCGAGTGAACCAGACCGATGGCGAAGACCTGGTAAAGACCTCTGCCTGCAACTTCTATGAGGATGTGACCCAGGCGGAAGTGGAGAGATTCTATGCCCGATTGAAGGATGCGTCTAATCCTACACCGCCATCTTACGGACTCAACTCCAAGCTCACCAAGCGCAACAACGAGATGATTGAGCTGGTGTGGAAGGAGGATGGACTCTATAGCGAGCCCATCAAGGAAATCGTTTCCTGGTTGCTCAAGGCGCAGAAATTCGCTGAAAATGAGGGACAGAAGCATGTCATCGACCTGCTCGTGAAGTTCTATCGCACCGGTAATCTCGAGGATTTCGACCGATACAGCATCGCCTGGGTAGAGCAGCATGAAGGCATGGTGGATTTCATCAACGGATTCATCGAGGTATATGGCGACCCATTGGGATTGAAAGGTACCTGGGAGGGTATCGTGGAATATAAGGACCTGGAGGCTACCCAGCGAACCCAGACCATCAGTCAGAATGCTCAGTGGTTTGAGGATCATTCGCCTGTGGATCCCCGTTTCCGCAAACCGGAGGTGAAGGGAGTTACTGCCAACGTGATCTGTGCGGCGATGCTCGGCGGAGAGGAATATCCTGCTTCGGCTATCGGCATCAATCTGCCTAATGCCAACTGGATCCGTCAGGAGCACGGTTCGAAGAGCGTTACCATCGGCAACCTGACTGATGCCTACAATAAGGCGGCTCATGGCAACGGATTCAGAGATGAGTTTGTCATCGATGAGGAGACCGTGGCGCTGATGAACCAGTATGCTGATATCACCGACGACCTGCATACCGACCTTCACGAGTGTCTGGGACACGGCAGCGGTCAGCTTCTTCCTGGCACCGATCCTGATGCCCTGAAGGCGTATGGCAACACGATAGAGGAGGCGAGAGCCGATCTCTTCGGTCTGTACTATGTGGCTGGCCATAAGCTGGTTGAGCTGGGACTGACTCCGAATGATGAAGCTTATAAGGCACAGTATTACAGTTATCTGATGAACGGTTTGCTCACCCAGACCATCCGAATCAAGGAGGGGGATAAGATAGAGGAGGCGCACATGAGAAACCGTGCCCTCATAGCCTGGTGGACCCTGGAGCATGCCGAGGAAGCTGTGGAACTGGTTACGGAAGAAGTAAGCTATGCTTCTGCCGAGGATGCCCTGAAGGATGCAGAGGGAAATATCGTAACCACCCGAACCTATGTGAAGGTGAATGATTACGGGAAGCTCCGTCATCTCTTCGGAGAACTCCTTGCCGAGATTCAGCGAATCAAGAGTGAGGGTGATTATGAGGCAGCTCGCCAGTTGGTAGAGAAGTATGCCGTGAATATCGATCCAGACTTGCATCGCGAGATTCTGGCGAGATACAAGAAGTTGAATCTGGCTCCATACAAGGGTTTCATCAATCCAAAGATGACGCTCGCCTATGATGAGGAAGGCAATCCTATCGACGTGAATATCGATTACGAGGAGAGCTATACCGACCAGATGCTCCGCTATTCTGAGGAGTATGGAACATTATAAATCATCAATTCTAGTTTCGCTAGTTCAGAAGTTAATATGACAGATAACAAGAACGAGGAATTTCCGATAGTAGATGAAATGGGCAATATCCTGGGTGCCATCACCCGAGGACATGCCCATGACGGATGCAAGATATTGCATCCTGTGGTTCATCTGCATGTATTTAATAGTAAGGGGGAACTGTATCTTCAGCACCGTCCGGCGTGGAAGGATATCCAGCCTGATAAATGGGATACTGCCTGTGGTGGACATGTGGATTTAGGCGAGAGCGTAAACCAGGCGCTTCATCGAGAAGTAAGGGAAGAACTGGGTATCACCGATTTCGAACCGGAGTCTTTAGGACATTATGTCTTTGAGAGTCAGAGGGAAAAGGAGTTGGTGTATGTTCACCGTTGTGTATATGATGGTGAGGTGATGCCGAGTCAGGAAGAGTTATCTGGTGGCAGATTCTGGAGTAAGGAGGAAATCAAGGAAAACATCGGCAAGGGTGTTTTCACTCCGAATTTCGAAAACGAATACCAGAAGTTTTTCATGTGATATTCTTCATCGTGTGGTTTTCTTCATCGTGTGGTTTTCTTCATCGGAATACGCGGAGTTATCGGAAACATTCTAGCTTCTCGGATTACGCACGGAATTTAAACGGAAAGCGACCTGTTCGGTCGAGGAACCGGAACTGCATAATGTATAGTCACGCAGATTTCGCAGATGACGCAGATTTAGACCTATTCGGTCTATGGGATGACGCAGATTTACTTTTATACGTTTTTTGTCCCACAGATTTCACAGATTTACACAGATTTTTCATCGGATAAATCCGATGAACAAAGATCTGCGGCATCTCATAGGCCGCATTGGTCAAAAATCTGTGTAAATCTGTGAAATCTGTGGGCCATTAAAAGAGTCAATCCGAAAAAATCTGCGTAATCTGCGAAATCTGCGTGACCTCATAAAATGTGGTTTCAGCCCCTTCGACCGCATAGGTCGCTTTCCGTTTAATCCGTGTGTAATCCGAGAAGCTAGAATGTTTCCGATAACTCCGCGTAATCCGATGAATGATTCTCCGCAGATAAAACTATATCTCGAAGATACCCTTGAGTGCCCCTCTGGCGATATTCTCGAAATCCTCTCCGAAATCGCAGAAGCGCATCACGGCATTGGCGGCAGCATGCTTGATGCCCATGTTGTCACCCTGCAATGCCACGGCAGCCTGATCCAGGAACTCATTGATTCCACGATCGTTAGGCTCTTTGCCATTCGCAAAGAGACGGGCAAGAAGCTGAAAACCGGCTATTTCATACAGCGGTTTATCGCTTGCAATCCACTGATACGCAATCACCGGCGCATATTCCACATATTGTAGCAGGTTGAAGGCAAGCATCTCTGCCATTTCCTGGCTCTGTACCTGTTCCATCCAGATATCCGTGATTTCAGCCAGCATCTTGTCGGCAGGCATAATCAGGGTAGCAAGAATCTTGCACTCTCGGATATCCTCCTTCCAGAGTTCGATGGCGAGGTCGTAATCCTTGCCGTATTCCTGCGCCATCTTCTTGAGTTCATAGAAGGGCACACCCCAATTCAGTTTATATCCCAAGCCCTTGTCGCGCATGGATTGCGAACCCGGACCGTTCATCAACAAGCGAAAGCTTCGCTTGATAGTCATCAGTTTCTGATGTGTTTCTTCGTTCATTATAATATTTTAAATCTAAAGTTTTAATACCTTGCAGAACATTCCTTCGAACTGCTCTTCGATATTGGCAGGCTTATGCTTGAAGATGCCGAAGATGGCACTGCCGCTACCACTCATGGCTGCATATACAGCACCGAGGTTATAGAGCTTCTGCTTGATTTCTGCCAACTCTGAATGCATCGCAAAGATAGGCGCCTCGAAATCGTTGACAAGCTCATCCTTCCAGGTCTCGATAGGTTGGCGAACGATGTCGCGGCAGCATTTCGCAGGCTATTCCAGAAATGGAGCGATATGCTGCCAAGTTGGGT
>URYG01000195.1 GCA_900551985.1 uncultured Prevotella sp. | reverse complement strand
CCTTTTTTTCTTGTTGAGTGGTGCTGATTCAGCACGATAGGGGTTCCCGCCATCTGTTGGCGGCAAATATCATCTTTTTCTTTTTTAATCTCCCGGAGGCGGGGTAGCCCCCGGGAGATTGAGAGTATTGTTGTTTCAAGAATTATCTTGAGATCGGGGGATGGGGTACATCCCCGGAGCATTCATCTTTTTTCTGTTTCTGCGTTTAAGCGAAGTGATTGGGATTAGTCACCCAACTCTACACCCTGTGTGTTGAGAACCCAAGGGTTAACAGAAACTGTTACGTTGAGGTAGAACAAAGACTTCTTGTCAATCTCATCCTCACCATTAGGAACCTGTGCACCAATATTGAAGACATTGTTTACTGTCAACTTGTAGATGGTGTTGCGCTGGATTAATGGCAGACCTGTTGTCAAGAGGTTCTTGTCAACGATGTTCTGACGATAGTAAGTCAAACCCTTTACGAATACTTCGATGTCGTAGTCATTGCGGAATTTCTCCAGAGCCTGCTCTTTTGCTGTACCCTCTGCCATAGCGAAGATCTTATCCAAGTTAGTCTTCATAGCTGTTGCGTCTACGCCCTTACCAAAGATATCTGTTACGTCTGCATAGTGGTTGAAGATCTGTGCAAAACTTGTGAAGATAATGTTGTTGTAACGATAGAATGTACCAGCATAAGGATCTGTTTCTGTATAATCTGCTGGCATAACCTCGCCTGCCTTGTTCTTAAACTTTGTATCATCCAAAGTAACCTTATACTCGAAGTACATCTTTGTAGGGTCTGCAGAAGTGTTCTCGAATACGTAGTTGTGTGCAGTTTCTGTTACAGTTGTGAAACCACCGTCTGCAAATAGCTTTTCTCCACCAAATGATTTTGTTGGCTGCCACATTGCAATACCAGCAGGAATAGAAAGTGCACTATTGTCCCAAGTCTGCATAACGTTAGCCTTGTTGGTCAGGTTTACAATCGCATATCTGCTCAATGTGATACCCTTAACCTTATCTCTTGCATCCTTCATTGCTTCTTTTACAGCCTCAGTAAGCTCTTTGTTACCAGTATATGTAGCAGTGATATTTGTTGCACCAGATGCTGGAGCATCGATACGAGCGGTAATGCGCTCAATTGCAATCGGAGCCTTCTCCTTTACTACAGAACCCTTGGTGTACGTTACTGTAGCAGGGTTTGTCTTGTCCTTATTATCTTTGGTGAAAACAACGGTGTATCCATTACCATCAACATTTGCGTCGTTCTGGTTGAACATAGCAAAGTTATTAGCTGAAGCAAATGGGTTAGCAAACTGTGATGTTGCTGTAAATACGTGTGTTGTAGGGTTTGTGTTTGCAGGAACCTGGTTATCACCTGCCAAGAAGTAAACCTTATAGGTTGTTCCTGCTGCTACCTTATCAACCTTAATGTTAATGAGCTTAGTGCCATTCTGTTTCTCGGTTGCTCCATTCCATTTTTCATCTTCATTTTTAGATGAGCTATCTACGTAGCGGCTGAAAGCAACACTACCCTTCTGGTCAACCAAGAAGAATGTACCCTTGGTTACAGTCTGCTCTTCAGTTGAAGCTGATGTAGTTTTGTCTGCACCAGGTACTGTTCTTGTACCATTGCTGGTAGGAGTCTGGATAGCCAATGTCATATAGAAGCCATCAACCTGTGACTGTGTACCTGCGCCACCACCTAAATCATCATTGTTACTGCAGCTTGAGAAAGATAACGCTGCTGCTGATACCAAGCTCATTGCGAGCAAATTCATTTTCTTCATAATCTTTTACTTATTAAGTGTTATACAAATTTTTTAGTTTGAGTTGCGAAATGGACGGGTCTCTCAGACCTCATCACTGGCTTCGCCCGGGGGTAATCAAATACTATTCTTTCTTTTCTTGTTCTTAAATTAAATTTTTTAGTTTATATTAATATTATTGTTTATTCTTTTACTTATATATAAATTACATCAAGCGTTTATGAAGCTTTTGCCCTTTCAGGGCGCTTAGCTTACTCCACAATCTTGTTCAGCTTGTTGAGATTCTCCTGAGCACCCTTCAAGCCTCCGGCTACAGCCTTCTGGAAGTACTGCTTGGCAGCTTCGTAATCCTCATTGAGAACGGCGAGGCAACCACGGGCATTATCTACTTCGGCTCCGGTGCCAGCCTTCTTCAGGTACTTCTCTGCGCTAACCTTGTCACCTCTGTCGATGGCTGCAAGAGCAGCATTCAGATTGGCGAGCTTATCTTCTGGGAACATCTTGACTGCGGTGTCGAATACATTGTTGTACTCTTCGCTTCCCTTCGGATAACTGTTAGCTACCATGTACATCTCCTGCAGAGAGAGCTTCTGCGGACGGGTATTGATTACTCTGCGAGCCTCTTCGAGGTTGAATGCCTTCACGTCGTACTCGATGGTGTAATCTGTGCGGCGCAAGCCTGGCCAAACCTTGTCAACGAGGAATCGGAATGCTTCACCAGCCTTGGCTGCGAGCGTCTGTTCCTTCTGGTCAGGAGTCATATCGCTGTTGATGATCTTGAGAGCAGCTTCCTTCTGAGGGATGTTGTGACTCTTGATGTATTCCAGTGTTCCTTCCCAATCCTCAGCTGTAGATTCTACCTTGAAGAGCTTCTTGTCGATAGGGTAGGTCTTCAACAGGTAGTTGTAGAGAGCCTGGGTACGGTTGCGGGAAAGCTTGTTGTTGTTGGCATAACTGCCGTCAGGAGAAGCATATCCGTGGAGGGTAATGGAAGTGATGGTTACATCAGGGTCGTTCTTCACGAGGTCGAGCGTCTGCTTGATGGTAGCCAACTCATTGGTATTGTTACCGAGATCCTTCACGATATCCCACTTGTTGATGCGGAAGTTGAGTCTAGCCGAACCGTTTTCCTGTCTGATCTTCACTGCCTCCGCCTTTGGCTGCTGATAAGCCTGATAGAGCTGCTGAGGAGTAACGAGCGCCTCGCCATTGTTGGTGAGCAGGTTTTCTGCCAGCAGTTTCTGGTTACATCCACAGGCATCATTGCTGATGGCGAAGTTGGAGTTCTTCATCCAGTCCTGGTAAGGGATTGAGTAAGCGTATCGGAGAGTCTGAGGCTCCTTGTTTTCACGCTTGGCAACGATGAGCGGGTTCTGGGTTGCTGTCTTCTTGCTACGCTGGTAGTAGATGTATCTCTTGTTACCCATCACCTCCACAGCCGGGAGCTTGAGCGTATCCTCACCTTTATATAAAATAGGTGTAAAGATGAGACCCTTATTGCTTGCCAGTTTCACGTCATCGAGGTTGAGATCCATATAGACGTTCACCTTATTGCCTTTCTTTTTGATTTCCTTGTTGAGGACTTTCATATCCTTGGCAGCCTGTTCCTGAGCGATAGCGTTGGTGCTAAACAGAATGCTGAGGGCGACGGCTCCAAGAGTCTTGTTTAAAATCTTATATGTATTCATAATCTTCAGTTTTACTTATTAATATAATAATGTATCACGAATTAGAAGACATACACCAGATTGAGTGCCGCCTTGGTAGGTCCTACGTAGTGATGCGCCTTGTCTTTCTCGAGTTTTTCACCACACTGTGGGCATTCATATTTATCCGATTTCGAATAAACGTATCCCACACCGAGTTCAGCCTCGAAGTTCCAATGCTTGGAGAGCGCCCAGGTATAACCATAGGCAATACCTGCACCTACGAACCAACCTTCGTATCTGTAATCTTTCAATTTGGAGAAGTCGGTACCGAGGAACTTGAAGTCAAGATCTACGTTACCTATGTTATGAGAACCTCCGAGGGCGTGGAAGCCGATGAAGGAGCCCATCATCTTATTGCAGAACCAGTATCTAGCTTCTGGTTGAACAAGCCAGTGCTGCCACTTCTTGTTCTTGGAAAATGTCCAAGGGTTGTAGTTGCCGGATACATCCAAGGTCCATTTTGGGGAAAGGCCGAATTCGAAGCCGAGGTTCATGGTGCTTGTAGCATCATAAAGGAGGTTCGTCTTCAAGGCCACCTTCTGAGCGACGGCTGGGCAGATGAAGCTACCAACAGCCAGTAGCGCAATTAAAATCCTTCTGTTCATACTTAAAATCTTTTAATGATTTAAGAATGACAAATGGTCTCTCTAGAGAAACGCATCATCATCTTTTACTTATACTTATACTTATACTTTTTCTTTTTATTTTCCTTTTCCTTTCACGTTCCTTCAATAGGCTTGCTCCTAGACTTTATTAATTAAAGAATAGTTAGTCTATCATTTACTCATCATCATCCTTATCATCTACTCCTCAGTTCTTAGATGCCTTTTGGCAACTTTGGGATTCGATTGGAAGTTCGGGCTTGGAACCGCGGACTTCGTTTTTACGATTGCAAAGATAGAGTTTTTTTCCGTTGCCTCCTACAAAAAATGCGCCTAAAAATGCTGATACCGAATAAAAACCGCATAAATGAAACACTGAAAAACCCTGAAAAACGATATTTCTAGTATCTTTTTTCTCTTTTCTAACATCTTTTTTCTCTTTCCTGCCACTTTTTTATCTACTTTTTGGGTCTATCTCGATTTTTAGTTGTAATTTTGCAGCAGAGAAGAATAAGTTAGAAAATCAACAACGAATTCAGGATTCTAAGATCCTGAAAGGTATGCAAAAAGCCTCCATGTGGGGCTTGGCTTTATGATATATAAGTAATAAGAACTGTTTTAATTATAAGTAAATAGAAAGTAAATTATGAAAGCTAAGAACAAACTTTGGGATTTGTGTCTGCGCTTGGAACAGCATTTATGCCCTGACTACTGTGGAGTGGTGGACCGCCGAAGGGTGATCGCCTTCGTCCTTTTGACTCTGGTAGAGATTCTCGTTATTCCCTACCACTTCCTTTTACTTTACATGATGAAAGTATGGGGGGGCATGTTCTATAATCTGGCTCATACCCTAGCACTGGCGCTGCTGATGTATGTGGTGCTGAAGCGCAAGGTGGTGTTCAAGACCGGTATCTCCCTGCTCTATATCCTCGTATTCGCGAAGCTGGCTATTGACAGTATGCTTTGTCTGCGTTATCAGGGCGACCGGGACAACCTGAGCGTGATGAGCAATATCTTCATCATGTTCATCCTCGCCATTACTGCCCAGAGCCAGCAGCTCAACCGAACCTCTCTCGGCCTTACCATCGCTCTGCTGCCTGTGGTAGCGGTAGCCCTCTCGCATACGCAGATTTCCGTGCTGCTCTTCAGCATCAAGGCTGTTCTGGTTGGTTTCCTGATGATCTTTTATGTCTGGCTCTATAACTGGGAACCTGTCATCGTCAAGGAACTCAGACAACCCAAGCAGCTTAGGGAAGAAGAGAGGAAGGCGCTGCACATGCTTGCTGACCTGAAGGATGAAGAGAAGGATGTGGCGGTGAACCTGATGAGCCGACTCAGCCCCGAACAGCAGCAGAATATCCTGGACCGTGCCGCAGAACAGTTGAAGACCAGCGAACTGAGCAAGAAGGCTTGGGACCTGGTATGTGCCGACCTTACCAACAGTGAGCGTGTGATCTGCCAGATGGTGCTGGAAGGCAAGATGCTGAAGGAAATCTGCATCGAACTGAACAAGAGTGAATCGAACATCACCAGTCAGCGCAGCCATATCCGAAAGAAGCTGAATATGGACCGCAAGGACGATCTGCGACGCGAGCTGGAAAAGCGTTTCTATGAAGCCAGAAATTCATTGGAAGCATAATATAGACAATAGCCTATAAGAATGCAGAAAGGGTGTGCCCGTGTGAGCACACCCTTTCTGCATTCTTATACTTTTCCTATTTACTCTTCCATTCTGAGGAATGCCTTCGGCAGGTAATCGATGAGATCGCTGGCGATGAGGCTTTCCTTACCCAGGTCCTTGATGGCGAGGTCGCCGGCAAGACCATGAAGGTACATACCGATGCGGGCAGCATCTGCCTGCTTGTAGCCGCGAGCCAGAAGAGCGGTGATGATGCCCGTAAGCACATCGCCACTGCCCGCCGTAGCC
>URYG01000194.1 GCA_900551985.1 uncultured Prevotella sp. | reverse complement strand
GTTAGGTGCAAATCTGCTTAGCATTTTTGTACCAAGTTATTTTTTAACTGTTACTAAGGAAAAATATATTTTCCCTTAAGGAAAAAAATAAAAATCCTTAAGGGAAAATTTTCAATCTCTTCTTCCCCCATTTTCCGGGAGTTTCTTCTAGATTATCTCTTTCTAGAATATTATTTACATAGACTACTTCTGCTTCAGATAGTTCAACTGAACCTTAGGAGCGCAGGCATTGCTTGTCTTCTCGGTATATTCTGCCACCTTCAAAGTAGCAGTACCCTTGATGTTCTCTACATCACTACCTACCTTGAAGAGATAGTTACCTGCATCTACCTTCCACTGGCTGTTAGCCTCATCGAAGCTGGCAAGATCTCGCTTTTCGAGTGTCATCTTCAATGTCTGGCTCTCACCTGGCTTCAGCAACTTGGTCTTGCCGAAGGTCTTGAGTTCCTTGGCTGGCTTCTCGTAAGCACCCTTTGGAGCGGTAACATAAACCTCAGCAACTTCCTTGCCGGCAACCTTACCGGTATTCTTGATAGTTACGCTAACCTCGATATTGTTGCCTTTTGCCTTGACAGATGGCTTGCCAAACTCGAAGGTAGTATAGCTCAAACCATAACCGAATGGATAAGCCACGTTCTTCTTGAAGGTATCAAAATAGCGATAACCTACGTAGATATCCTCCTCATGGTTGCTATAGTCGTAACCCTTGATGTTGCCCTTGCTCCAATCCTGCAGATTCTTATAGGTGTACATATCGTAATCCTTGGCGAAGTTGGCAGTAGATGGATGATCAGTAGCTGCAATAGGCCAGGTCATGGTCAACTTACCCGATGGATTCACCTTACCGGTCAGGATATCAGCAACAGAGTTACCGCCCTCGATACCTGGCTGCCAAGCAACGAGAATAGCATCTACACGGTCTCTCCAGCTGGCAGTCTCCATCACAGAACCAGAGTTGATGATCACAATCACCTTCTTGCCCTTGGCATGGAAAGCATCAGATACACGGAAAATCATATCCTGCTCTATCTGACTGAGGTTGAACTCACCATTGATCTGGCGATCCATTCCCTCACCAGCCTGACGGCCGATGGTGATGATGGCTGCATCAGCCTTTGGCTCCTCGCTTGCCACACAACGCTCAGTAATCTCGATTTCATCGAGCTTTGGCTGACCCTGATCCAGGAACCACATCATCGGGTTCTTGTCTGCCTTCAACTTAGCCTTGGCATACTTTACATAATTCTGATAGATTTCTGTAAGCTGAGGAGTAGTTGCCACGCCGATGTTCTTCAAACCGGTAACCATATCTACAGAATAGCCTACATTAACGGCTCCACTACCGAGACCACCCGACATGAAGTCGTAAGAGTTGACACCGAAGAGGGCCACGGTCTTCAAGCCCTGGATAGGAAGAGCGGCATCATTCTTCAGGAGCACCATACCCTCGGTAGAACTCTGACGGGTGATGGCTGCATGAGCCTTCAAGTCTGGCTCACCACTATATTTATATCCCTTGAATCGAGGAGTCTTCACGATATATTCGAGCATGCGGCGAACATTGCGGTCCACATCCTTGATATCCAACTTGCCATTCTTTACGGCATCAACAATATCCTGCACCTGAGCTGGATAACCCGGCATCATCAGGTCGTTGCCAGCCTCAACTTCCTGTTCCAGAGGAAGGTCGGCACGCTTACCAATCCAGTCCGTCTCCACGATTCCCTTATATCCCCAGTCGTTGCGGAGAATATCGGTAAGGAGATCCTTGTTGCCCTGGGCATAAACACCGTTAATCTTATTATAGGCAGACATGATAGTCCAAGGATTGCTCTTGCGAACCATCATCTCGAAACCTTTCAGATACAACTCACGAAGCGCACGCTGACTCAATCGTTCATCCACCTTGGTACGGTCAGTTTCCTGAGAGTTTACGGCAAAGTGCTTGGCACTCACGCCCACCCCCTGGCTCTGTACACCCTGTACAAAGGCTGTTCCGATAAGACCTGTTACGATTGGGTCTTCAGAATAATACTCAAAGTTACGGCCACAGAGCGGATTGCGATGCAGGTTCATACCCGGTCCGAGCACAACATCACAGCCATACTCCAGGGTTTCGTTACCGATAGCCTCACCCACCTTGCGCACCAGGTCGGTGTTCCAGGTAGAAGCCAGACAGGTGCCGATAGGGAAACCGGTGGCAAAGTAGCTACGGCTGTCACCTTCGCGATGAGCATCGATATGAACACCGGCAGGACCATCACACTGTACAGTTGTAGGAATACCGAGGCGAGGGATGGCTACTGTAGTACCCGCAGCACCCGGCACGAACTTCTTCTGATGTCCGAGCATAGCGCCACTGCCCACGAATCCATCGTTACCACCGCCCACCAGCATCTGGGCTTTCTCTTCCAAGGTCATCGCCTTGATTACTTCGTCGATGTTGTTGGCATTCAACTGAGGTGCAGATTGCGCCATCATTGTAGTTGCCATCGCTCCAGCCGCAACGGTAAGAGCCAATTTCTTGTAGTTCATCATTTTGTCGTTTATTTAGTTAGTTATTACTTTTCTGTTCTTTTAGTCGTTTCTTCTGGTCTATGCCGCCTCAAAGTTTGCAGCATTTCCTCAAAAACCTGCTGCAAATTTAATAAAATAAGGTGGAAACACCAAGTATTTCCACCTTTTTCTTCTTGAATTCAACAAGATTATTCCCGGATTTAACAAATGATATAGTAAGAGAATAACATACTATACATTTCCCTAGCCTAAGGCTAGTCCTGATATTTAATCTGGAAGTAATCGAGCAGACGCTTATAGAAGTCCTGTGCCGTAAGACAAGTATCCATCAGATATCCTTTAATGTGATTCCACTCATGCAATCCCCTATAATAAAACATCTTCAACTCATCTGTGATGATGAACGGAACGATACCATTGCTTAGACACTCCTTGAACATAATCAGTCGCCCCACTCGTCCATTGCCGTCCTGGAAAGGATGAATAGATTCAAAGCGCTGATGGAAATCGATAATATCCTCCAGCGTTTTTTCTTTCTTGGCATTATACTCCTTCAGCAATCTTACCAGCTCCTTGTGTACCATTTTCGGTTCACAAGTATCAATGCCCCCCACTTCATTTGGAAAGCGTTTGTAATCTCCCACCATAAACCATTCTTTGGTGCTATCAGAAGTTCCAGACTTGAGGATAAGATGAAGTTTCTTGATGAACTCTTCGGTCAACTTCTCATCAGCCTGCTCGATAATCAAATCGATACACCTGAAGTGATTGGTTGTCTCGATGATATCATCCACCCTTACACTTTGGTCTGTAATGCCTATCGTATTGGTTTCAAAAATAAAACGGGTCTGCTCATGCGACAACCTGCTTCCTTCGATATGATTGGAATTATAGGTTAAGTCTATTTGAGTACGATGATAAATGCCTCCTTTCAACTTCATATTCTTCTGTTCCCGTAGGATAGAAAGAAGTGGAGAAACCTGATGCTTCTTGGATTTACGCATAGGCAAGGTTGCATCGGCAGGAATATTCCATGTCTTTCCCACCAACACTACTCCCTCCATTTTCCCGGAAGCACAATAATTACGCGCAGTTCGTTCTGATACCCCATACTTCTGCGCAAACTCTTTCACTGATATATAATCCATATTTTATCGGCAAGTTTACATTTGTATTTCGACTGCAAATATAACACTTTTTGCCGATAACGGCAAGAAAACAACGAAAAAAAGCGATTATCCTCCCTCTTTTTTGCCGATAACGGCAAGAAAGTAACCCGCAAGAACGGATGCTTTCCTTAAGACAAAACCATTTCAATCTTTCGCAAGTTTCATCAAAAAGAAGAAAAAATACTAGAAAACCTTGTAGGAATCAAACAATTATCGTATCTTTGCCGAATTATCCAAAAATTGGGTACTAGAGTAAGGACATTTAAATAATGAAAGGTATGGAGCAGAGAAATTCTTCCATCGAAATCTATCGTTCCCCAAAGGGCAACATAGAGCTGAATGTAAAATTAGAGAATGATACCGTTTGGCTTACACAAAGCCAAATGGCAGAGTTGTTTGGTCGTGACAGAACTGTGATTTCACGACATGTCAATAACTGTTTTAAAGAAGGTGAACTCGACCCAAATATCACATGTGCAAAATTTGCACATATGGGTATTGACGGAGACCAGACCTACGAAACAACAATGTATAACCTAGATGTCATTATCTCCGTAGGCTATCGTGTAAAGTCAATCAATGGTACCAGATTCCGTCAATGGGCTAATTCTATCTTGAAGCAATACATTATCAAGGGCTATGCCATCAACCAGAAACGCCTAGACAATTACAACGAACTGAAAGAAGTGGTTCGTTTGATGTCACGTGCGATTACATTACAAGATCAGGTTTCAGAAGGTGAATATAACGGACTGTTCAATGTCATCAGTGACTATGTTTATGCCCTGGATACTCTCGACAAATATGATTATCAGACATTACTCATAGACAAGACGACTCAAGCCGAGCCGTTCCATGCCACCTACGAAAATGCAATGGAAGCCATCAATGCTTTGAAAGAAAAGTTTGGAGGCAGTAAATGGTTTGCCAATGAAAAGGATGATTCATTCAAGAGCAGCATAGGTCAGATTTACCAAACCTTCGGTGGTGAAGAACTCTACGCTTCGGTAGAAGAAAAAGCAGCCATGCTGCTCTACCTTGTCGTAAAGAACCATTCATTCAGCGATGGCAACAAGAGAATTGCAGCCATGCTTTTTCTCTGGTTTATGGAGAAGAATGGCATTCTGTATGCAGAAAATGGACATAAGAGGATTGCCGACAACACACTCGTTGCACTGACTCTGATGATTGCAGAAAGCAGAACTGAGGAAAAAGATGTAATGGTAAAAGTTGTCGTCAACTTGATTAACAAAGACAATCAATAAGAATTGCCATTTAAAAGAGGGTGTGTCATAAGTCCAAGACACACCCTCTTTAAATATATATTGCGATAAATTACTTAGCCGTATCCTTCGAGCTTCGCTTATCACGGCGATAGCTGCGATAATCATCCAGAGGAATCTCAATATCTGGTTCCACCAGCTCACCCTCACGTGGCAAGGCGAACTTCTGATACTTGATGTTCAGGCCACGCTCAATCCACATACTCTCATAATAGGTCTGGATAGAGAGAATCTTACGGGTTTCCTCATCAATACCCTCCTGATGATAGAGGTCCTCGGTACGGAAGAGCACAGGCAGATGGTTGCCATCTACCATATAAGTAGTATAGGTGAAGAGGAAGTTGGAGTCCGTCTTCAGATGAATGATACCGCCATCCACGAGGAAGTGACGATAACGGTTCATGAAGTAAGTAGATGTAAGACGCTTGCGAGGGTTCTTCATCTGCGGATCAGAGAAGGTGAGCCAGATTTCCTGCACCTCATCCTCGGCAAAGAAGCGGTCGATAATCTCGATGTTGGTACGGAGGAAAGCCACGTTCTTCCGTCCTTCCTCTATCGCCTTCTTGGCACCTGTCCACATTCGTGCTCCCTTGATATCCACACCGATGAAGTTCATCTCAGGATAAAGCTTGGCAAGTTCCACGGTATATTCACCCTTGCCGCATCCCAACTCCAGCACGATAGGATTATCATTGTGGAAATACATCTCACGCCACTTGCCCTTCATATCGAAAGGCACGTCATCTACAACACTATATGGATACTGGAACACGTTCTCGAAACGCTCCATATCCGCAAACTTAGCTAATTTTCCTTTGCTCATTGATTCTTTTTTCTTCGTTTGGGTGCAAAGGTATGCATTTGCCTACAATTATACAAATCGTATAATAGAATTTGTATAATATTAACGTAAATCTTTACCATTTTGCAGAAACGGCAGAACTGTTGTCTCCATCATCAAAAATGAAAGAACATAGACATCAGTATTGTCCTGCCTCTCAACTGATACTCCTTGCTCGTACGGGTCAACCCTG
>URYG01000193.1 GCA_900551985.1 uncultured Prevotella sp. | reverse complement strand
AGCCAAAGGGAGCTCCACCTCTAACCAAGCCTTCCTCCTCAGGAGGAAGGATGTAACCGCCCTCCGGTGCTCGGAACCGCTACGCTATAAGGTTGGCGGACCATCAAAGGTCTTCGCCAGGTTTTGCGAGATGGGACCGCCTGGGCATAACTTGCTATTATCTTGCTATAGTTTGCTATTATCTTGCTAAAGGTGGTGGGTCCATTAGGCTATGTTCTTTAAGACTTCCAAAAATTTAGGGAGTTCTGAAAGAGGAAGGATGCCTTCTTTCTCTATCTCTCCATAATTGATATCATATACTATTCTATCACTAAGAATAGACAAGCAGGCATCTCCTTTGGAGGTCTTCCATTGCATCAATATATAGCCATTGGTATTGGGGAATATTGCTAATCCCTGAAGTAATGGTTCGCTGCAAGATGAAACAACCTTCTGAGAATAATTACATGCTTCTAATGATATGGAAGGGGAACCTGCATAATCCCAATTTGCCGGCAAATCTCGAAGTTCAAGAATTCGCTTCTCAAGTCGTTGTCTTAACAGTACCAATGTTGCCATAATCGTAATATTCTAATTATTGCCTGCAAATATAAGGGTTTTCTTTGAAACTACCAATTTTTTGGGGGAGTTTTTGATTCGTGTCATAATCTCACGCAGATTGCGCAGATGACGCAGATTTTCTTCGCTGTTGGCGGACCAAAGCGGTCTTCGCCAGATTGTGCGGGATGGGACCACCGGGGGATTACTTAATTCAAGCAGGGAAATCTGCGTCATCTGCGCAATCTGCGTGACTTATTTCTTCTTTCTAGCCTTGGCTTCTTTCATGGTAATGATTCTGCCTGGATGTTCTGGGTCCCATACCGCAGCACCTCCATGCTTGAAATAGTCCCAAAGGATGATGAGGAGGGCTATGACAGAGAGAACTCCGAAAAGGATTAATATGAGTAATAACATCTTTTCTTATTTTTAATGTTAAATATTGAATGTTGAATGTTTAATTGCTGCTTGCATCTAGGGCAGCGTACTTCGAATGCTGGCTCTTGTACTCTGGTACTATCTCCTTCATCTTCTTCACTACTGCCATGTCATCGTAGGTGAAGGAGAGCTGGTAGAGGTCTTCCTCGTTCTTGCGCGCCAACTCGTATGGATACTCGCGAACCTTGGCTACCATGATCTTTGGATGATGGGTAGGAACGGTTGCCTCCTTGTCGTTCAATACTTCCTCGTAAAGCTTCTCACCATCTCGGAGTCCTACGTACTTGATGTCGATGCCATCTACTCCAGAGAGGGCTATCATGCGCTTTGCCAGGTCGGCGATGCGGACCGGCTTGCCCATATCGAAGACGAAGATCTCGCCTCCCTTACCCATGGTTCCAGCCTCCAATACCAACTTGCAGGCTTCTGGAATGAGCATGAAGAAACGGATGATGTCGGGATGGGTGACGGTGATCGGACCGCCCATCGCTATCTGCTTCTTGAAGATTGGGATAACGGAACCGTTACTGCCCAAGACATTACCGAATCTTGTGGTAACAAACTGGGTAACACCCTTTACCTCGCCATCCACAATCGCCTTGTTCAATGCCTGGCAGTAGATCTCGCAGATTCGCTTGCTGCAGCCCATCACGTTGGTTGGGTTCACAGCCTTATCGGTAGAGATCATCACAAACTTCTTGGTGCCGTACTTCACTGCCATATCGGCTATCACGCGCGTACCATATATATTATTCTGCACTGCCTCTGATGGGTTGTCCTCCATCATCGGTACATGCTTATAGGCTGCGGCATGGAATACATAGTCTGGATGATACTCGGAGAAGATGCGCTCCATACGGGTGGCATTGGTGATGCTGGTTACGATGGTTTCGCAAGGAATATCGGCATAGTTCTTGTTCATGAAGAGGCGGACATCGTGCATTGGGGTCTCAGCCTCATCAACGAGAATCAGACGCTGTGGCTTGTAGATGGCAATCTGCTTCACCATCTCGAAACCGATACTGCCGGCTGCTCCCGTAATCAGAATGGTGCGACCGCAGAGGAGCTTTCCTATCGCATTCATATCCACTTCGATCTTGTCTCGTGGAAGAAGGTCTTCGATATCTACCTCACGCATCATCTGATGACGGAGGTTTGACTTGCCGTCCCAGCTCTGTGCCTTCGGCATCATCATAATCTTGATGCCTTCTGCGGTAAGCTTGTCGATCATATCCTGCTTCTCCAGGAACTTCTCTGTAACCAGAGGGCTTACGAAGAGGGTCTTGACATTCAGCTTATGCATGATACCTATTAATGCTTCATCGTATGAATAGACTTCGCAACCCAGCAGGAATTTGCCTACCATAGCGGCTTCTTCGGTAGTGAATCCTTTGACGATATACTGTGAAGGATGGTCGTTGCGCATGGACTTTGCCAGGGAGATACCGCCTTCCCGTACACCGAAGATGAAAACCGGAGTCTTGGTTTCAGCTGAAAAACTGGAGTCGTACATATACTTCACGAGGATTCGCATCGTCCACATCTCTATCATGGAGATGAAGAGCATGACGACAATAGCCTCTGTGGTAAGCTCACAGAGGATACTGTCTGGCACCACCATGAGAAGAATGCTGTTCAGAATGAAACCGACAACGAGGGCTCCGGAAATGCGAAGCAGGTCAACGAATGACGAGTAGCGCATGATACCGGAATAGGTATGGAAGATTCGCATGCCGACCACGAAGAGTGGCAGGGAACAAATGAACATGAGGAGATAGTTCCAGAAATGGGAAGCTATCACCTCGCCTCCTCCTGCGATATAGGTTGCAATCATTCCAGCCACTACGATAGCGATACTATCGAGTGCCATGATGCACCAATATGGCAGTGTAGCCTTAGAAAAATACCAGTTTGTCAGTTTGTTTGCAAAAAGGGATACTTTGAGCTGATACAGCATCCCTGAGAATGGCTTCTGTTCTGAACCATTCTGTTCTAGTTTATCACTCATAAATAATATAAATTAATCTTTATTCTAAATATATTAATGGGTATATATCTACGTTTTCTTTTTTAATGCAACAGGATCATTCTACCACTCAATCTTCTTCAACGACCTCGAGTAAATTTCTACTTATCGTAAGCGTTGCACCACTGATGTACTTGATTTCGCTGCCGATGACGGCTTTCTTGCCATTATAGCTCTGTACGTATGCTTCCACACCTTTCATGCTACCAGACACCACTCGCACTTTGATACCTTTTTTCAAAGGAACAGGGGCAGCAGTGACAGGCTCTTCGTCATTCTCAACAAAATATCGATAGTTGGCAATAACCTGGTCGGGAATCCGGTATATTTTCCTTTGTCCAGGCATCGTCAGCATCTTATACACATCCGAACGGAAGCGGATTTTATCAAGCTGTCTCTGAGAGACATTGCAAAAGATGAAGGTGGAAAGAAACAGCTTTTCTTTCACTCTTCGCTTATTGGAACGCTTGTCGAGATAAACTACTTTTACCTTGGGAATCCAGTAGTCAAACCAAACATGATTGTAATTAAGATTTATCCGTATAGAATCAGCTATTCTGGTTTCACAATTTACTCTCACTACAGCCACATACCATCCTGCATCAGCAGGTTTTTCAAGCCCTTCATTAGGCATTTTGGGAGCCATTTCCTTAGCGTTTTCTTCACTTTTTCCCATGGCTTCGCCGTCGTCCCCTGCAATAGTGGACGTAACCTGTGATTGTATATTTGTCTCTTTCATCATGCGAATCAAGTTCGTTTTTTGATGTCGATCATCTGAATCTCTACATAAGAGACACAGAAATACAGAAAACATTCTTTCAATCAACGACTTAGAAAATTGCGTAAGATAAGAATTCTAAAAAAATGTTGATTTTCGTAGAATGATATTAAATTTTTAACACACATAATTTGCTAGTTTGCAACAATATTCGTATTTTTGCAGGGAGATTCTGTGTCTCTTATGTAAAGATTCAGAAAAATTGGTTCATTTTGGTTCATTTTTCAAAAACCCTCTTTTATTCTTTTTGCGGCTTATAAAACAGCCAGTATCCTGGCATTGGCATCATCCACTTCTGAGCTTTTGATGGAGCGGAGATAGATCTGTGTGGTGGTTACGGAATGATGTCCCAAAGCCTCGCTGATGACGGAGATAGAGATATGGTTGTCTCTTGCTGCCGTTGCCCAGGAATGGCGGGCGACATAGAGGGTGAGTTTGCCCTTGATACCGATCTTAGTCCCTAACTTCCTGAGGTGGTAGGAGATACGGGCTTCGGCATTTCGATATAGACGTACATTGTCTTTCATTTTGTCAATAGTTTTATCCTGACTCTTATTTCCATCATCAACTAGGAAGGGGAAGAGATAAGGTGAGGAGGCGGTCTGCGCCTGATACTTTTCCAACAACTCCTGCATCTCCTTCTCCCATCGGATGGTGAGGCGCTGCCTGGTCTTGCTTCGGGTGTAATGAAGATAACCGTCCCTAAGGTCGGATTTGCGGAGGTGAGCCAGGTCAATGAAAGAGATACCACGCAGATAGAAACTCATCAGGAAGGTATCTCTTGCCATCTCTTCCTTGGGAGTGAGATCCTTGACCGACTCCAGACGCTTGATCTGGCTGACAGATTCTGTAGGAATGGCTCTCTTGCGGGTTTGGGCAATACCGGTATAGGTATCTGTGAATGGATACTGCTGTGGTGTCAGTCCCTTCGCCACGGCTTTGTTGTAGGTAGCACGGAGGATGCGGAGGTAGAAGGAACTGGTGTTTCTGCATACCTTTGCCGTATGATGCAGGTATGCCTCATACGAGTGCATCACTTCTGCATCTATCTCACTCAGGGCGATGTCCTTGTTGTCCCGGTATCGTTTAAAGCTGTTGAGGGTTGCTCTGTAATGCAGCGAGGTGCGGTATTGCCCGTTTTTCTGCAACAGGGCGATGAGGAGGTTCATAAACTGGAATAAAGACTCTGATGTTTTGTTGTTTCTTGGCATAATACGTATATGTTTTGTTGTTTATAAAAAAAAGGGGACCGGCCACTGCCAGTCCCCAAGACGAGAGAGATATAAGTGTTGACTAAGTCAACAACGAGGCAAATCACTTTGCCTTATATCTTTATTATCATTACCTAAATACTTACGTATTTGCCAGATAATCCCTACTTATTTTTCAGGATAATCGTTATTTATTTGCCGGATGATCGTATGCAGAAGTGCGTACATCCCAGAACATCTTACTATAATAGTTGTTTGTTCCGTCAGTCAACTTCTTCACAGCCTCATTCCAGTTGGTACCATTCAGTGTACTCTCATTGGTAGGATACTTCACACGGGAAATAATCATGCCCTTCACTTCGCTCAATGGTTCGAACTTCACATTGTTGCCATTATAAACGGCTGTGATTTCACCTGGACGAAGCAACTGGCTTGGATAACCCGTACGACGAACCTCAGTCCAAGCCTCAGTACCATTTGTAAAGAGGTCGATGTACTTCTGTACAGCACATGCTTCTGCATCAACCTTTGTAGATACGGCATCAACATAAGCATTCAAATCAGCATCAGAGATTGACTGACCAGCCAAATCATACCAATATTCGATAGACGCCTTCACACCTTCCTTGTAATCCTCAGCATCATAGCCATTGTACTCGCAGAGGATGAACTTCAACTCAGCGTAAGTCATCAATGGCACAGCGTAAGTCTTGGTCAATACCAAAGGCTGACCGCTTGACCAGTTAGGAGATGTAGAACGGAACTTATCCTGAATACCAGTAGGACAAGCGTATGGAATACCATCGTATGTACCCTGAGCATTCTTGTTGGTATAGATAGAGATACGTGGATCTACAGTACCCTCCCAAGGATGGCTCTTACCATTCAAATCATCTTTCTTACCCAACATCAGCTTGGTAAGCACATTGGTAATGGTGAAGTCGTTACGGCCATCAATATAGAAGCCCTCATAGAACTTACAGTAATCAGAGCCAGAAGATGCGTAAGTAAACTTAGTAACAGTTAAAAAATAACTTGGTACAAAAATGCTAAGCAGATTTGCACCTAAC
>URYG01000192.1 GCA_900551985.1 uncultured Prevotella sp. | reverse complement strand
GGCTTTCATGGGTATGAAAGCCGCCATATTATAACATTTTTTATATCCTGTGGCAGGATATAGTAACCAAACGCCATTATCTGATTCTATTTTATTGTAGTGGAACAAATCTCAGGGCTGCACCTCCCGAAGCCTGCAGATGAAGCTTCAGCTGCTTGCCCGCCTTGACATTCACCACAGTAGAAGAAACCTTGGTGCGAGTCTGCAAAGATGGATCATCATTGTAGTTGTGATCAGCTGCAGGCATCTCCTCATTGCCTCCAATGCCCTCCTGGGTCATCAAGTTAGGATAAGTGCGGCTCAATCGCTAGTAGGGACTAAAAGGTGACACTATTGGGAGTGTCTATCGCTTATATGGATAATACGTACTAAATGGACTTATTACTTAAAACGAATGATAAATGAAAATATTTCCCTCATTTATGCGAGAGTTTAGAAAAAAGTTTGTATTTTTGCAGTTGGTTCGTAATAAGGCGTCTTACAAGATGAAATCACGTAACCGAGAAGTCATCTTCAAGGGCATCGAGCTGTCGTACTATTACGAAGGGTATGAAAGAGTAAAATAAAAAAGTAAGAATATGTATCAGAATGAAGGTTATTGGAATGTGAAGCCTAAAATCAAGGCTGTATCTTTCCCAAAGAGAGGTAAGTTTGAAGTTACCCTGCAAGACGGTCGTTCTATAACGATGCCTATTTCTGCTTTTCCAAGCATGAAGAAAGTGCCTGTTAAAGAAAGAAGCAACTGGTATCTAATAGGAGGTGGCTTCACATGGGATTCATGCCCAGAAGTTATCCATATCGAACAAATCTTGGGTAACTATGCTAATTATGCACATGAAAAGGGAGCATAACACAACAGTGTATTCTCCTTGACAGACAAAAAATATGTATAACAATTTAAAAGCAATAAAATAAGAAACAGACAGAAACAAAGAAACATTGACATATAACATATTGAAGTAATAATAATTACGCGTTTACTATTTATTCGGAACATCCTTGAAATTTGGCGATAGATAAGATGTAAAACTGAGTAGAATAAGTTCGTAAGCGCCCATGCTATAGCGTGGGCGGAACTTATCTCGGTTTTACGGGCCACGCCAAATGCCTAAGGATGTAGATAAGGGAAGCTCACGCTTCTTTTATGCTCCATCTTCAGGCATTTGTTCGTTTACAGCCCGTTTTCTCTGATAAGATAGTTCTACGCTCCTTTTAGCTATAGCACATTATGCCAACACTTAATTGGATAGGAAAAGATAAAGTGGTGGGGCATCATAATGATGTACCCTACCATGTATTGGAACATCAATACGGTTATTCTGCCGAAAAAGGGCAGACAACAGAACCAACCCATAGTGGCAACATGATTATCCATGGAGATAATCTGTTGGCACTCAAATCTCTCATGCCCATGTATGAGGGAAGAATCAAATGCATCTATATAGACCCTCCTTACAACACAGGTAACGAGAATTGGGTTTATAACGACAATGTTAACGACCCTCATATCAAGAAATGGCTTGGAGAAGTAGTGGGCAAAGAAGGAGAAGACTTGAGTCGACACGACAAGTGGCTCTGCATGATGTATCCTCGTCTCGTATTGATGAAGAAGTTATTAAGCGAGGATGGTACAATCTTTATATCTATTGGTGATGACGAACTTTCTAATCTTCTCCAATTAATGAACGAAATATTTGGCACATACAACCAACAAGCAATATTTGTTTGGAAAAGTCGTTCTAAACCTTCTAATACAGGAGAGGCTAAATTTAAGCCTCAAAATGATGCAGAATATATTATTGAATACCATAATAGAGAAAAAGTATCATACAATATCGTCTATTCTGGCAAAGACAGAAACTATCCCCATATTGATAAAGATGGAGAATACAGACTCCAGACTATATTAAAATCAAATAGAGGAGAAAGTCAAAGAAACACGATGCGCTTTTCTATTGGAGGTTATACTCCACCGATAGAAAAGCGATGGCAAGCTGGTGAAGAAACTGTTAAAAAGTTATACGAAACCAATCGCATAACCTTTGAGACAGGAGAGCCAATGCTAAAATATTATAAAAACGAAGAAAAAGAGGAAACTGCACCTTTCTACTGTTTTGTTCCTCAAAATATAAGTGGAACTGCTGAAGGTGGGAAAAAGCAACTTAATGCAATTCTTGGTTTACATCACGGATTTGACACTGTAAAACCATTAGGTATTATAGAGTATATACTGTCACATTGTACAAAAGAAGGCGATATCATTCTTGACTGTTTTATGGGTAGTGGTTCTACAGGACACTCGATTTTGGAACTAAACAAAAAGAATGGCACCAAAAGAAAGTTTATCATGATTGACATCATGAACTATGCCGAAACGGTTACCGCCGAGCGTATGCGCCGTGCTATTTCAGGCTATCCCTTCAAGGGCAAGAAAGAAGAGGAAATTTACTGCAAGAAACTGACAGCCAAGAACATCCTCAATGCCGAAGAGTTTTTGAAAGAAGCCGAAAGCATCTCTATTGAAAAGGTCAACGAATATAGCAAGATTAGCAAGCCAAAGATTGCAGACAACTGCCTGAAAGTAATCGGCACGAAAATGTATGATGACAAAATGGAAGGCTTAGGCGGTGCATTCGACTATTACGAATTAGGTGCCCCACTCTTCAACGAAGATGGCAACTTGAACGAGGAGGTCGGCATAGACAAGATAAGAGAATACATATACTATGCCGAGACCAAACAGCCTCTCTTACGCCAACAAGACAAGGACGAAGAATTCCTACTCGACGAGTGCAACCGAGCAGGCTATTACTTCTATTATCAAACAGACAAGGCAACAACACTAAGCTACGCAACATTGGCAAACATCGTAAAAAGCAAGCACGAGATGTACATCATCTACGCCGACCGTTGTTTGCTCGATGAGAAGTTCATGACTGAGCATCACATCAAGTTCAAGAAGATACCACGTGACATTAAACGATTTTAGATTATGGAATTAAAACAATATCAGCAAGCAGTCCTCAACGACCTTGCACAATACATAGCTATCCTAAAGGAGCAAGAAAGTAACCACAAGGCTTTCTCTACCTATTGGAAGCAAAAGGGCATTACCCTCCATCAAGGTGAAGAGACCTTTCATCCCTATTGCGACACCATGAATGGAGCTCCAAACATGACGATAAAAGTACCTACCGCAGGAGGTAAGACTTTTATCGCCTGCAATGCCATACGCACTATCTTCGACGCAATGCCTGTGAATAGGACTAAAGTCGTAGCATGGTTTGTACCATCAGACACAATACTCAAACAGACATACGAGAATCTAAAGAATCCACAACATCCTTATCGTCAAAGAATTGATACGCTCTTCAATGGAAGAGTTGAAGTGTATGACAAGCAAGCCCTTCTATTCGGCCAAAACTTCAACCCAACTATCATAAAAGAGCAACTGAGTATTTTCGTATTGAGCATCCAATCATTTGCCACGAAAGCCACAGACAAGCGATTAGTGTATAACGAGAATGAGAATCTTGCCGAGTTTGCCAAGACCTACTCTCCTAACGAGAAACATATCGAAGGTGCCGACGAGACCTCACTCATTCAAGTCATCGCCCATCTCAATCCCGTCACGATTATCGACGAGAGCCATAACTTCGAGGGTGACCTGCGCATCGATACGCTTACCAACATCAACCCTTGCTTCGTGCTCAACCTGACAGCCACTCCACGCAACAAGAGCAACATCATCAGTTTTGTTGACCCAACAAGCCTGAAAAGAGAAAACATGGTCAAACTCCCTGTCATGGTGAGCAACTACCAGAATCATATTGATGTAATCAATAGCGCCATAGCCCTCAGAAAGAACTTGGAAGACAAAGCCAAGAGCGAAGAGACGAATGGCGGCGACTATATTCGTCCTATCGTCCTTTTCCAAGCACAACCCAAGAATGACGAAGACAGCGTAACCTTCTCCAACATCAAGGCTAAACTCGTGAAAGCAGGAATCCCAAATGAAGAAATCAAGATAAAGACAGCCAATCAAAATGAGCTGAAAGGCATCGACTTGATGAGCCGAGAATGTCCTGTGAGATACATCATCACAGTCAACGCCTTGAAAGAAGGATGGGATTGTCCGTTCGCCTACATCTTGGCATCGGTAGCCAATCGCTCTTCCAAGATTGACGTGGAACAAATATTAGGCCGTGTCTTGCGCCAGCCTTACACGAGACAGCATGGCAGCGCCTTGCTCAACATGTCGTATGTACTCACATCATCCACCAACTTCCACACCACCATCGACAATGTAGTGGAAAGCCTGAGAATGTCGGGGTACAGCCGTCGTGACTATATCGCAAACGACACGACGACAAACAAGACGGATACTCCAAATGAGCCTATGCTAAACTTCAGAAACGACGAAGCTCTAAAACTTGGCTGTGTTAACGATCCCAAGAATGACGAGACCTCCCAAGAAGAGCAATCCGAATGGAACTTTAAAGCAGAAGACATCATCATGCCTTCTACCTCACAACAAAAAGCGATACAAGAAGACTCCGTCACCATTTCGCTCATGAAACAGGCGGAGGAAATGAGCCGAACTTACGAACGGCAAGTGAAGGAATCCACCAATAGTGGAATAAGCGAAGAAATCATGCAAAAGACAAACATATACCCTATCAGAAAATGCTACGAAGATTTAGCAGAGAGTATCTTATTGCCCAAGTTCTATGTCAATACCGAAAAAGACTATGGGATATTCGGTACAAGCAGCACCAAGATTCTCGTTACTCCAGAAGTATTACTCGAAGGCTTCAATCTCTCGGCAGAAGACCGTCACATCGAATTCAACTATAACACTTCCAACATCAGAAGGATTGACATTGACAAGAACAACGAGAATGACGTCACCGCTTTTGCAGTCAAGGAGAAAGAGGCCTTCGAATTAGAAAACTTCTATGGCAACATCCAAGATAAGAATAGCATTATCGTTCAGTTGTCTAAGTCCATCAGAGACGATATAACACAAGACAACAGCATATCTGACGGCGAATTGCATACCTACATTACAAACGTGCTTCAAGATTACGACTTGTCTCACCTCCAAATGTTAGGAAAGAACTTGAATGAGACCGTGCAGTCGGTCAAGAGCAAAGTCAAGGCTCTCAAAATATCCTATGCCAAGAGACAATTCGAGGACAAGATACGCTCCGGGCAAATCTCTTTGCAACCCACAGAACATCTCCCTAACGATATTATATTGAGCAAAGACAAGGCACCAGCCATTGAGAAGAAGATGTATCAAGAGGAAGAAGGCTTCAATGGGTTTGAGAGAACAGTCATTGAGCAGGTAATCAGCCTTGACTGCGTAAAATGCTGGCATCGCAATCAAGAAAGAGGGAAAGGTTTCTGCATCAATGGTTTTATCAATGCTTATCCTGATTTTATCATTATTCTCAACAATGGCATCACAGTCATGTTAGAGACCAAGGGCAATTATCTTGATGGTTCTGATAGCAAGAACAAGTTGGTTTGTGGAGATACATGGTCTAAGTTGGCAGGAGCTAAATTCTACTATTTTATGGTATTTGAGAATTCCCCCATAGAAGGAGCGGTAAGTGTCAATACTTTCATCAACAATCTCCAGCAATTAGGGGCTAATCAATAGAGAGCATCGACCAGCAACTCTATCATAAGTATTCCCTTGCTCACGAGATGAAATCGCCTTTATAATGGCTTGGCTATACAACAAAAACAATCCCTATAGCGATGATAAACCATTGCTATAGGGATTGCCTTGTAAAATTAATCAAAAAGACTAACTCATCGTTTCGCAAAAGCTCAATTTATAGCCACTGCAAGGCTTCATTTAAGCCTCCTTCCAGTCATCATTGATGACTCTTGCTTGCCTCAAAATAAGACACTTAATCTGCTTAAGAACGAGCGATTGAGAGGCTGTTTTTTTCTGATGGGGGTTAACAGAGTTAACAGTTAACAGCCCAAAATGTATACTTCACCCCACTCATATATAATAATAACTAAAGTTTCCCACCCCCTGCCAAATAGGGCTTTTGCAGATATAAAACTCTGCT
>URYG01000191.1 GCA_900551985.1 uncultured Prevotella sp. | reverse complement strand
GGCGTTGGAATGCGACCTCAATGTCTTCGAAAAGGATTTGGCGAAGGTCAAGGTGGGCAATCGGGTGACCATAAACCTGACCAATCAGCCTGGCGTAAAACTTTCAGGCACGGTATATGGCATGAACCAATACTTTAACGATAATTCGAAAGCCGTTGCTGTTCAAGTAAAGTTGGATGCTGCAAGCGTGAAGAGCTATCTGCATTCTTCTTCTGCCAATACTCATGGCGGAAAGCTTTTTGCAGGCATGTATGTAAGCGGAAAGATAGCTACAGGCAGTCAGCAGTGCCTGGCTCTGCCTTCCCAGGCGATAGTGAACACCGATGGAAAGCAGTATGTCTTCGCCCTCAATGGAGCTCCCAGCAAGGGTAACTATAGCTTCTCCCGTCATGAGGTAACCACAGGTGTTTCTGATGGTAAATATACGGAGGTGAAGCTTTGCGACCATCTTCTCAGAGGTAAGGACAGCGCTGACGGCAAGAAGATAGTAACCGAGAACGCTTATTATCTGGCTTCGCTTACGGGCGAACATGGCGAACATGCGCATTAAGCTTTAGCTGACAGATGAAAGTTTTAAATGAATCATTTTTAGATTAAAGCTTATGTTTCAGAAACTTATTACTTATTCCATTCGCCATAAACTGGTGATTGGAGTGCTCTCTATAGCCCTGGCGATATGGGGTGTATGGTCGCTGGTGCATCTTCCTTTCGATTCCACCCCGGATATTACAGACAATCAGGTGCAGGTCATCACACAGGCTCCTTCGCTGGGAGCACAGGAGGTGGAACTGTATGTAACGACTCCTGTAGAGATGGCACTCGCCAATATTCCTCGAATTCAGGAGCGCAGAAGTATCTCCAGAAGCGGACTCTCTGTCATTACGCTTGTCTTCGATGACAATGCGGATATCTATTGGGCTCGTTCCCAAGTGAGTCAGGTCGTAGAGCAGTTGGAGAAGGAACTGCCTAAGAACACCGAGACTGAGATGGGACCTATTGCCACAGGCTTGGGCGAAATCTACCATTATACGGTACGTGCCAAGAAAGGATATGAAGACAAGTATTCACTTACCGAGCTCCGTACCCTGCAGGATTGGATAGTACGAAAGCAGCTATCCGGAACTCCAGGTGTAGCTGAAGTGAGTGGTTGGGGTGGCTATGTCAAACAGTATGAAGTTGCCATCAATACCGACCAGCTGAATGCCAATGGTATCTCTGTAAGTGAAATCTTTGATGCTCTGCAGCGCAATAATGCCAATACTGGAGGTAGCTATATCGAGCAGAACTCCAACCAGTACTACATCCGAGGAATCGGTGTGGTAAAGAGTCTGGAAGATGTGGGTAACATCACGGTGAAGACGGTGAATGGAACTCCTATCAAGGTGAGCGATGTGGCGAAAGTTCAGTTGGGACATGCTACTCGTTTTGGTGCAGTAACCCGTAATGGTGAAGGCGAAGTGGTGGCAGGTATTGCCATCATGCTGAAAGGAGAGAACTTCCAGGAGGTTATCAAGAACGTGAAGGAACGAATCAGCCAGATTCAGAAATCACTACCGGAAGGAGTGGTTATCGAACCGTTTATCGATCGTACCAACCTGGTGGATCGAGTAGAAGGCACCATCGCCCGCAACCTGATTGAAGGCGGACTTATCGTTATCTTCGTACTCGTTATCTTCCTGGGTAACTGGCGAGCCGGACTGGTTGTAGCAAGTGTCATCCCACTGAGTATGCTCTTTGCCTTCGGTATGATGAAGACCTTTGGCATCGACGGAAACCTGATGTCGCTGGGAGCCATCGACTTTGGTATGATAGTGGATTCGGCAGTCATCATTGTTGAAGCTGTGGTGACACATATCAATACCGGTCATTTCTCGCAGCCGGAAGTTCGTGCCGTTTATCTTGCTCAATGTCAGAATGGCGGAGCAGCAACTCCATTTGCCCTGACCCAGAAACAGATGGATGAGGAAGTTCATTTCTCTGCTTCCCGAATCCGTCAGAGTGCAGCGTTCGGTGAAATCATCATTATGATTGTATATATTCCGCTGATGACACTGGTAGGAATCGAAGGAAAGATGTTCCGTCCGATGGCGCTTACGGTATTCTTTGCCATTCTGGGAGCCTTCATTCTCTCGCTTACCTATGTGCCGATGGCAAGTTCACTGATGTTAAGTCGGACGGTACATACCCGAAAGACATTCTCTGACCGCGTGATAGAGAAATTGCAGGCATGGTACCGTCCGGTTCTTGATTGGGTATTGGCACGTAACAAGGATGTCATCACTGGCGCTGTGGCTCTTTTCTGCGTCAGTGTCGTGGGCTTCAAATATCTGGGAGGCGAATTCATCCCAAGTTTGGAAGAAGGAGACTTTGCCGTGGAGATGAGTATGTCGCAGGGAACTTCATTGTCGCAGATGGTGGAGAGTTGTACCAAGGCTGAAAAGTTGCTCAAGAAGGAATATCCTGAGATCAAGCAGGTGGTGAGCCGCATAGGTAGTGCTGAGATTCCTACAGACCCGATGCCGGTAGAACGTGCCGACATCATGATCGCACTGAAACCGAAGGCCGAATGGACCTCTGCCAAGACTACTCCGGAACTTATGGAGAAGATGGAGGAAACCCTAAGCGCCATACCTGGATTGGAAGCTGAGATTTCTCAACCCATACAGATGCGCAACAATGAGTTGCTGACAGGTATCAAGCAGGATGTGGCGATCAAGATTTTCGGCGAAGACCTCGATGTGCTTACCCAGCAGGCGGGAAAGGTGAAGAAGATGATAGAAGGAGTGCCGGGGGTGAGTGGCATCTTTGTTGAGGAAGTTGCCGGCCTGCCTCAGATCCAGGTAAAATACAACCATGAGAAGATGGCGGCCTACGGGGTTAGCGTGGATGATATCAGTGAGATATTGGAAACCACCTTTGCCGGAGCCGTGGCTGGTTCTCTGTATGAAGGCGACAAGAAGTTTGACATCGTGCTCCGCATGGACCCTTCGCAGCGCAATGTGGAGCAGCTCGAACAGTTGAGCATTCCGCTGAAGGATGGCACCAACATCCCGTTGTCCCAGGTAGCAGATATTGATTATTCACCAGCGCCGGCTCAGGTTTCTCATGAAGATGGTGCCCGCCGCATCTATGTTGGATTCAACGTGAAGGGCAGGGATGTGCAGAGTACCGTGGAGGACATCCAGGAGATTCTCGATGAGAAGCTGAAGTTGCCGGATGGCTACTATTATAATTATGGTGGTGAATTTGAGAACCTGCAGAGTGCAACCAATCGACTTATGGTAGTGATACCGATAGCGCTGGTCATTATCCTGCTGTTGCTCTATGCTACGGTGAAGAATGTACGTGAGTCGCTCTTCGTCTTCTCTGCCATTCCGCTGGCAGCCATCGGAGGAGTCTGGGCTTTGTGGCTCAGAGGTATGCCTTTCAGTATTTCGGCTGGTGTCGGCTTCATAGCCCTCTTTGGTGTAGCGGTGCTCAATGGTATCGTACTTATCGGCCAGATGAACCAGATGCAGCGTGAAGAAAAGACTGCTGACAATCTGTCATCATCCATAGGCGTTACAGAAGTTATTCATCATCGCATCATCGAGAGCTGTATGGTTCGCTTGCGTCCTGTATTGATGACGGCACTTGTTGCCTCTATGGGTTTCCTGCCAATGGCACTTTCCCAGGGTGATGGAGCTGAGGTACAGCGCCCACTGGCTACGGTGGTGATAGGTGGTCTGATAACCAGTACGCTGCTCACCTTGCTGGTATTGCCAGCCATCTACAAGACTTTTACCAAGAAGTAGTTATATATGAAGATAATATAAAACATTTAGGATTAGGAATGAACAAGAGTAAAAAGAAAACTCTCTTAAGGCTGGCAGCAGTTTTGATGCTGCTGGTCCCAACAGAGGCTAAAGCCCATCTCTTCGATGCCACTATTCCTGGCACGAAGATGACTTTGGATCAGTGTTTCCAGCTGGCAGATAAGCAGAACCTGACGATGCAGGCAGGAAGAAAATCTATAGAACGTGCCAAGGTAATGGAAGGAACAGCATGGGATGTGGACAAGACGGAGATTGCTTTCGGACAGAATCCGGCTTCAAGTGGTGATACCGATAATGCCCTTGCATTTACGCAGGGCATCGAATTTCCAACGGTTTATACCGCCCGCCGTGGTCAGCTTAAGGCTGAAACACAGGCAGAGAAAAGCCGTCTGGGTGTAACTAATCAGCAGATTAAGCTTGAAATCGCTTCTGCCTATTATGCGATGCTCTATCAGACCCATCGTCTGAGCATCCTTCAGCGCCAGGATTCTATCCTCGACCGTTATTGCGATGTAGCCGAGAAGCGTTATAAGGCAGGCGAAGCCAGACAGTTGGAGTTCCTTACAGCCGAGCGCTTGTGTGATGAAAACCATTTAGAGATGGTAAATGTGAAGAGTGAGGCAGAGAACAAGCAGTTGGAACTGATGGCATTATTGAATACCGACCAGCCTGTTTTGCCTGCCGAATCTCACCTCATTGCGTTGGAATCTCCTGTCAGGGGAACCTTCAACTATCAGCAGACTGCTGATGCGCAGTATCAGCAAGACCGTCTGAAGGCTCTCGATAAGGAGGTGAAGTGCGCCAAGACTGGTTATGCGCCATCTCTTTCGCTTACGCTCCGCACCCAGGCTCTCATTTCCAGTTGGGATCCTTACCACATCGACCGTCAGCGCTTTACCGAGGGTAACTTCTTCGGCTTTGAGATTGGAGTAGGCGTGCCTCTCTTCTACGGCGCTACCAAGGCAAAGGTGAAGGCTGCCAAGAAGGATCGTGAGGTGGCTGAACTGGAGATGCAGCAGGAGAGAAGGGAGAAGGAGCGTGATTATCGCCTGGGCTATAACCGTTTCCAGAATGCAGCCAAGCGCATGATTTATTATAGCGGGGAGAACATTTCGAAGGCAAAAGATATCGTTCGTCTCAGTACTGCCGAGTATGAGAGTGGCGAAATCAGCTATGTGGAGTATGCCAATGCCTTGCAGGAGGCAATAGACATGGGTATGAAGCATGCCGATGTCATCAATGAATATAATGAGGCAGCCTTGGCTTTGCTGGGGCTTTCGAATAATCTGTAAGAAACAAAAAAAGTCATATCCCTTTGATTTGACAGTATCGGCGAATCGGTACCACTATAGCGCATGAATCGGTACCATCATAGCACTGCATTCGGTACCATCGTATCACTTGAATCGGTACCATCATAGCGCACCAATCGGTACCAAAAAGATGTTAAGTTCTGCTCATGTATAATAATAACCGCCTATCTTTGCAGTAGATTTTTAAATCCTGTATAGATATGGCACAAAGTAATGTAAACATGAGCAAATTAAAACGTTCATTTCAAATGCTAGCGGCAAAAATACCGCAGCGCACTATTTGCGAGCAACTACACATGGGACGTGGTGTACTGAACCGGTACAAGACCTTGGCGGATTCCCAAGGTTTATCCTATGGCGTGATAGGCCGCATGAGTGACGGGGAAATAGAATCTTTCCTCCAGTTGTCCAAACCCACAACAGCCCCATCCTCCCAACGTCAGGTGCTGGACGGGCTGTTGCCTGAATATGTATCAGACTTGTCGCATAACCGCTACCTCACCATTCAAGCCCTGCACGAGTCATACAAGAAGGAGCATCCCGACGGATATGGATACACCCAGTTCAAGAAGTCAATCCGTGAGTATCAGTACTCACACAACCTCAGCTTCCACAACACCTATATTTCTGGGGAAGAGATGCAGATTGACTTCGCCGGCGATGCCCTGTGGCTTACCGACCCGAAGACAGGTGAGCTAACCAAGGTTGTCGTCTTGGTCTGTATCCTTCCATACAGCGGCTTGGGATTTGCCAAGGCTATGTACAACGCTTCCATGGAGAACTTCTTCGGCGGCATATCCGATGCCTTCTCTTACTTCGGCGGAACAACTCGCATAGCCAAGAGTGACAACATGAAGCAGTGGGTGAAGAAATACGACCGCTACGAGCCGGCGTTCAATGATGCAGCTGTGGAATGGGCCGCCTACTACGATACCTCCCTCCAAACCTGCAGGGTTCGCACTCCCAGGGACAAAGGTCCAGTTGAGGGACTCGT
>URYG01000190.1 GCA_900551985.1 uncultured Prevotella sp. | reverse complement strand
AAATGACCAAAAAAAAATTATCTCATCTCGAAAATCAGCCTATCCAGGAGATTATTGGATGGACTCCGCCTGTTCTGCACCAGGCATCCGAATGTTATGTTTCCTTTAAAGCTTATGACCCTAGCTGCAGTCGCATGCGTCTGAAGAAGATCATGCTCGGGCACATTAAAGGCAAGCGAAATCAAAGAATTTATGGCGAAGCTCTTATTAAGCGTCTCACCCAGAAGCTCCTCGAAGGCTGGAACCCTTGGATCGAGGAATCTCGCCCAGAGGAATACGCATTGTTTGATGAAGTATGTGACAAGTATAATACCTATCTCTCAAAAATGACCAAGGAAGGTGGTATCACAGCGGGTACAAAGTCCAACTACGAGCACAAACTTGCTTTCATGCGAAAGTGGATAGACAAGAACCAGCATATTACATATATCTATCAGTTTAACAAGAAGCTGATTTCCGACTTCCTGGACTACATCCTTATCGATAGAAACAACAACTTGAGAACCAAGAATAACTATATCGGCTGGCTTAAGTCGTTCTCAAGCTATCTCATCGCAAGAGGGTATCTAACTAGCAACCCAACTTTAGGTCTGAATACCTCAACCAAGCTTGGTCCCAAGAACCGAGACGTGATACCTAATGATGTGCTAATAGAGATAAAATCGTATCTCAACAAAGAGAACAAGCATTATCTCTTAGCCTGCTATATGATTCATTATCTGTTCGTCCGTCCGGGAGAGATGTGTTTTCTGAAAATCAAAGATCTATCTGAAGATAAAAGAACGCTAACACTAAGCGGATCACACACGAAAAACGGTCATGATGCAGTTATAACTATCCCCAATCATGTCATAGATCTGATGAGAGAGCTGGGTATCTTCTCTACACCTCCTGACTACTATATATTCAGTAACGACTTCCATCCAGGACCAGAAAGAATAAAGGCTATATCGTTCACTAGATTCTGGACTAACAGCGTAAAGAAGGCTTTAAATTTAAGTGATGTATATAAGCTCTATTCTCTTAAGGATACGGGTATCACCAACATGATCAAGGCAAAAACGGACCTTCTGTCCGTAAGAGATCAGGCTAGACATTCTTCTGTGAAGGTTACGAACATCTATACTCCACAAGAGTGCATGGAAGCAAACGCTGCGCTTGTTGGATATGAAGGTGTATTTTAAACATAATGATTGTAGGGGATTTTGTCTCCTACAATCCTACTTTCCTACAAATATCATCAGGATGGAGGAAAACCTTCTATGCATATTCGTCCGTTTTGAGCGGAATATATTTCCAGTTCGTATCCTTTATCCAACATTTCCGAGATTTCACATTCACTCGGAACATCCTTTCTCTCTTCAATTCTGCGATTCATCATTTCATTTGCCATTTTTCTGTATTTTATATCGATATTAAACTTTTTCCTCAGGTGAATAGACTGAAAATGCCCCTTAACCGTGAAGTACTGCCAGGATTCCTTATCCAGCTCTTCCTTGATAATCTTTCTCTTCATGCCATATTCGTTGTAATGACTGAAGATTCCCAGGTATGAATTGACCGACTGGATGGCATGATTGATAGCTTCGATGTTCCCGGCTTTTGCGGCGGCGTTGAGCTTGCGAACAGCCTTCCTGTAATTATCGACGGTATGGTTAACGCTATACACCCTATCCCGCTTAATGATGGCTCCTACAAACCTCACTCCCTTCGTATAATGCTGGAAGTAGAACTTCTTCTCGTTCAATCGAAGACCTAAAGATGCAAGCGTCTCCCTTATCATCGGCATCAGGCGAAGGAGCGTCTCTTTCCTTCTTGCTACAAGAACCATATCATCTACGTATCTCACATGATGCTTGCAGTAGTAGTTTATCTTCCTGTCGAGCTTTGATAGCAGGAAATTCGCAAAGAGCTGGGCGAAGAGGTTGCCGATAGCTACACCTCTGTCTTCACCGTTCGTGAACAATGACTTCTCTTTAGGCAGATACTCCCAGAGATAATCTGCGCTCTTCTTCTCGCAGTCATTCTCAGGATGGTGCATAACCACCATGTTGCATAGCCAGCGCAGATCTTCCTTATCATCTCCATGGTAATTCTCTACGATGAAGTCATCTATCATCTTGGCAAGGAGCGGCTTGTGTATGCTCATAAAGAAGCCCTTCAGGTCTATTCCCATCACGTGGGCATCCTTCGTGTAATTCTCGCTCACCTCTCTTATATCCTGCTGGAGCTGCCTGATTCCCGCCAGCTGTCCCTTCCCTTTCCGGCAGTTGTATGTACGGTCAGAAAACTGAGACTCGAACAGAGGTTCGAGTCTCAGTGCAATGTAATGGTGGATAATGCGGTCACGAAACTGACCGGCAAACACTTCTCTGTAGCGAGGGTACTTGACAACAAAGCAGATAGATTTTCCAATCTTATATTGACGTGAATTGATTTCATCGAGCAACTGAACGAGGTTGCTCATATAGTTCATCTCGAATTCCGTAGCGCCGACTGTTTTCCGCTTGTGACGGCGGCAGTCGAAGTATGCTTCTAAGAGTATGCTGAAATCTATCATTTCTATTATGTCATTATATGTGTATCTTCCTTATCTAGTGCTGAAACCGGACGCACGTGACCCTTATTCTGAACCTTATCGTTCCAGTTGTTGAGGTTGCCGTCGCCGAAGTTCAGATTCCATGCGTTCGCAGAACTGTTCTCGGTTGTCGCCGCAAATTTCTTGTTCTTAACTATGTATGATAGGATGCGGCCCATTTAATAAGGAAGGATGCTCTCCCGGCTTGACTTATCTCGCCGACCCTGGCTCAGACCGCTCAAGCTACGGGCTGCTGTCTGGAACATCTTTCGGCAGCCTGTGCTTTCAGGAGTGATCCCTTCCACGCTGTGCATTGCTTGCCTACGCTCTCACGTAAACGGAGAAGGCTTGCCAGCCTGCTTGTACCCATTATCCACCTCTGTTCACCTGCAATATCAATCAAGGTTGATATGACTTCAAGGTTCGTCTGCAGCTGTGCGAGATGTTCGATGCGGACATTCAGATCGCCAAGCATGTATGCTTTAGCGATATGATTCAGACAGTCAATCAGCATATTGCAGAGTCTGTCTCCGAAAATCGGACGTTGCGATTTCGGGAAATTCCTGACCACGCCAATCGTGATATCAAGCATCTGCTTGGTATCCAGATATATTCTCGTCTTGCTTGCCAACTTTGTTGCTGCCATATCTCTCTTGATTGATATTTTAAATTTGCCTTTCTTGGGTGTCCTCGACTTTAAGGTCGAGGACGATTAACTATTAACAACTAACTATCGTAAAAATGCTGAAACCGGACGCACGTGACCCTTACCCTGAACCTTACCGCCCCAGGTGAGGGAGCCGTCGCCGAAGCCCAGAAGCCATGCGTGCGCAGAACTGCCCTCGGTAGAGGACCAGTACCAACTGCTATCCAGGAGCTGCGCACCCTTGATGAGTGACAGAGCATAGTTGATCTTGAGCTTATTGGCGTACATCATCAGCAATTCGCCGACAGATGGCAGCCACCAATAACCCGCCGTCAATCCTTTACCCTTACTGTTCGCACGACTGTATGCCCTGCAGTATCCTGGAGCGTATGAAACCGTATTGGTGACGTGCGCAGAGGATGATGCCTTGATGGCTGCATCTGTATGCTGACGACCATTAAAGTCGAGTATGGCTGCGAGACGGTTGTTTCCGCTAACCTCTGCTGCATAATTTTCATCATTACCGTAGTTTGGTGAATCTGCCTGTACGGCTGCGCTTGACCATGGCAGCGCATCTGCCTGTGTTGGAGCCACAACCAGATGGCGACCACCCTCGAAGATTACCACTCCGTCTGCGATTTCTCCCGATTTTTCGAGAGATGGCCATTGATGCGGTTTCACCATCAGTGGATAATTGTCATCTGTACGGTGATACATGATGAAGATACCATCCTCGATGGCATCGAGATCCAGTCCGTTGGTAATCACCTTGCGAAGCGTATCGAGGGTGATGCGGGTGATGTTACCATTACTGTCAACAATCGGGAATGTCTGATTGCTGTTAACTGTTGTTACGGCATTAACCGTTTTTAATGTCTTTACTTCCATAATTCTTTCTATGTTTAAAAACTAAATTATAATCGAATCTCCTTTGCTCTCAATGAGACTGTAGATGAATCTACTGAAGCTCGTGCCTTTGGTATATTTCTGAATTCTGAGACGGTATTTAGGTCGAGAATCTGCCGGATCAAACTGAATCAGATTCAGTAAAACCCCCTGATCTTCCGAAATATATTCTCCGTCTGCCAGATTGGTCAGCTGTCCGTTGGCCGCCAGCTTCGTATTACTGGTAAAAAACTTGCCGTTAGCCTTGCCAGCCAGCTCTGCGGTCAATCCTCTAGCCGAATCGGCAGCATAGGTGTTGTTGATTCTCGCTGCAGTATAGCGATACAGGTAGGTTCTTCCTGCCGAATTATTCTTTACCGGCTGATATCCGCTCTGACTAGTTCCGCCACTCTCTACCGATGCGCTCGTGCCGAAAAGATTTCTCTGCACAACGTAATCACTGCAGACTTCATAAAATGTGTCTCCGTATTGCTTCGAGGTGGAAAATGCAGTCTTACCGGCAACATCGGAAACCTTGGCAACCATAATCTGTTCGATTTTAGCTGAAGTCATACCTGATGCATCCAGGCCGGAAGGTCCGAGATTATACAGGAAGTTTCCATCGTTGTCGTAATAAGACAATACAGAAGCTCCGGTTTCATCGACTCCGAACTGGATATTCGGCTGGGTATTGTTCACCGTACCGAAGATCTTGATGAGTCCGTCTTCTATCTCTACCCTCTGGCTGGTAGTACTGCTCCTGACCGAAATTCTCTGCGACCCGAAGAAATCTATCTGACCTATCAAGCTCCACAGAACCTTGGCTGCCACCATGCTGAACTGTACACTGAGTTTCCAGTTTCCGCTGCCATTATTCGCTTTATAGTCGGCAAGCGGGGTTACAGAGGAATTCTTTGCGTGTTTCTTGTTGCACTCGTAGTATTTGCCTTTATACTCGATAACATCGAAGAAGGCGACCTCATTGTTCTCAAGTGGATAAAAGGTGAATCCGTCAGAGAGCGAATCCCAGTCCTGGGGACCTCTCATATACTTTCCTTTTTCGCCCTGGTTGCCCTTGTCGCCTTTTTCTCCTTTATCACCCTTTTCGCCTTTATCACCCTTGTCTCCTTTGTCTCCCTTGTTTCCCGCCGTGCATATCGGTGACGTGGAAGTACTCGTACCATCGGTGTATGTAATGACGGATTTTGTCCAGATATAATATCCGTTCTTCCATGTCGGCGCCTTATCCTTCACCCATGAGCCTCCTGCGAGCGAGGTTGCCGATGAGGATAGATAATAATATTCCTCAATCTTGGCGATGCCCTTCCCGGATGGCAGGCAGACTGGCTCGCTCAGCTTCTCGTTTCCATTCGTATAGTAGATATGGGTGCGGGTCCAGATATAGTGACCATTCTGCCAGGCAGGCGCATTGGTCTGCCAGCCCGACGTAGGGGCAGTACTGCTGCTCGTGGAGTCTGCATATTCCACATCGGTGTTGGAAACGCCAACACCGATGCGGTTGAATTTGATTGTTATTGTTTTTCTTGTCATTACTTCTCAGAATCAATTGTGAGACCAATATCGCTGTATCCGCCGTTGATGCAATCCTGTCTTGTCACGGTGAAGGAACTGAGCGCCTTGGTATTGTTTCTGCTTGCTTCCGTGTTGAGAACCACGCCCGACTGTGACTTCAGGGTGAAGAAGAACTTGGAATCCACCACGTTGTTCGTGCCTCTGGTCACAAGCTTGGGAGTATAGGTCACCGATCCGTTACCCGAAGTATCCTCGTCGATGCTTCCGTCTGAAGGAGATGGATGAGGTTCTATCTCGTAAGGATCACTTGTATCGATGACGGTCTGAAAATCGAAGCCCAGCATACTGTCCTTGCTCATGCTGCTGTTGTTATATACCTCTACCATGAATTCTCTCGTGCAGTTTACATCGGAAGCCTTCACGGTTATGGTAGAACCACTGGCCCCCGAAATCTGCTCCCAGCCGCTCGCCGTAGACGGACTGTTTGCCGGAATGTTCGAAATCATC
>URYG01000189.1 GCA_900551985.1 uncultured Prevotella sp. | reverse complement strand
GAATGGCGGACTGCATAAGTTCAACGGCTGGGACCGTCCTATCCTCACCGACAGTGGCGGCTTCCAGGTATTCTCGCTTACCGGAATCCGCAAGCTCAGAGAAGAGGGCTGCGAGTTCCGTTCGCACATCGATGGCAGCAAGCACTTCTTCACTCCAGAGAACGTGATGGATACAGAGCGCATCATCGGTGCCGACATCATGATGGCTTTCGATGAGTGTCCTCCCGGACAGAGCGACTTCATGTATGCGAAGAAGAGTCTGGAGATGACCCAGCGCTGGCTCGACCGATGCATCAAGCGCTTCGACGAGACAGAACCTCTCTATGGTTATCAGCAGAGTCTCTTCCCTATCGTCCAGGGCTGTACTTTCCCAGAGCTGCGCCGCGAAGCAGCCAAGTACATTGCCGACAAGGGAGCCGACGGAAATGCCATCGGCGGTCTTGCCGTAGGCGAGCCTACCGAGGTGATGTACGAGATGATCGAGGTGGTGAATGAGATTCTGCCAAAAGACAAGCCTCGCTATCTGATGGGCGTAGGAACTCCCCAGAACCTGCTCGAGGCCATAGAGCGTGGTGTCGATATGTTCGACTGCGTAATGCCGACCCGCAACGGCCGCAATGCGATGCTCTTTACCTATAATGGTACGATGAACATGCGCAACAAGAAGTGGGAGATGGATTTCAGTCCGGTAGATCCAGACGGCTGCGACATCGACCAGATTACCACCAAGGCCTACCTGCACCATCTCTTCAAGGCCCAGGAGCTCCTTGCCATGCAGATTGCCAGCATCCACAACCTGTCGTTCTATCTCCGTCTCGTTACAGATGCGCGCCATCATATCGAGCAGGGCGATTTCGTAGAGTGGAAACGCTCTATCATCGATCAGCTCGGCCGTCGAATCTAGCTTGAGCGTTGAGCTTTGAACTTTATAGGATGCTCCTATACATATTTTACATTAAATGATGAAAGATTATAAATACATCAGAAAACATCGCAGACTACTCAAGATGGGCAGAGCCTTCGAATCTCGCTTCGGCTGGCTCATTGCCATCTTGCAGCGCATAGCCCGCATTCTAGGCTGGATCGGGCACAAGCTGCGATTCCTCAGGGTGCTCAGGTATCTCAACCCACTGAGATACATCAAGCGGTTAGACTGGTACATTATCAAGAAGTTCGTAGGCTACTACTTCTTCTCGATTGCGCTGATCATCTCCATCTCCATCGTGTTCGACTTCAATGAGAACCTGGCGAAGTTCACGGAGTATCATGCACCAGCCAAGGCTATCATCTTCGATTATTATGCCAACTTCATCCCTTACTTCGCCAACCTCTTCAGTGCGTTGTTCGTGTTTGTGGCGGTCATCCTCTTCACGTCGAAGCTGGCAGGCAACTCTGAAATCATCGCCATTCTGGCATCAGGTGTTTCCTTCAAGCGACTCCTTCGTCCTTACCTCATCACCTGCATCATGCTCTCAGCCTTGAGCTATGTACTCTCTGCCTACGTGATTCCTCACGGCACGGTAGTACGCCAGAACTTTGAGACGATGTACAAGAACAAGAAGAAGAATACTTCTGCTGAAAACGTACAGCTGCAGGTAGATAAGGGCGTGATTGCCTATATGCAGCACTACGACAACAACTCGAAGCGAGGTTACGGATTCTGTCTCGACAAGTTCCAGGACAAGAAACTCGTAAGCCACCTTACGGCGATGGAGATTCAGTATGATACGATCTCCGACAGCAAATACCACTGGAAGCTGACCAACTGGAAGGTGCGCCAGCTGAAAGGTATGAAGGAGCACATCACCAGCGGAGCGCAGAAGGATTCGCTGATCATGATGGAGCCTACCGACCTGGTTTATTCCAAGGGTCAGCAGGAAACCTTCACCAGTCCGGAACTGAAGGAGTATATTTCCAAGCAGATCAACCGCGGTTCGGGCAATGTGGTGCAGTATCAGGTAGAATACCACAAGCGCATCGCCGCCTCGTTTGCCTCCTTCATCCTCACCATCATCGGAGTGTCGCTTTCATCGCGCAAGCGAAAGGGAGGAATGGGCTTATCTTTGGGAATCGGTCTTGCACTGAGCTTCGGCTACATCATGCTGCAAACTGTATCGGCAACCTTTGCCATCCAGGCAAACTTCCCTCCGGCACTTGCCGCCTGGTTGCCAAACATCATCTTCGCCTTCGTTGCCTACTTCTGCTACCGCAAGGCACCGAGGTAATTAAACATTGAAACAAAGAACCTTGACCTTTGGAACGGATGAAGATCCATCCGGCTCAATGGTCAACAAAAGAAAGGAAAAGAATGTATTTCGACGAATTAGATTTGAATGACAACGTGCTCGACGCATTATACGACATGCGCTTCGACACTTGCACCCCTGTACAGGAAAAATGTATTCCTGAGATATTGGAAGGTCACGACGTATTGGGCGTGGCACAGACCGGAACGGGTAAGACAGCAGCCTATCTGCTCCCAGTATTGAGCAAGCTTGATGATGGCGGCTATCCGAAAGACGCCATCAACTGCGTCATCATGTCGCCAACCCGCGAGTTGGCCCAGCAGATAGACCAGGCCATGCAGGGCTTCGGCTACTACCTGCAGGATGTGAGCAGCGTGGCTGTTTATGGTGGCAACGACGGCAACCGCTACGATCAGGAGCTGAAAAGTCTCCGCATGGGTGCTGATGTAGTCATCGCCACTCCAGGCCGCCTCATCACCCATATTTCCCTGGGTAATGTAGATCTGAGCAAGGTAAGCTTCTTCATTCTCGATGAGGCCGACCGTATGCTCGACATGGGTTTCTCAGAAGATATCAACACCATCGCTTCCAAGTTGCCAAAGACCTGCCAGATCATCATGTTCTCTGCCACCATGCCTGAGAAGATTGAGGAACTTGCCAAGACTCTGCTCAAGAATCCTATAGAGATCAAGCTTGCCGTAAGCAAGCCTGCCGAGAAGATCAAGCAGGAGGCTTACGTATGTTACGAGACTCAGAAGATGACCATCATCAAGGATATCTTCAAGGCTGGCGATATGAAGCGCGTCATCGTGTTCAGCGGCAGCAAGATGAAGGTGAAGCAGTTGGCTGCTGCCCTTCAGCAGATCGGCATCAACTGCGGTGCAATGCACTCCGACCTGGAGCAGGCAGAGCGCGATGATGTGATGTTCAAGTTCAAGAGCGGTCAGTTCGACGTGCTGGTTGCTACGGATATCGTGGCTCGTGGAATCGATATTGATGATATCGAGATGGTCATCAATTATGATGTTCCTCACGATACAGAGGATTATGTTCACCGCATCGGCCGTACAGCCCGTGCCAACCGCGATGGTAGAGCCATCACCTTCGTCAATGAGGAAGACCAGTACTGGTTCCAGCAGATTGAGAAGTTCCTGGAGAAGGTGGTAGAGAAGATGCCTCTGCCGGAAGGTTGCGGCGAAGGCCCTGAATACATCAAGCTCAACAAGCCTTCAAAGCGCAACAACGGCAGAAAGGGCAAGGGCGGAAAGCAGGGCGGAAACAACCGCGGCAGCAATAATAACAGCAACGGCGAGGGCAAGAGCAAGACCAGCGCCAAGAGCCGCCGACAGAAAGACCGCGACCAGACTTCGCACAAGCGCAAGCCAAACAAGCCAAACGAGCGCCAGGAAAAGACTCCTCAGAACAACGGAGAGAATGGTGCACAGAAGAATGGCGAGTTCAAGAACAATGAACAGAAAAACGGCGAGCAGAGAAACGCTGAACAGAGAAACAACGAGCAGCGCAACGGCGAGCAGAAGAACCGCAATAACAACAAGCGCCGCAACAACAATAAGCAGCGCAACAATGAGAACGGCAACCAGCAGGGCAATCAGCAGGCTAACGGCAACCAGCGCCCAGGCAATGAGAACAATGTTCGTCCTGGAAGCAATGGCCGAGGCAGAGGCGTAGCCCAGAAGAAGCAGAGCGGCGCTCAGCAGAACCAGCAGAAGCGACAGGGCGCAGCTCCTCAGAACCAGCAGAAGAAGCAGGGTGCAACCCAGCAGAAGAAGGGAGCCGAGAATTCAGGTCCTCGCAAGTATGCTCCTGTTGTCAATCCACAGAAGAACGATAATCCTGTGAAGAAATTCATCAAGCGTATCTTCGGATTCGGCAAGTAATCTCAAGAGAGAGTAATCTCCCGAAATGATGTATTCCTGCTTTCCGGCAGACTTATACATTATTATATATATATGAGAAGCCCGATAAGAGAGTTGGACTATCCCAACCTCTTGTCGGGCTTTTCTTTTTAAGCAAACCTGAAAACACAGCTAATATGGACAGAAACAAAAGACTACCAGTCACACCGCTGATGTTCTTCAGCATCATACTATCACTCAGCATCATCACAGCCAGATACGGCTATGATTACTTCGCCACGCGCTATTGGCTCATCGCAGCCATCATTGCCATAGCCTTAGCCGGCTGCAGCTATGTGCTCGTAGAATCCCGTCAGCTTTCCCGGCTCTTCTTCAGGAAAATCAAGCAGCTGGTCCTTCTTCAGAGCCTCCTTCTGTCGCTCTGCCTGTTCTGTCTGGGCGGTTTCATCACCTCCCATCATATAGATAAGACGAAAGCGCCCGCATCTATCGAAAACTACCAGTCACTCTCCCCCATCGACCGCACCATCCTGGCAAGCCGTTCCTTCCGCCAGCAGATGGAACAGCAACTGCATGCTTATCATATCGACGGACAGGATTTCGCCGTGATTTCAGCAATGTCAATGGGCGATAAAGGTTCACTCGACCGGGAAACCAAGGAGAGCTTTTCCATTTCCGGCACAAGCCATATCCTGGCAGTAAGCGGCTTGCACATAGGCATTATCTTCCAGCTCTTCGTGATTCTTCTGGGCGGAAAGCGCCGTTCCAGACCCACCATTGCCCTGTCCCTCGTTGCCGTATGGGCGTATGTCGTCTTTATCGGCTTACCCCCTAGTGCCGTGAGATCAGCCTCCATGCTCAGCATCTACAGTTTCTGCCTGCTAGCCCTGCGCCCCGACCTTTCGCTCAACACCCTGGCGCTAGCCTATGTCATCATGCTGTTTCTGAATCCCTTCCATCTTTTCGACATCAGTTTCCAGATGTCCTTTCTCGCCGTGGCTTCCATCCTCATTGTATATTACTTTTTTTTATTATCTTTGCATAGAAATTCAACATCAGGGTGTGGAATAAGACCGAGTTTTCATTAGCTTTGCAAGCCGTAGAATATGTTCCGTCCCCACACCCTTACATCAGAACCTGGATAGTTCAAAGGGCATAGACCCCGTATTCGCAATGATAGCTCATGATGTATCGATGTTTGTTTAATTATAAATATTATGACTATGACTTACGTAGGAATTGACGTCAGCAAAGCAACCTTCGTTGTTGCTTATTCATCTGCCAAAAGCAGTGAAACCAAAACTTTCAAGAATACCACAAAGGGTATCCGAGAGTTTATCCGAACCATCTCTCCTGAAGAGAACCATTGTGTGTTGGAAGCAACAGGCAACTACAGTATGCTGCTTGTCTATTTGCTCTCCAAGGCAGGCTTTACTGTCAGCATGGAGAATCCTCTGAAGATAAAGAACTTTGCACGTGTCATGCTCTCTGTTGTCAAGACAGACGAGATAGATGCCCGCCTCATTGCCTTGTATGGTGAGAGAATGCAACCAGCACCATTCAAGCTCCGTAGTGATTCCCTTTTGTTACTCAAGCAAAAGCGTACTGTATTACGTCAACTGAAGAAGCAGCTTACCGCTAACAGAAACCTTGAAGGTTCACTTAAAATCCTGCCATTCATTGATTCCAAGTGCAAGAAAGTCTTGGAGAAGACTATCAAGTTTCTAGAGAAACAAATCGAAGAAATGGAGGAAGAGCTAACTTCCTTAGCAGAGATTGAATACAAGAAGCAGATGGATTTACTCACTTCCATAAAAGGAATAGGAGCAACCCTTGCAGCTGCACTCATCATTGCCACAGGCGGATTCACCTACTTTGATAATGCTAAGCAACTTACCCGATATTTAGGGCTGTCACCTACTTACCAACAGTCTGGTACGTCAGTCAATGTCAAAGGGCACATTAATCGTAACGGAGATGCTTACCTGCGTAGTCAGCTTTATATTGGAGCTATGGCATCATTGCGGTGCAACACCGAATGCAAAGCATGCT
>URYG01000188.1 GCA_900551985.1 uncultured Prevotella sp. | reverse complement strand
TGATGACTATCAAGCGAAGCTTTCGCTTGTTGATGAGTCGCGGCAGCATTTCGCAGGCTTCTTAGGAGTGATGGCAGCGTAGGCATCCTTGGTGCTTACGGCGATGTCATCACGCTTCACGATGACGATGTAATATCCCTTCATGTTCTCACCAGGACCACTTACCGGCATCAGTACATCGCCGATACCCTCAGCATAGCAGGCAGTATCTCCATCGGCTGGATCCGCACTGATGAAGTAGGCACAGTCGGCACCCAACTTGGCAGCATATCGCTCCATTTCTGGAATACCGATGTTCAGGCGGAAACGCTCATCGAGCAGACGAATCATATAGGCAGCATCCGCAGAGCCGCCACCCATTCCAGCCTGAGACGGGATACGCTTGACGAGATGAGTATGAATGCGAGGAATCTTGAAGTCGGCAGCCAGCATATTATATGCCTTCACCACCAGATTCTTCTGCTCATCGCAATCCACGGCATTGCCTGTAATCTTCAGGTCGCAAGGCACCTCACTTGGAAATTCATCTCCCATCAGCTTGATCTCCAAGGCATCAGTCAGGGGGATAGGGTAGAATACGGTTTCCAGGTTGTGGTAACCATCAGCGCGCTTGCTTACTATATTTAAGCCAAGGTTGATCTTGGCGCATGGAAATGTAATCATAATCAATCATTGTTTAAGAGTGATACACTAACTATATGCAATCTATATGCAATCTACTTGCAAAGATATAAAAAATATCCCAAACCCGGTGCTTTTCATCAAGATTATTTTCTTACTTGCATTAAAAATATTAAAAACATCCATATTCTGCAATATCTTTTGTACCTTTGCAAAGTGTATCCTCATTTCAGAAAGAGTGTTTCCGCTTGAGGGAAAATAGATTTTGAGTTAAGGATAGATAAATGATTAGATAAAAATAAAAAAATAAATAGAAAAATGAAGAAAGGTGATAAAGTAAGATTCCTGAGCGAAGTAGGCGGCGGAAAGGTGGCTGGCTTCCAGGGCAAGAATATCGTGCTGGTAGAGGATGAAGATGGTTTCGAGATTCCGATGCCGATCAACGAGGTGGTAGTGGTAGAGCAGGACGACTATGCCATGGGCAAGATGATCTCTGCCAAAATGGATGCCAAGCAGAAGGCTGAAGAGCATGCCAACACCGAACTGCATCAGGACAGCAGAAGCATCAAGGCTATCCTGAACGAGCACGAGAATGATGTGGATATGAACGTAGAGGAGTATGATGCTGCCGACCGCGAGATTACCTTCGTGAAGCAGATTCAGGAGCGTACGGGCGGCAACAAGCTCAGCGCTTACCTCGCCTTCGTGCCTATCGACATCAAGGACGTGACCAACACCCGCTTTGAATCGTATATGGTAAATGACAGCAACTACTATCTGCGCTACACCTATCTCGTAGCCGAGGGCAATGCGTGGACCCTGAAGGCGGAGGGCGAAATCGAGCCAAATACCAAGCTCTTTATCGAGGAATTCGGTCGTGAGGCTCTGAACGAGATGGAGCACATCGCCATCCAGATGATTGCCTACAAGAAAGACAAGCCGTTCCTGCTGAAGCCAGCTACAGACGTTCAATTCCGCCTGGACCCAGTGAAGTTCTACAAGCTCCATCTCTTCGAGGAGAATGATTTCTTCGAGACTCCAGCCTATCTCTTCACCATCGTGGAGAACGACGAGGTAGCCCGTCCGCTGGTCATCGATTCCAAGCGATTGAAGGAGCAGATGTACAAGGATGAGAAGGTGATTGCCAACACCAGCAAGAAGAAGAGCAAGAAGGATGACGGCACCCTCGTTATCGATCTTCATGCAGATGAAGTGCTTGAAACAACTGCTGGAATGAATTCTGCTGATATCCTTCATTATCAGATGGATATCTTCAAGAAGACAATGGCGGAGAATAAGAAGAACAAGGGACAGAAGATCATCTTCATCCATGGAAAGGGAGAAGGCGTATTGCGCCAGGCACTCATCCATGAGTTGAATTATCGCTATAAGAACTGCACCTATCAGGATGCTTCCTTCCAGGAGTATGGATATGGTGCCACACAGGTAACAATTAAATAAACATTGAACATTGAACTTGGAACTTTGAACTTTATGATATGCTTAGCAAGTTATATCACTTAAAGTAATCATACAGTTCCAAGTTCAAAGTTCCAAGTTCAAAGTAATATGAAGTACGGATTTATGAAGGTGGCAAGTGCCATCCCTGCCGTCAAGGTAGGCGATGTAATCTTCAACACCCAACAGATAGAAGATCTGATAGCCCAGGCTGAAGGCAAGGGCGTAGAGATCATTACCTTCCCGGAATTGTCTATCACAGGCTATTCCTGTCAGGACCTTTTCCGCCAGCAGATGCTGCTGGAATCATCAGAGCAGGCGGTGATGATGCTGCTCGATTTCACCCGCAAGCTCGACATCATCTCCATTGTCGGCGCTCCGGTAGTGGCTGGCGATCTGCTGCTGAATTGCGGTATCGTGATCCAGCACGGACAGATCTTGGGTATCGTGCCTAAGACCTATCTCCCTAACTACAGCGAGTTCTATGAGAAGCGCTGGTTTGCCTCTGCACAGGACTTGCGCGACTGTGAGGTCCGCTATGCCGGACACAAGGTGAAGCTGACTCCGGATGTGCAGATCTTCCGTACCTACGACGGCGTGCAGTTTGGCGTAGAGATATGCGAGGATGTATGGGCTCCGGCTCCTCCTAGCAACAAGCTGGCACTGGCTGGTGCCGACCTCATCTTCAATCTTTCTGCGAGCGATGAACTCATCGGAAAGCACAATTATCTGAAAAGTCTTCTGAGTCAGCAGAGCGCCCGCACCATGACGGGTTACATCTACAGTTCCTGCGGTTTTGGCGAGAGCACACAGGATGTGGTATATGGCGGAAATGCCCTGACTTATGAGAATGGAGCTTTACTTGCACAAGGTGAGCGTTTCTCTCTTGAACCTCAGATGGTTATCGCACAGGTTGATGTGGAGAAACTCCGTTCGGAACGTCGCACCAATTCCACCTATGTCAACGCCCAGCGCAACATCAAATATTCGGTTCTCGGCGGACAGTTCAACATCCGTAATATCGATGCCGATCCTACCGAAAACGAGCGCGAGTTCGTATTGGAGAGAGAGGTGAATCCTCATCCTTTCATCCCTACGAGCAGCGATATGGATGCCTCCTGCGAGGAGATCTTCAATATCCAGCTGATGGGTCTTGCCAAGCGCATCGTCCACACCCATGCCAAGACGGTAGTGGTGGGTATCAGCGGCGGATTGGATTCCACCCTTGCCCTGCTCGTCTGCGTGAAGGCATTCGATAAGCTGAAGATGGACCGCCGAGGCATCGTGGGTGTAACTATGCCAGGTTTCGGAACCACCGACCGCACCTACAACAACGCCATCTCGCTGATGCAGAGTCTGGGCATCACCATCCGTGAAATCAGCATTGCCAAGGCGGTGACCCAGCATTTCGAGGATATCGGTCATGATGCCAACGTGCATGATGTTACCTACGAGAATTCGCAGGCACGTGAGCGTACGCAGATTCTGATGGATCTTGCCAACAAGATGGGCGGTATGGTGATTGGTACCGGCGACCTCTCTGAGCTGGCTCTGGGATGGGCTACCTATAATGGCGACCACATGAGTATGTATGGTGTGAATGCCAGCATCCCTAAGACCCTGATCCGCCATCTCGTGAACTATGTTGCCGAGAGTGGAGTAGATGAGCAGAGCCGCATCACCCTGCGTGATATCATCGATACTCCAATCAGTCCGGAACTGATTCCTGCCGATGAGAACGGAAACATCAAGCAGAAGACAGAAGACCTGGTAGGTCCATATGAGCTGCACGATTTCTTCCTCTATTACTTCCTGCGTTTCGGTTTCCGTCCTTCCAAGATTTACATGTTGGCTAAGAAGGCGTTCATCGATACCAAGCTGGAGCGTGTGAAGATCAGCGACAACGATCCGGATTCCTACGATGAGGAGACTATCAAGAAATGGCTCAAGACCTTCGTGAGAAGGTTCTTCAACCAGCAGTTCAAGCGAAGCTGTCTGCCTGATGGTCCGAAGGTGGGAAGCGTGAGCCTGAGTCCTCGTGGCGACTGGCGCATGCCTAGTGATGCCGCATCCACCATCTGGCTTCAGGAGGCAGAAAACCTGTAAGATTAGTGTAAAAACTGTTAAATTAAGAGCAAGATCATTACACTTTGCCGGATATTTTCTTATATTTGCAAAGTCAAACAGAAAATTGGTTTAAAAATCAGTGTTATGACGCAAAGAGAAGATAAACAACGGGCAAGAACAAGTAGGGAGGAACTAGGTAAGTTCTTCTATAACTTGGCAACTGTAACTTTCGGTACGACAGTACTGGGAAGTGGTATGGGGTTAATAACCGAGAATGGAAGTGCGCAATGGCTTTGCAGTATGTTAGTACTAGGTCTTCTGCTTACAACTTTTTTTGCTTGCTTAGGATTTGTTATAATTAATAAAAAATAAGAGTTATGGATTTTGCATTAAATATAGTTTTGATGGGATTTGCTGAAGGAATGACTATTGTTTATGGCGTTTTGGCAGTGATTGCATCTATTATGTTACTTTGGCTGAAAAGTAAGTGGGGCCAGAAGTGGTTGGATAGTCTGGACTGATTTCCAACCCTCAACAGTTTTGAATTTTTGCGTTTGGGCTGATGGCTTTTCCTGCCAGCCTTAACAGAATATTGATTCCCGATTTGAGCATTCGATACTATTTTGATGCTCAAATCGGGATTTTTAATAGAAAAATTATTAATTTGTTACCTCGTTATTAGGGAAAAACATATTTTTTTTGTAACTTTGCGCCCAAAAGTAAAAACAATATAAAATTTAAATAGATAATATGGCTAAGAAATTTGCCGAGCACAATGGTCTGAATCTGACTCAGACAAACAATGACGTACTAGCAGCGTGGGAGAAAAATGATATCTTCCACAAGTCTATCGATGAGCGTGAAGGCTGCCCTCAGTTTATCTTCTTCGAGGGTCCTCCATCTGCTAATGGCCACCCGGGTATTCACCACGTGTTGGCACGTAGTATCAAGGATACTTTCAACAGATACAAGACGATGAAGGGATTCCAGGTTCACCGCAAGGCGGGATGGGATACCCACGGACTCCCTGTTGAACTCGGTGTCGAGAAGGAACTCGGCATCACCAAGAAGGATATCGACAACAAGGCTTCTGAGAAGTATATCTCTACTGAGGACTACAACCACAAGTGCCGTGAGAACGTGATGAAGTTCACCGCTGAGTGGCGCGAGCTGACCGAGAAGATGGGTTACTTCGTGGATCTCGATCATCCTTATATCACCTACGATAACAAGTATATCGAGACACTCTGGTGGCTCCTCAAGCAGCTCTACAACAAGGGTCTGCTCTACAAGGGTTACACCATCCAGCCATACTCTCCAGGCGCAGGTACAGGTTTGAGCTCTCACGAGTTGAACCAGCCTGGATGCTATCGCGATGTCAAGGACCTCACTACCACAGCCCAGTTCCTCATTAAGGATCCTAAGGCTGAGTGGACCAAGTGGGGCAAGCCATACTTCATCGCATGGACCACTACACCTTGGACTTTGCCATCAAACGTGGCTCTCTGTGTAGGTCCTAAGATTGACTATGTAGCCATCGAGACCTACAACCTCTACAATGGCGAGCCTATGACTCTCGTGATGGCTGAGGCTTTGGTAGGTTCATATCTGAAGGCTGACCAGGAGTGCAAGGAGGGCGATCTCCTTCCATTCGACAAGGAGAAGAAGCAGTGCCCATGGCGCATTATCGACCACATGAAGGGTACCGACCTCGAAGGCATGCACTACGAGCAGCTCCTGCCATGGGTAAAGCCATGCGAGAAGGTAGATGCTTTTGCTCCAGCTTTCGTTACAGAATATGCAGCTGCTCATCCAGAGAAGGTATTCGCTTCTGAGGATGGTCGCGATCAGTTCGTTGAGATGGATAGCGAGGCTTTCCGTGTAATCCTCGGCGACTATGTTACTACCGATGATGGTACAGGTATCGTTCATATCGCACCTACATTCGGTGCCGATGATGCCAAGGTTGCCAAGGATGCCAACATCCCTGCGCTCTACCTTATTAATAAGAAGGGTGAGACCCGCCCAATGGTTGACCTCCAGGGTAAGTTCTATCTCATCGAAGACCTCG
>URYG01000187.1 GCA_900551985.1 uncultured Prevotella sp. | reverse complement strand
TTCTCCTCCTTGAAGAGGTTGACGAGAATGTCTGTATGAGGAGCTGAAGTGTATGGGAACAAACCCTCAGCATCGAAAACAAATAATTTATCTACACCATAAGGGAGAATCTGATCCTCTACCTGACCCTTGATGCCGGTACCAGCCACGATGGCATGGAGCTCCACACCCTGCTGGTTAGCGAGCTTACGACCCTTGGTGAGCAATTCCTGAGATACTTCGGCAACGGTTGTGCCTTCTACCTCGCAATATACAAATACGTTGTTCATTGTTTTTTCTTATAAAGCATTTTAAAATGAATCGGTTTGCTGAATCATCACGGATGATTAACCGATAATACTTTCGTCCAACAATTCCTTCATCAGTCCGTCGATGTCCTCATCGCTGCTGGTCAAGGTCTTGCTCTCCTTTGCCTGGAACACGATGTTCTTCACGGCCTTCACCTTGGTAGGTGAACCGCTCAGACCGCACTGTGCAGGATCGCCATCTACATCGGCAACGCTCCACTGGTTCAGGGTGAGGTAAGGGCGCTCCTCATAGAGGTTAGCCCAAGGCTCATCACCCTTGCGCTCCATAGGGCAGGTAGCGTATTTATATTTCATCACGAGCTTCACGTTGCATGGGCGGCATGGAGCTGCGCTTCCGTTTACGGTGATAACCAGTGGCAATGGAGCCTCTACGGTCTCAACACCACCATCGATGAGGCGGCGGATTGTAGCCTTGCCGTCTTCTACCTTGAGGATTTCCTCAGCGTAGGTTACCTGGTTCAATCCCAGCTTCTGAGCCACCTGAGGACCCACCTGCGCAGTATCACCATCGATAGCCTGGCGACCACCGATTACGATATCCACATCACCGATCTTCTGGATTCCAGTAGCAAGGGCATAGGAAGTAGCCAGTGTATCAGCACCGGCAAAGAGGCGGTCGGTGAGCAACCAACCGGTATCTGCACCACGATAAAGACCCTGACGGATGATTTCTCCCGCACGAGGAGGACCCATTGTCAATATACCAACTGTAGAACCTGGATTCTGCTCCTTCAAGCGGAGAGCCTGCTCCAGCGCGTTCAAATCTTCAGGATTGAAGATAGCAGGAAGGGCAGCACGGTTTACGGTGCCCTCGGCTGTCATCGCATCCTTACCCACATTTCTTGTGTCAGGTACTTGCTTGGCAAGTACAACGATTTTCAAACTCATATTTAAAAATGGTTATTGTTATAATTCTCTTAAGTTGTTAGTGTTCGGAGCTCAAATCCTTGATTTGGGAGCAAACACGTCGGCAAAAGTACCATTTTTTTGTCTTTTACCCAAATATTTCGGAGAAAAAATGCACAAATTACTATATCTTGTGCGCAAAACGTAACATTTGTGCAGGTTTTTCTTGCTAGTTTTGAATATTTATTGTAGTTTTGCAGACAAATACGGCAAATCTATCTTTATCTGATAATTTGTCCTAAACAAAGAAAAGTAGCTTAAAATTATGAAGAAAGTTTTTGTAAGTGGTTGCTATGACCTGTTGCATAGCGGTCACGTTGAGTTTTTCCGCCAGGCGTCTCAGTACGGCGACCTCTACGTAGGTATCGGATCCGACCAGACGATTCTCGGCTACAAGCATCATAAGACGTTCTATCCCGAGCAGGAGCGTCTCTTTATGGTGAAGTCTATAAAATATGTAAAGGATGCCTATATCAATGCGGGCGATGGCATCATGGACTTTGTGCCTACCATCGACATCGTGAAGCCCGACATCTTCGTGGTGAATGCGGATGGCAGCAGCGAAACCAAGCGCCAGTTCTGCGAGGAGCGGGGCATCGAATATGTGGTGCTGCAGCGCACTCCGGCTGATGGCCTCACCGCCCGTTCGAGTACGGATATCAAGGATTCTACCTGTCAGCTTCCTACCCGTCTCGACCTGGCTGGTACCTGGATAGACCAGCCATACGTAAGCTGTTATGCTCCGGGCTGGGCAATCACCATGTCGCTCCTCCCTACCTTCGAGGTGCGTGAGCGCTGCGGCCTTTCCACTTCTACCCGCAACATGATCAAGAAGATATGGCCGGTGAAGTTGCCTGACATGAATCCAGAGATTCTTGCCAAGCTGGTGTTCTGCTTCGAGAACGATCCTGAGCGCAGCGACGGTATCGTGAGTGGTGCGCAGGATGCCATCGGTATCTGCATGCCGGGACTGGTAAGACATCATTATGATAACCGTTTCTGGCCGGATAAGTTTGAGACCTGCCTGGATGAGAAGGTTCTCTCGTGGGTGGAGAGCCATGTCTGCATGATTCCGATGGAGCCACGCCGTCCGGGCTGTTCTGTGGTAGAGGGTAAGGATATCAATGAGGCGAAGGTGAAGAATCTTGCCAAGGCGGCAGATGACTGCTGGAATGCTATCCTCGCCATGGATTTTGCTGCCTTTGCATCTGCCTTCCAGGCATCCTTCGAGGCTCAGGTAGCTATGTTCCCAGCCATGATTCAGGGTAGTGTGCAGTCGTATATCGATCAGTATTCCGTACTTCCTGAGGTTCATGCCTGGAAGATGCCGGGAGCTGGTGGCGGCGGCTATCTCGTGCTGGTGGTAGATGATGTGAAGTCGTTTGCACAGCAGCATCCGGAGGCTATCGAACTGACAATCAGAAGAAAGTAAACAGCCATATAAACAAGAAATGCCACAGCATATTCGCTGCGGCATTTCTTGTTTTATTAGAAAATCTTTATTCGAAGCTTTTTATTCGAAAATCCTTATTCAAAACTTTTTATTCGAAAATCCTTATTCAAAACTCTTCAATCTGGCAATATACTTGCCGAGAATATCGAATTCGATATTCACCACAGTTCCTACTTCGATGTTGCAGAAGTTGGTGTTCTCCCGGGTGTAAGGGATGATGGCTACGGTGAAGGTGTTGTCGGTAGGCTCGCAGACGGTGAGCGAAACGCCGTTCACGGTCACACTGCCCTTATCTACGGTGAAGTAGCCCTTGCGCGCCATCTCCTTGTTCAGTTCATATTCGAAGGTGAAGTAGGTAGAACCGTCTGCATCCTTCATGTTGATGCACTTGGCGGTTTCATCCACGTGTCCCTGCACGATATGACCGTCCAGTCGGCCGTTCATGATCATCGAGCGCTCCACGTTCACCTTGTCGCCCACCTTGAGCAGTCCGAGGTTGCTTCTATCCAGAGTTTCCTTCATGGCGGTAACGGTATAGGTACCGTCCTTGATTTCCACCACGGTGAGGCAGACGCCATTGTGCGCCACGCTCTGGTCGATGCCGAGTTCATCTACGAACGAACATTTCAGGGTAAAGTCGATGTTCTCCTTATCCTGCTTAATCGCCACTACGGTGGCCATTTCTTCTACGATTCCACTAAACATATATTCTATTTTAATTTGGTTTCATGATTATTTCAGTTTGCAAAGATAGGGTATTCGGCTGAAACAACCAAATTATTTAAGTTCTTTTGATAATAACTAAAATGTTTAACTTTGTTTCTCCTGTGCCCTGGGCATTGTTGAGCATGTAAATGTCATATTTCAATTCCATATTCTAGTTTTCAGGAAATGCTCATTCGGAATGAGTGGTTTTGCTCTGAATTACTCATTTAATCCCGATCATTACTGTTTACTGGAAGCTGCTTTCCATTCATCATAGATATGGCTAAAGATAGCTACGCCATCATTCAGTTGCTTCCTAGCTAAAGACTTATCTTTGTTCCACCATTCAAGAATGTAATTCTTCAGTCCCTCATATTCCTTTTGATCCTTGAATTGTCTATCCAGGCTTCCCATTTTGCCAAGCGTTGCATTGTAAAGAATAAATGCCCTTTCCTGTCCATTAGGCTTCAGTGCATACCAAGTAGCCCAAGAGTTTCCTGTGTTTATGCCATTGCCAGGCAGAAATACGTGAACTTGGTAGACAGATGCATTCTTGCCGCGGTAAAGGAGTTCCATAAGGCGATCCTCTTTTACAGTCCTAATCGAATTACGTGCTATCGTTTGGCAATGTTCCCACACTTCGCCTTCAGGGTGTTCCTCTGTGAGTGCAAGCCATTCCATCTTGGTTACTTTCTCAGCATCGTACTTCTTGGCTTTTTTGCCATCTGGATTCTCGGCAAGTCTTACTTGATATTCTAGCGCCCACCCCATGTACTTCTTAGGAATGTAGCCCTCTATCTGTTTGCCGTCCATCATAGTGAGGCGAACATGACGCATTTCTGGGTCGTCATTCTTGCGAGCGTGTGCAGCTATCGCTACCACCATTACTGCCATGAGCAGCCAAAACTTCATTGCTTTCATAATGATTCCTTTTAGTTGTTATTTATTGTTTGTCATCTAATACTTCTATCACTCGTTGTATCATAGAACTTCGGTTGTGTTCACCTAGTCCAATGAGTTTCTTTTCCCATTCCTGCGAAAGTCCTGCACAGTGGCAAAGTTCTCGGATAAAGGATTTGTCGCATTTCTTATAGGTATCTCCCAGACATATAAGCTTGCCATCAGTCTGTCTGACATAGAAGTCGCAAGCCGTCTTGCTTGGGATGAAAAACATTGCTGCTACTGTGTTACCTTGCCAAGCTTTCATTCCTCCCATGTCCGTCACGGAATAACCTTGGGAGGCATAAATATAGACTTGCAATCGTGGGTGGTTGATATATAGCCAGCTCCATCCCACATTTTCCAAAGGAACAAGTGTGCGTGCGTTTTGCTTGGAGGTTGCATTCCACACCACTACAGAATCAATGTTGGCGAAAGGTATCACATCGCTAGTGCATTGGCGAGAAAAGAAGTTTCTATAAACTTGAACATCCTTTTTCTTGCGTGGCAAGTCTATTCGGTCATTACTTTCATAGAGTTGCTGGATACCATTCTTTAGGTACACTCGTCCCTCGCATGATTGAGCTTGCATGCTAATAGTTCCCATATAAGCAAGCAAAATGCTAATGATGAGATATATTCGCCCCAAATTTACCTTCTCATGTACGGCTTTTTTAATCTTTCGGATGGTCTTGCCATTGGAAAGACGCCAACCTTCTATTTCTTCATATTTGCACATAAGCGATTTCTCTTGATAATTTTTGCAAATATACGAGGAAACTTTCTAATTACCAAATGAATTAACCATTTTTTTTGTAAAAATAGGCACGCATCCTTTCGGGGGCGTGCCTATAGCCTTATTATTATATTATACCTTTATATTACCTTTACTCTCTGCTTGCCTTCTCTTCCGTCTATCACGATCTTCTCGAAGATGATGGCTGGTTTGGGAGCTGCTCATCTTGCTTGAAACTGACGAATCTCTCTGCTGCGCTCATGCTCATGGTTGAGAGGAGGGCAGCGGAAACTAAAAATGCTTTCTTGATGTTGTTAAGTCTCATATAAAAAACATATTTATGTATTTGATGTTCGATGGCTGCAAAGGTAGGAATATTCGTCGTATTTCCTTTGTCAAATGTATTCTTTCCTTTATTATTTGATTCATTTTGGCTTTCCATGCGGTTTCGGTACGTCTTTTTCCTTAAATGTTTTGTGTTTTCAGAGAAAAGTATTAATTTTGCAACATAAAAATAAGATAGAAAATATGATAGACAAACCGACGATAGCACGTATCATGGACTCCACCAAGATAGAAGAGGTGGTGTCGGAATTCGTCACGCTCAAAAAGCGCGGCATCAACTATGTCGGACTGTGTCCTTTCCACAACGATTCCCATCCCTCCTTCTCCGTTTCTCCTACGCGTGGCATCTGCCGCTGCTTTACCTGCGGAAAGGGCGGCAATGCCATCAACTTCCTGATGGAGCTGGAGCAGATGACCTATCCAGAGGCTCTGAGATGGCTGGCTAACAAATACCATATCGAGATTCAGGAACGCGAGATGACCAACGAGGAGAAGCAGCGCGAAAGCGAACGCGAATCGATGTTCATCGTGAATGAATGGGCGGCGAAATACTTCCAGGACATCCTGCAGAATGATGTGGATGGTAGAGCCATCGGTATGCAGTATTTCAGAAGCCGAGGATTCAGAGACGACATCATCCGGAAATTCCAGCTGGGATTCGCCCTGAACCAGCGCACGGCGCTCTTCGACGAGGCGGTGAAGAAAGGATATCAGCCGAAATACCTGGTGGATACCGGTCTCTGCTTCAAGGTGGACAAGGAGGAAGCGGGCAACAAGAGCGGACAGGACAAGTATCTGGACCGATTCTCGGGGCGTGCCATTTTCCCATGGCTGAGTGTGAGCGGAAAGGTCGGTGGAGCAGTCTGATCTGATGGATGCTCAGCGCC
>URYG01000186.1 GCA_900551985.1 uncultured Prevotella sp. | reverse complement strand
CCGCTCTCGCTGATTGTTATTATCCCTCTGTTCATTTTTCGTCCTCCTTATTTTTATTCTGGTCAGTTTCTTTTGTTTCTCTGCGCTGCATCAGCTTGTCCATGTCCTTGGATATCTTGTCATCGGTGATGACGGCATAGACCTGGGTGCTTCGCAGGTTGGAATGCCCCATCATCTTGGCGATGCTTTCCATTGATATGCCCGAAGTAACCATGTTTACTCCGAATGTATGTCTTGCAACGTGTGCGGTAAGGTTCTCATTTATACCCAAAGCTACACCGAGTGAATGAAATTCAAACCACATGGAATCACGTGAAGAAAGAGGAAAAACCGGTTTGCTATCATCCGCTGTATTGTATAGCGACATTATTTGTTCAGCTATCGGATGCAAGGGAATGAACGCTTCGTTGTTGGTCTTTGCTCTTTTCTCACGGATGTATTTTCTACCGTCTGCCGTCATCCCGATATGGTGTGGATACAGGTTACGTAAATCGACATAAGCCAAACCTGTAAGGCTGGAGAAAACAAACATTCTTCGTGCCAACTCCAAAGCCTTATCCTCCATAGGAGTCTCCATAATGAGCAGCAAGTCATTTCTGGATATATGTCTACGCTTTGGTGAGCCTTTCTTTTCATATCCGACATCTTCCAATGGATTGAATTTCAGCAGACCTCTGTCAACAGCAATATAAACCAAGCGTTGCAGCCAACAGAGATTATGGTTCGTATTGGATGCACTATACCCTTTGCCAATCAAGAACAACTTATAAGATTTGCCAAATTCCTCAGTCAAATCTTCAAATGCAATGTCATTCATTCCTCGTAACCCGATGAACTCTCGCAAGTTTAGCTGCGATGTCTTAGATTGGCGATAAGAAGATGTTGAGTTAATACGGATGGAGCGCAGCCTAAGGCGTTCACGCTCCTCCTCGCCAGTGGCAAGCAATGTCATCGGGATAGTATTTGCATCAACAATAACATTCTTCAGAATCTCGGCGGTAACGATGCCCTTTTCCTTTGTTGCCTGCTCGTAGGCTTCGTCAATTCTTAGTCTGAACGCTTGCAGTTGTCCGTTCACTCTTGCATTCTTGGCTTCACCTTTTTTCGTGTCCCATTCTTCGGGAGCACAGTAAAGACCTGTTGCTATGGCTGATACTTTGCCGTCAATCGTGATACGGCAAAATATAGATGTGGTTCCGTCTGCCTTTACTCTGCCACGGTTGATATAATAAAACTGCTTGTATGTACTTCTCATTGTTATGTTCCTTTCTTATTTTGTGAAAATATTACAGGGCAAACTTGAAGTCCTTGTTGGCTTCGATGAACTTGTCCATATCCTCAAATAGCTTTTTCGGGGTGACACGTGCATAGATTTGCGTGGTCTGAATGTTGTTGTGACCAAGCATTTTGCTGATAGTCTCTATCGGAACACCTTCTTCGAGCGTAACGAGCGATGCGAAACTGTGCCGTCCAACATGATAGACCAAATCCATACTTATGCCAGATAGTACTCGGAGACTTTTCATGTTACCTCTCAGCACTCGAAATTCCTGTGGCGGTAAAAGAGTAGGTCTTGTCGGGTCTTTGTATTTCTCCAACATGGCAAGCGCCTCTGGCAGTAACTTCACACGTGCAAGCATCTTGTTCTTCTTTCTGTGGTATTTCAGCCAAAGGCTGCCCTCCTCATCACGAAAGAGGTTTTCTTCCGTGATGGAAACTGTATCGGCATAAGCCGTGCCTGTATAGCAAGCGAAAAGAAAAAGGTCACGGGTCAAAGCCAACGATTTTCTTCGCTCTGGTATTTCGAGGTCACGAATTTTCAGGAAGTCCTCACGTGTCAATGCCTTTGGTGGATTCTCTTTCTTTTGAGGTAGCTTGAAGTGCATGAAATGATAACGCTCGGAGTATCCTGCCTTGAAAGCTATTCGGCAGGTCTTCTTCAAGATGGCGAGATAGTGGCGGACTGTATCAAGTGCAAGACCTCTCTCGTCCAAGCAAAAGTCCATGTACTCACGAATAAACTGCTCGTCAAGCTCACCGAATGCCACATCGTCAGTTCCATAACGCTTCTTGACGAACAATCCCAATGTCAGGCGAGTGTACTGGTAGTTTGGTAGCGTGCCTTTCTTGTAGTCGATGCCGATTCTTGACTCAATGTCCGCAATGATGGCGTCAAGCTGTTTCAACAAGGTCATCTGAGTGTCTGCACTGCATTGAAACAGATCCTTTATCGCCTTTGCGTCAAAATTCGTCTTGCGCTCCACAAGTGACTCGTAGGCTGAGTTTATTGCCAGCAACAGCTTGTCAATCTTGGCGTTCACTTCCACAGCCTCCTTGCTCTTGCCGTCAAGTCTGCTCTCACGTGGATTCCATAACTTTGGCGTACATGACAACTTGCAACCGAACTGCGCCATTGTTCGGTTGAGGGTGATGCGTCCCATGATGGGAGCCTTACCGTTCTTGTCCAATCCGCTCTTTTTGAGGTAGAGCAGCACCTTGAATTTTTCAACTTTCATCTGCTTACTTTTTTAGTTTGCAAAAATAATCAATCAGTAAGCATTCTCTGTCATTGAAAGTTGTGCAGAACAGTGCAACAAACACTGGTGACAAACTATTTGTTTTTCACCTCGTTAGCAGTGTTGGTTTCGGTAACTGACCGCTAACGGTTTGGTAACTGAAATAACTCAATATCCTGCTCGGCTTTGCTTTGCAGCCAATTGGCAGAATTATGAAATATTGCTCATTCTCAACCACTTGCAGTTCATTTCTCTCATCTTCACTTTCCGTTGCTTTTGCTTAAATTGTGCATTGCTTCCGCCATTCGTATGCTACACTCCAGTTGGAACTTGGCACAGACATCTATACAATCAAGTCGATGCTTGGGCACACCAATGTCAAGACCACCCAAATATACTCCCACATCGTTGACTCAGCAAAGGAAAAGGCTGCCAATACCATACATATTGACAATTTACAGAGTCAGCAACCAATAATATAGATTTTACGCTTGGTGGCGATTGCCACCTTTGATAATCAATGAGTTATACTTATCGTTTATTCTATTACCACCGCATTCCCCTCATTTGCCACCATACAAATGAGGGGATTATTCTTTCCTAAACATCCGTTTTCTCCTTGCTGAACTATTTCCATGTATTCCTGAGTGAAATTCTTGCTCAGACAATGATTTCTACATAACTAAGCATAAGCATCTGTCTTAACAAAATCTAAAATATTAGGGCAAACCAAGGGCTATGACAGGTGCTAATTGTGTGGGGCTTTTCCACTTGTTTTGCACCAATAAACAACTGGATATCTTTGCGGCATAATTCAAAAATATTCTAATCATGGAAATAGAAGTAAAATCGTTGGAGGAGATGCCGGGAGCATTGTCCTACCTTATCAAATCAGTTGAAGAACTGAAGAGAACTGTGAATGTCTTGCAAACTAAGCAAGAGAACAGCAAGCCAAAATGGATGGATATGGATGAACTTTGCGCTTATCTGCCTTCACATCCAGCCAAGCAGACTGTCTATGGATGGGTTTCTGCCAAACAGACACCTGTACATAAGATAAATAAGGCCTTGGCTTTTCTGCAATCAGAAATAGACGAGTGGTTGAAGAGTAAGTCGTGCAAGTCGGAGAATGATTTGATGCGTGAGGCAGAGGAATTCATCAACTCAAAAAAAGGCAAGGGTGGGGTATGGAGATAACAGACGGCTATCAGTTCTCGTTCTTCCGCAAGCCTATCCTAAATACGGAACCCTTGCGAGCAGTTGGTATCATTGACATCTATCGTTATATCGTTGGGCATTATGCCATGCTGCCGACTGCTGCCTTGCGCAATCTCACTAATAAGGTTGAAGCCAAGCGCTATAAAGCAACACATTTTGACTATTGCACCTTTTCTGGTTTGTTCAGAAAACGTAGAGAAGATGATTTGCTGATGCACTCCGGTTTGATGTGTATTGACTTTGACCATGTGCCAGATCCCATAGACTTGAAGCAACGATTGCTTGCCGATGAGTATTTTGAGACCGAACTTATGTTTGTCAGTCCGTCTGGTGATGGCTTGAAATGGATAATCGCTGTTGACTTGCAAGGTATGGAACACTCTCGTTTCTTTAGGGCTATAGCCAATTATCTTGCACATGCAGGTTATCCAATGGTGGATATGTCGGGAAGCGATGTTGCTCGTTCCTGTTTTCTGCCTCATGATCCAGATGTTTTTATTAATCCCAAATACGAAGAACATGTCAAAGAAAATGTTTTCCGCCCAAGAATGGGAGAATGTCCATTCTGAAGCATTGCCAAGCAAGCTGAACAATGCGAAAACGCAGACTTCACCCATCATATATAATAATGTAGAAGAAGACATAAACCGAGTGGTCTGTGAAATTGAAAGTCTGCACATAGATATTGCTCCATCTTATAATGATTGGGTGAACTTAGGTTTTGCCATTGCTGATGGTTGTGGTGAAAGCGGTAGAACATATTTCCATAGGCTCAGTAAACTTCATCACGACTATCAATATGCGAAAGCTGACAAGCAATATACATATTGCCTACAAGGTAAACGGCAAGGCATCACCATTGCCACATTCTTCTACATGGCTGAGCAAGTGGGTGTTTCTTTGAAAGGTAGCCAAATATCCATTTATCCAAATATCCAAAATGGAGAAACGGGAAAATGGGTAAAAGACGAGTGTGAATTGCCTGCATTTCCAGAAGAGGTGTATGAACAATTGCCAGTGTTCTTGAAGGAAGTTGTTGACAATGCCATTTCTGCAGACGACAGAGGAACAATCTTGATAGGATCCATTGCGACACTCTCTGTATGTTTCCCTGATTTCTGTGGAGTTTATGATGAGCGTGTCGTTTATCCTAACCTTTACCTTTTCGTGACGGCAGAGGCAGGAATGGGCAAAGGGGCATTGACTTTGTGCCGGGAGTTGATAACACCCATCAACCGCCAACTCCATGAATTGACGAAAACTCTTGATGCGCAATATAAGGCAGATATGGCGGAATATACCAAGGGGAAGAAATCGGAAAATGCTCAAATGCCAGAACAACCACCAATAAAGACGCTCATAGTGCCAGCCAACAGCAGCGCAAGTGCATTCAAACGTATTGCAAAGGAAAATGATGGCATCGTGATTCTGTTTGAAACCGAAGGAGACACATTAAGCCAAACTTCGAAATCGGACTTTGGCAACTACTCGGATGTATTGCGGAAGGCATATCATCATGAACCATTAGGGGCAAACCGCGCCAAGGACAGAGAGTTCTACGATGTTGACAATCCACGCATATCCGTGGTCTTGGCTGGTACGCCAGAACAGGTGTGTCGTCTCACGCCGACAGCTGAGGATGGGTTGTTCAGCAGATTTGCGTTCTACTTCATTCCGTTCAAGAGAGGCTTTCGCAATGTGTTTGCCACAAGCGATGTGTCGCAGTCAAAAAACGCCAAGTTCAAGTTGTTGGGAGAGCGTTTCTTTCATCTGCGTGAATCTTTCATGCGGGAAGGCAACTACACGTTCTATATTCCAGAACACTTACAAATGCAGTTCTTGAAACACTATGAGAGTACCAACGATGAATGCTGTGACGAAGTGGGTAATGGTATGCAAGGCATCGTTCGCCGTATGGGATTGATGGCTTATCGCATCATGATGGTATTGACGGCCGTGAGGACATTTGAAACAGAAATGTTCAAACTTCCTCATGCGCCAGACGGTTCTGTTCATCTTTTCTGTCAAGAAGAGGATTTCCGTACTGCGATGAGTATCTGCGACACGTTACTTGCCCATTCGGTTTTCATCTACCGAAAACTGATGAGAGCCCAGAGGCACTCGGTTCCAGACCTGCAAGAAAAAAGTGTTGCTTCAAGGCGTAACGCTTTCTTCGAGTTACTGCCCAACACATTCACCAAAAAAGACTACGATGCTCTTATTGAAGCACAAAACGAGAATCGAAGCACTGCTTCAAAGTGGATAGATGTGTTCATAAAGGAGCGTCGGCTATGTCGAGTGGGACAGGGAATTTATCAAAAGAAAGAAGGGTGATTTTTAGAGTGGCAAGTTTGTGTTTTAGTCTCACTAAAACTGTAGCTTCTTGCCATCAAGGCAAAACTCCGATTTGCAATGGATGACATGACGGACTTCCCACTCTAAAAAATCACCAACACATAACACCTTTATTAAATATGAGACAATGACAAAAGTAAAAGATAGCAAAGGAGGTCGCCCCAAGTTGGCTGACTATCACTTAGAATATGCAAAAGAAGTTTATAAAGAACTAGACGATA
>URYG01000185.1 GCA_900551985.1 uncultured Prevotella sp. | reverse complement strand
CCATGTCCGATTACGTAAGTACCATCTGTTTCCGTAATTTGAACAACGTACATTTGGTTGTTATTCTGTTCTGTTATTCTAGAGCCTTTTTGAGCTGTATAACCATAGTACCAGTTTCCGTAGTCGTAGTATTGGTACATATTGTTATTTTCATAAACTCTAGTATTGAATATATTATCAGATGAGGTCTTCTTTTGATCGTGCGAAGCTTGATCTGTTTGCCAATCAATCCATCCGTCTTTTGTAGAATACCAGCCAGCTATACCCTGGATATACTCCAAAGGATACTGTTTGATTGTTACAAGCTCTTCCAGACCATCGCAAGTAACCTTTATCTTGATATATTTAACAGACAGTGGCACGAAGTCATTGGCGGTTGTTGAATTTTCTTCACCAATAACAATTGTTCCCTGATCCTTTAACTCACTATGACCATCTGCATATTGTGCAGAAGCATCGAAGTATTGACTACCAGAGCATTTTTGTTTCTTACCATTTTTGTCATAATAGTAAATTTCCACGGTTTCTACCTTACATTCACCTGAGCCATAGAACTTGATGGTAGAATTATCAAATCTCTGGTTCTTCATGATCATAAAGGTAGGAGAAACCAACAAGTACTTCTGGTCACCAGCATTGATTGTTGTCTCTTCGCCCTTGGTCCACTTCTGTACATCATATACCAGATTCATAGCATCACCATAAGTAATGTCAGAGCTGCTGCCCAGACTTGTTACGGTAGCGTTGGCTGTATAGACGTAGTTACGCTCCAATGACTTTGTTGCCTTAGGGTCGCGAACAGGAATACTGTAATAGTAATCCACAGGCTTTTCCTCACCCTTCTTCAGCATCACCTTGATCTTTGCCTGAGGCGCACTTGCGTTATCATCCCATAATGTAGCGTAGCTGTAGGTAACTAACTGATAGCCATCAGTAGTCTTCGCCATCGCTTCATTCGTCTCTGTTTCGCTCATACTAGCTATGCTCTTAGCAGTATTTACGCCAAAGAGAGTAGTCTGGGTGTTATAGTTCAGCAACTGCCAGGTAGGTGTTCCTACCACCTCGTAGCCAGCAACATTGATCTTGAGATTTACAACGATCTTGGCTGCAGCTCTTGTCAGCTTGCTGTCGATGGTTTGGGTAGGCTCTTGGCTGACTGTCCAGTCAGAGTTGGCAGTCATCAGGAAGTTCTTGGTTGCATTGTCGCTGCTGTAAGGCTTCCAGATGTCTGCATCAGTCTGCACCTTGTTTTCCAGGTCTGCCAATGAATTTACCTGTTTCAAGTCTTCCTTTGCATTGGCAATAGAGTACACGAAGTAATCCTTGTTCTCCTGCAGATTCAAGTCAACTTTCCAGTTGCCCTTGCGAAGAACCTTTTCCTTGTTGCTTTGCAAGTTGTCTTTCAACATCTCGTTGACACTTTGCTCCTGATATTCCTGGTCGAAAATCTTCACGTACAGGTTGTCCAGTGCAGCTTCACGTAGGGTTTGGTCAGAAGCAACTGCTCTTGATACAGTTGCTTCTGTTACACTAGGCTTGATGCTGAGGCTCTCTGACGATGTTTCGGTGAAGAAATCATCCTGAGCGGAGCATCCTGCCATTGTTAGACCGAAGGTCAACAACATCAAGCCTTGTACAGATTTTCTATATTTATTTAACTTCTTCATGATGATTTAATCCTTTAGTTTATTTAAACCACATATTCTCATTTAAATTCCTGAGCGATCAGCACCCTGGGTGAACTTGATATTAAAGTCATCTCCAGGTAGTTTTCCAGTTCCTACATTGAATAGAACCTTTCTCATGTCAGGAGCAAGAACGATAAATACCTTGGTGTTGAAATTTCTTTCTACTGCTAAGTCTTTATTTCTCTTTGGCACTACATAGAATGTAAATGAGTTGCCAGTGATGTCGCTCTTACTTACTGTATCATAAATCTTTCCATCCACGTAGAACGCAAAGTCTGGGTTGTCGCACTGAAGGATCCAGTTCTTGTCGCCAGTATCAATGTTGTTCAGAGTGATGGCAGGACCACCTCCGTTGGCAATACCGTAGTGAACTTCTACAGCTTCTCCGAATTCTCCTGCTTCTCGTTCCATCTCGATGCTTACCTTATCAGTATAGTCCCATGCGATGTTGTCATCCCAGTCACTTACGATAGGCTTCACATACAATGTTGCCGGATTCTCAGGAGTATCACCACCTTCTCTGTCCACCTTGGCTGTTACGTCGTAGATGGTGTTGCGGTCGAGGCAATAGAGAGGCTCGTAATGCGACCAATCTGTTGTTGCAGCATCGTTGCTTTCGTAGAGGCGCTTGTTTACCGGCACCTTGTAGAAGTAATCCTTGCCGTTGTATTTTGCCTTGAGCAGGATGTAGGTCTGCTTGCTGACATCGATTGGCTCTTCTGCATACGGATTCTTTGTCTTGTCAATCCAACTGTTGGCGTATGAGTAGAACACTGCCTTGTTGTCTTGTGTTACGGCAGGAGCTGTAACCTTGCTGCTGGCAGCAGCTTCGGTATTCAATGCATTGTTGGTGCTTGTTCCTTCTGCGAGGATAGCGCCATCTGCTGCGTAGTGCATCAACTGGCAGGCATACTCTGTAGGAGCTACTGCGTTGCCCTTGTCATCTTGTACGTTGAGGCGAATCTTGGCAAGCGCTCTCTTCAGCTGGAACTGGATGTGAATCGTTCCGTTCACAATCTGTTTCGTCTCCTCCATCTTGGCATCCATCACGAATGAAGTCTGCTTTGCCTTGGGATTGAAGGTGGCTGCCTTGTTGATGGTGGCAGCTTTCAGTTCATCCAATGTTGTAATGTCGCTGATATTATCCAGGTTTGCCACCAGATAGAGGGTGTTGCCTGTAATCTCTGAACGCTTCAGCTGTTCGCTTTCCAACTTCTTGTGCTGGTAATCTTTAGTAGGATTGCCCTGAACATCTGTAAGAGGAAGCCTCTTGACGAGATTTCCAGTTGCATCGAAAACGAAGAGGTCGAGTCGATTGATCTTGTTTTCATTGAGATCTTCATTTCCAACCTCAGTTTCTGCGCGGGTAACAGCTGCACGGGTTTCAGTAGTAGAACTACCTACCTTGTATTCCAGCACCACATCGTAGTCGCAACTCGGTGTGCCGTCCATATCATCGCTCATGCAAGATGTGTTTGCAAGCCCTAAGAGGGCGATTGCACACATCGCAAAGTATTTTGATATTGCTTTCATTGTTTGCCCTCCTTATTTTAAATAATTAGTATAATGTCCACTTTCTTTCTGGAGCTCATCGTAGCCTTTATCCTTGATGGCCTTCAGCTGGAAGATGCGGATGCGGGTATTGGTTCCTGCAAACTTTCTTCCCTTCTTATACATACCTCCGGCACCATCTGGATTGATTTCCACTTCGTATTCATGGATTCCATCCAGCGATACGGTTACGTAGAGGTCGGTATATACAACAGGATTGCTGCCCTTACCTTTTGCCCAGTCAGTCAACTGATCAAATGAAGTTCCTTCTGTCCATGGTTTCAAGGCTTCTACCTTGATCTGATAAGGAGCAGTTCGGGCGATGCCTGTAGAAACGCAGTTGGTGCTTTCTGTAGATTTGGCATAGTTGAAAGCAAACTCTGTAGGGTTGGTGAGATGAGCTTTCCAAACCAGTCCGGTAGGACCATCTACCTTGAAGTAGAAGGCTGCTCCTGAAGACTTAGCTACTAGAGAGTTGTGCTTGTCGGTTGCATATCTTGGATAGTTTACAAGACAGAATTTTCCTTCTTCATCACCTGTTGTAGCACTTGGAGATGATTTATGCCAAGCAAACATCTGGCAATTAACATTGCTCCAGCTGATTTCAGAAGTTACCTTGTTCCAAGGCATTACCTGCCAGTCGAGGCAGAGGGCTCCACCCTGGAGGAAGTAGCCGTAAACTACGAGCTCTCGGTTGCGGATAGCGTTGCCGCTGGATGGGATGGTGAATTCCTGAGATCTTTCGAAGCCGCCGTCAGCCAACTGATAGTAAATCTTGCCTGTGATAGGCTTGTTGGTTTCACGAAGATAGCACAAATTATGTTCGCCGATTTCCTTCATTCGGTTCATATAAGCCTGGGCTGTTTCGCTTGGTCCTCGCTTATAAGTTTCTGGATTTGTTACAGCCTTGATTCCGGTATTCTCTACACCATCAAGCGTGAGCTTTGTATCCACATAAGTAGGAGTTCCGTACTTATTGCTTGTTGCAGACTTGTTGGCATCAGCAGTTGCATAAGGCTCTTCATCAGGGAAAACATAGCTTTCTGTAGGGAAAGTGTTTCCATCTATTTCAATTTTAGTTACCTTCACATTTTCTGTCAAGGCATCAGCATCTGCCGTGCGGGCGAAATAGAAGTGAAGCTTGGAAACGGCGCGAACCAGAGGAATCGAAATTCCTTTGTCCTTTGCCTCAATCTCAGTATCAGCTACGTGTTTGGCTATTTCTATATTGGTAATGGCACGGGAAATAGGGAGACCCTTGCCGGTTGGAACCTCTGTAGTCTGAGCCTTGCCATCTGCTGTAATGCCGAATGGATCATCGAAGGTTACACCTTGCAGGTCTGCCCGGGTGATGTTGCGGAAATCCTTGCCCAGCTTGTCAGCCATATTGGTACTCTCTGAGTTTGCCAGAATATAGAGGTCGATGTTTTTGAGTTCTTCACCGTTGATCTTACGCAAGAATCTCAAGTTCAGCGTGTACTGGCTGTTGACGGTGGAACCGTCAACAGCAGTAGGAGTATCTTCCTTGTAAGCGATAGGATTGGCGCTTGCTCCAGTTCCTGATTTAAACACCCATACCTTGATGCTATGAATGTCGCTCTCAGCGTTAGGATTAGCCTGAGTCTCGTCGTCTTTTCCGATGTTCTCAGCTCTGCTCGCTCTGGAAGTCGTGGTGCTGGCGGTAGAGAAGCTCAGGTTGAGATAAGCTTCATCGCCAGTTGCAGGTGCCTGCGAATCTTGGTCTGAACAAGATGCCATTGTGCTCAACATGAGCAAGGCTGCGATAGCCATGCCTAGCCGGCGTGTCATCTTGATCAAAGTTGAGTTATAGCGTTTCATCTTTTTAATCTTTTACTTATACTTATACTTTTCTTTCTCTCTATACAGTGTGGGTAGCACTGTTTCCTTATTTGGCTCCGAGGTCTGCATTCTGCAGATTGAGAACCCAGCCGTTCACCTTGATTCTTGCATCCATGTGGTAGTCGGAACCTGGACTTGGAACGTAGAATACGAGGGTGTAGTGATCCTGGCGGTCGAGGTATTCCTGATCCTCCCAGCCCTTGTCGGTGCGCTCGCCGCAGAGAGCGAGGAACCATGGCAGTGAGTGGTTGAAGATAACCTTGCCTGTTCGCTTGTCGGTGATCACGATTCGCTTGTCGTCGTACTCCTTACTGTCGGTGTTGCGGGTGCTTACATCATCCTTGCGCTCGAACATTCTGGAAGAAGACAGGTCGTAAACCAGCGCCTTGTCGATTTCCTCACCTTCTACCTCAGTGTTGCCGCTGGTGTTTACCACCAGTTTCTCGTTGTAAGGCACGTAGGTGATTGGCTTGTTCTGTTCTACGCCGTTGGCATCCTTAACCTTGTCGCCCTTGTAGTCGAGGAGTGCAGCCGAACCCTTGATTCTTACGTCGAAGTTTTCTGCCACGAATCCCTGCTGGTCGTTATCGTAAGGAAGCATCACGATGCGGTAGGTCTTGGTACATTTCATCAAGCTCAGTTCGCCGGATGTGTCCTTTTTTCCCTTGAAGTCGAGAGATGTCTGGGCTGTGTAGAGAGCGGTGAACTTCTTGTTGTTGACAGAAGCCTCTCCGTCTTTCTTTCCCATTTCCTCCTGCAGGTCGTTGATGGTAGAAACGCCCGGTGTGAGTTGGGTGAAGCTGAACTCCATCTCGTCGTCACCGTCGGCTCTGCTACCTGTAGGTTTCTTGTCACGCGCTAGGCAGACGAAGGTGTATTTACCTTCCTGTAAGTCTGTGATGTCCATGCTGTGACCCGTTTCGAATTTGTCGGCTGACTGCGTATAGGTATCGAAGTATTTACCGTTTTTATCGAAAACATAGACGTTGAGGTTTTTCACTTCCTGGGAGAAAGCATCAGCGTTCTCAACATTATATGTATAATCGAACTTGAGCGACACCTTGGGTGCAGGACAATTCGTCAAATCGTCTTTCATGCATGATGAAAGCGAAGAGAGTGCGATGGCTGAGATACAAACCACTTTGCAACCGTTTTTGATGATGAAATGTTTCATATCGTTTGTATTTTATTGATTCTTTTACTTATACTTATATCTAGTGTGCCTCAGGGCGTAAGAAGTGGGGTAGCCTTCGGCAT
>URYG01000184.1 GCA_900551985.1 uncultured Prevotella sp. | reverse complement strand
GAGCATCGGATGCTCCACGCTTCCTACTGTTACGCGGTATGTTGTGCGGCCGTAAGAACTAATTCTTCCGGCAATTACTCCTATATCTTCCAGCAACTTCCATTGTATATCTCAAAGACTTCTGTTATTCCTTCCAGCTACTTCTGTTATATCTTCCAGGTACTTCTCCTATATCTTTCGACAACTATCCCTATATCTTTCGATAACTTTCCCTATATACCTCAACGTCTTCTCCTATATCTTCCTGCATCCGCAAGCGTTTCAGCGTTTCAGCGTTTCACTTGTTTTTTCCAACATCAATTTTCCCTCATCTATGATTTTTAGTTAATTTTCCACGATTTCTTTGTATCTTTCCTCCTTAATGTGTATCTTTGCATCAAATTATTTTAAACGTTTAAAATAAAGCAAAAGAACAATGGCAAAAAACAATAAGCAGACAGCTGGTCAAGGCGGCAACAGCACCAAGAAAGCTACAAAGAAAAAGAAGAAAGTCAAGGTTTCACATATCGTGAAACCCGAAAACATGACTTTGGAGGAATGGCAAATCAAACTGCGCAAGCAGGTGACCGATATCGAGCACTTCGATATCAGTTGTGTTGATGATGCCCTTTGCCCTGGAGAGTACATCGTTCGCAACCCTGAGAAAAACAACGAGTACAAGGTGGTGTATCGTGGAGCCAACAGCGAATGGAATTATTGTTCCTGCATGGATTTTAAGACTTCAAGACTCGGAACTTGCAAACATATCGAAGCCGTCAAGAAATGGTTTGGCGGAAAGAGGGGCGTGCATGTGCATCGGGAATTGCCACCTTATACTTCTGTCTATCTTTCCTATCGGGATGAGCGATGCGTAAAGATTCGTATCGGCTCCGACAACAAGGAGGCATACGAACAGTTAGCCAAGGATTACTTTGACAAGAACCACGTCTTGAAGAAGTCAGCCTATGCCCGCATTGGCTCTTTCTTGAAACAAGCTCGCCAAATCAGCGATACATTCAGATGCTATAAAGATGCCATTGACTTTATCATCGATATTCGCGAAAAAGCGAAAAGAAAGAAGATTGTGAAGACATACGATGATGAAAAACTCGACAATCTCCTGAAAGTAAACCTCTATCCTTACCAGAAAGAGGGCATCCGCTTTGCTGCAAAGGCAGGAAAGGCTATCATTGCCGACGAGATGGGTCTCGGAAAGACAATCCAAGCTATCGGTACTGCCGAACTGTTACGCAAGGAAGGTCTCATTGGCTCTGTACTCATCCTCTGCCCAACCTCGCTCAAATACCAGTGGCGAAGTGAAATCAAGAAGTTTACTGATGCCGAAGTCTTCGTCATAGAGGGAAGTCATCTCAAGAGAAAGGAAGCGTACAACCGTCCGGAACCTTACAAGATTATTTCCTATAATAGTGCCGCCAATGACATCAAGATACTCGGCAGTTTGCAAACCGATATGCTCATCATGGACGAGGTGCAGCGCCTGAAGAACTGGAACACGCAGATTTCCCGTGCGGCAAGAAAGATAGAGTCAGATTACTCCGTAATTCTATCCGGTACCCCATTGGAGAACAAACTCGATGAACTCTACTCTATCGTGGAGTTTGTTGATAATTTCCGCCTTGCCCCTTACTACCTCTTCAAAGACAAGCATATCATTACTGATGAAACAGGAAAAGTACTGGGTTATAAGAACTTAAACGATATAGGCAAGAAACTGAGTGATATCCTCATTCGTCGCCGAAAGAAGGATGTGAAACTCCAGATGCCTGAGCGTTCTGACAAGAACCTTTTCATTCCGATGACCAACGAGCAGATGGAGATGCATCAGGAGTGGCAGAACCAGGTACGTCTCCTGGTTCTGAAATGGCGCAGGATGCATTTCCTGTCCGATAAAGACCGCAAGCGTCTCCTGCTCTTCCTCTCGCAGATGCGCATGGTATGTGACAGCAGTTATATCCTCGACCAAAAGACGAGATACGACACCAAGGTGGATGAATGCGTGAACATCATCAGCAACATCATCAGCGAGGATGGCGAAAAGGTTGTGGTATTCAGTCAGTGGGAACGCATGACCCGCCTCATCGCCAAGGAACTGGAGAAAAAAGAAATCGGCTTTGAATATCTGCACGGTGGCGTGCCATCCGAAAAGCGCAAGAACCTGGTAGATAATTTCATGAACGAACCATCGAGCCGTGTTTTCCTCTCTACTGATGCCGGCAGCACAGGCCTGAACCTGCAGTCAGCCGCAACCATCATCAACATCGACTTGCCTTGGAATCCTGCCGTTCTCGAACAGCGCATCGGTCGCATTTATCGCCTTGGGCAGCAGAACAACATCCAGGTTATCAATCTTGTGACACCTGATTCCATCGAGCAGGAAATGCTCGGTAAGTTGCGTTTCAAGACCTCTATGTTTGAGGGCGTACTCGATGATGGTGAGGATTCCGTATTCATCACAGATGATAAGTTCAGCAAGATGATGGAAACCGTGAGCGGTATGATGGAAGAGGATGAAGAAACAGAGAAGGTCAAGAAAGTCAAGGATACTGATACCGTTAATGATTCCGAAGGTAAGACAGAAAAGCCAAAGGCCGAGGAAAGCATTGCAACGATCAATCCTAAGGATTTGGAAACAGACAAGGCTTGCAACGAACATAAATCTGACGAGAAAGAAGAGGGTGCCATCCAGCAGCCAACGAACTCATCTTCGAACAGAGAATCCGTCTCTAGTTACTCAAGTCAACCTAAGGATTTGGTTGCCCAAGGAATATCTTTCCTCTCAGGCTTAGCCGAAGCCCTAAAGTCGCCAGAAGCTACAGCCCAGCTGGTTGATTCCATCGTTGAGAAAGACGAGCAGACAGGCGAAACCTCCATCAAGATTCCAGTGGAGAGTAAGGAGACCGTTTCTAACCTTCTGAATCTCATAGGGAAACTATTCGCAAAATAAATTCCATATTATTCAATCATTTTCCCGGCGTTGGGAAAATGATTGAATAATATAGAATGGTCTTTGTACCATCGCAGGGCAAGAGGTATCATAACATTTTGCTGACATCAGCAAAATGATCGCCATTGGTTCTGGGTCTCAGTGTGAAGCCAAAGACTACATGCTGACTAGCTACACTTGCTATAACCGCTCAACGATTTCTCCTATCTTCTCCAACGACTTCTATCATATTTCCCGAGAATTTCTATCATACACCTCTTCCCCTCTCCTGTCAATATGGTTCTTGAGTTCTGCACACTTCAAATCCTTATAGATACAGAAATCAAACTCGTAGGGTAAGAGTAAGTCATCTATTTCATTCTTAAGTTGGAGCAAGTCGGTAAGCGACAAGGCTTCGCCTACCAATGCGATGTCCACATCGGAAAAAGGCTTGTGGGTTCCTTTGACTCTTGAGCCAAAAAGTATTGCCTTACTGATATGAGGGAAATGGGAGAAAACAGAGAACACTTTCTTCCAGTCGACCTCTTCTATGCCATATTTTTTCATCTGTCAATATCAAAGAGATTCTTTTCTAGATTATCGAAATAAAAGAGATTAACAAGAACAGGAGAACTTAGACTTCAGAAGCCTTGATGGCGTTCATCTTCTCGCTGAACTTCACGAAAATCGGGAGATAATCGTGGATAATCTGATTCAATACCATATTGAATTCCTCTTCGTCATAGCAATGAGAAGTAAGATTACGGGATGAAATGGTATTCATCCAGGCAGAATCCTCTACGATACCCATTTGCAAAGCCTTGCGAATGGCATCTCTTGAACCCTGCACATCGGTATAGCCCTGATATTCCTCATAATCCTTCATCACTTTCCATGCCAACTCCTGAGTATATTCAAAGCGTTGCACCAGACCTTCTTTCAAAAGGTCATCCACTTCGCCACTGAATTGTTTCTCCGTAGAAACAATCCTTGCGGCATTCTGCAATCGAGCCACCGCCTTATCGTAGTTACTCAATCGCTGTACCCATCGTATATCTTGATTCTCTGACATAAGCCTAGATTTTTTCGCAAAGGTAAGAAAAGTTTTTGAGAAAACCTATACCACCAGCCCTTTTTCTCGTCTCATACCTCAAGTTTTAAGTTTATTTGAGGCGATTTCTTCGTATCTTTCATTTATAATGTGTAACTTTGCACCCAGAAATTTAAACGTTTAAAGATAAAATGGCATTAAAATGTGGTATTGTAGGCCTCCCAAACGTGGGTAAGTCTACACTGTTCAACTGTCTGTCTAGTGCAAAGGCACAGGCAGCTAACTTCCCTTTCTGTACTATCGAACCAAACTTGGGCGTCATCACCGTACCAGATGAGCGACTCAACAAGTTGGCAGAGATTGTTCACCCAGGACGCATCATCCCAGCTACTTGCGAAATCGTAGATATCGCAGGTCTTGTAAAGGGTGCCAGCAAGGGAGAAGGTCTTGGTAATAAATTCTTGGGAAATATCCGTGAGTGCGATGCTATCATCCACGTAATCCGCTGCTTCGACGATGACAACATCGTTCGTGAGGGTGGCGCCAAGGTTGATCCATTGGAGGATAAGAGCGTCATCGATACAGAGTTGCAGCTCAAGGACCTGGAAACCATCGAATCTCAGCTCGCCAAGCAGCAGAAGACTGCTGCTGCCGGCAACAAGGATGCCAAGCTGATGGTTACCGTGCTCGAGGCTTACAAGGCAGAACTGGAGCAGGGAAAGAATGCCCGTGGCGTTACTTTCGAAAGCAAGGAAGAGCAGAAGGTGGCTCACGATCTCTTCCTCCTCACTACCAAGCCTGTGCTCTACGTAGCCAATGTTGACGAGGCTTCTGCCAAGACCGGCAACGAGTATAGCAAGAAGGTAGAGGAAATCGCCAAGGAAGAAGGCGCTGAGTGCATGGTCATCGCAGCCAAGACAGAGGAAGACATTGCTTCTCTCGAAACCTACGAGGATAAACTGATGTTCCTCGAAGAGCTCGGATTGGAAGAGAGCGGCGTAAACCGACTCATCAAGAAGGCATACGCCCTGCTGAACCTCGAGACATTCATCACCGCAGGTGAGATGGAGGTCAAGGCATGGACCTATCACAAGGGCTGGAAGGCTCCTCAGTGTGCCGGAGTGATCCACACCGACTTCGAGAAGGGATTCATCCGTGCAGAGGTAATCAAGTATGATGACTATATCAAGTATGGCTCTGAAGCCGCTGTGCGCGAGGCTGGTAAGCTCGGCATCGAGGGCAAGGAGTATATCGTACAGGATGGCGACATCATGCACTTCCGCTTCAACGTATAACCGTTTCTACGTAATAACAAAGGGGGATGCATTCTCACCTTTAAAAATCGGGAAAGCATTCCTTCTTTAAAAAAAATCTACGATTATGATGGCAAATCTGCTTAACTATATCGTATGGGATCCGGATCCAATCCTGGCTCACCTGGGTCCTATCTCCATCAGATACTACGCCACCTGCTGGATGGTAGGCTTGCTGCTGGGTTATCTGATGATGCACCGCCTCTACAAAGAGCAGAAGCTGGGCGAGGATAAGTTTGAACCGCTCTTCATCTACCTCTTCGTCGGCATCCTGGCGGGTGCCCGACTGGGACACTGCATCTTCTACCAGCCGGAATACTTCCTCACCCAGTGGGATCACGTAGTCGAGATGTTCATCCCGATGCATCACATGGCAGACGGCAGCTGGAAATTCACGGGATATGAAGGTCTGGCTAGCCACGGAGGCGTACTGGGACTGTTCATCGCCATCTGGCTCTACTGCCGCAAGACGAAAGTGGGCGGCTGGACATTGCTCGACAACATGGGTATCGTATCAGGCATCACCGCCTGCTTCATCCGCCTGGGCAACCTGATGAACTCCGAGATCATCGGCAAGGTAACCGATGTGCCTTGGGCATTCATCTTCGTCAAGGAAGATCAGTATCCGCGCCATCCCGGCCAGCTCTACGAGGCGATAGCCTATCTCGTCATCTTCCTCCTCATCCTCTTCATCTATAAGAAGAAGGGTCCTAAGAGTGTGGGAAGCGGACTTTATTTCGGCCTTTGCCTTACCCTCATCTTCACCTTCCGTTTCTTCGTGGAATACACCAAGGAGATTCAGGTGGCTTTCGAGGCAGGCTTGCCTATGGATATGGGTCAGATCTTGAGTCTTCCGCTCATCATAGCGGGAGTATGGAGCATCGCCTCCAGCTCTAAGCGGGCAGCGAAAAAGGAAAACAAAGCATAAATACGATGATAGAAGTTTCGTTCCATCCTGATGTGTGGAGCGGAACTTTTATTGTTTAAAGCCAGCGATACGGTAGCCTTATCGCATACATGGTATCCTGCTTAGTAACAGTTAAAAAATAACTTGGTACAAAAATGCTAAGCAGATTTGCACCTAAC
>URYG01000183.1 GCA_900551985.1 uncultured Prevotella sp. | reverse complement strand
CGTGGAACTGGCTCGCAGATACTGCTATGTCTGCATCTGGGGAGCCCCTGCCGTGCTCGGACTCTATGGATTCACGGGCTGGTATATCGGTATGCAGAACACGCGCATTCCGATGGTGGTGTCGCTCTCTCAGAATGTGGTGAACATCGTAGCCTCTCTGGTGCTCGTCTTCGCCTGCCGGATGACGGTAGAGGGCGTGGCATTTGGTACGGTCATCGCCCAATGGTGGGGATTCCTGATGGCATGCGTGCTCTATCGGCTCTACTATCGCCGGTTGGGCAAGTATGATTATCGCCGGCATCTCTTTGATTCCGAACCGCTGAAGCGATTCTTCTCCCTGAACAGAGACATCTTTCTCCGTACCGTATGTCTGGTGGCTGTGAACCTCTTCTTTACGGCAGCCGGTTCGAGGGAGAGTACGCTGGTGCTGGCAGTGAATACCCTGCTGATGACGCTCTTTACCATCTTCTCTTATTTCATGGATGGTTTTGCGTATGCGGCAGAGGCGTTGAGCGGCAAGTATTATGGAGCCGGAAATAGGGAGACGTTCCGGGAAGTGGTGAAGCGTACGATGGGCTTCGGCGTCGTGGTGGCGATTCTTTTCACCTTATTATATATAGTGGGTGGAGAAAACTTTCTCTCTTTGTTGACCAGCGACAGGCAGGTGGTGGCGGCAGCCGGTGCGTATCTGGGATGGGCGGTGCTCATTCCGCTGGCAGGCATGTCGGCATTTGTCTTCGATGGCATCTTTGTGGGCATCACCCAGTCGAAGTCGATGCTTTGTTCCACCGCAGTAGCTTCTGCTTCATTCTTCGGAATGTATTTCGCCCTTCATCCTTTGTTGGGCAATCACGCCCTGTGGCTTGCCTTTATTCTTTACCTCGTTTTGAGGGGTATCGTATTATTCGTCATTTACCGTAGAAAACTGCGGTAAATGGCGAATAGTGTTTTAATAGAATATAATAATAGAAATAACGCACATTCTTCTCGAAAAATTGCACACTTGAAATATGGTGTGCGCATTTTATTGAAAAACTACATTAATTTAGTTTAAAACTTACGCTTTTATTCTTTTTCTTAGCATAATTTTCGTACTTTCGCAGAATAAAATTAAAAAATATATAGAGTAAAATGACAGCAGAAGAGTATTATCAGGAAGGAAATGCTTGGCGAAAGCAAGGCGACTTCAAGCGTGCCCTCGACAGCTATATGGAGGCGATAGCTCTCGATCCCGAGAGTCCTGCCGTGGCAGCCAAGGAGATGCTGGATGATATCATGAGCTTTTATTGCAAAGACTACTACAATCCATAGCAATCTCATATGGACAGCAGCAGTTTGGGTTACTCCAGTGAAGAATGATAATATAAGAAAAAGAAAATATATAGAATATGAGCAAAATTAAAGGGGCTATTGTGGTCGATACGGAGCGTTGCAAAGGATGCGCACTCTGTGTAGAAGCTTGTCCTCAAGATGTCATCGCATTGGCTCTGAAGAAGGTCAATGTGCATGGATACCGCTATGTTGAGGCTGTCAATGCCGATGCGTGTGTGGGTTGTACCTCGTGCGCCATCGTCTGCCCTGACGGCTGCATCACTGTTTATCGTAAGAAGGAGGACTAAACAATGGCAAATCAAGAAGTAACATTAATGAAGGGCAATGAGGCGATAGCCCATGCCTGTATCAGATGTGGTGCGGATGGCTTCTTCGGCTATCCTATCACACCTCAGAGTGAGATTATAGAGACGCTGGCTCTGCTCAAGCCTTGGGAGACATCGGGTATGGTGGTTCTCCAGGCAGAGAGTGAGGTGGCGGCTATCAATATGGTCTATGGTGGCGCCGGCGCCGGTAAGCGTGTCATCACTACCTCATCCAGTCCGGGTGTGGCTTTGATGCAGGAGGGTATCTCCTATATGGCTGGTGCTGAGATTCCGGGTGTCATCGTCAACGTGCAGCGTGGCGGTCCGGGACTGGGTACCATCCAGCCATCTCAGAGTGACTATTTCCAGGCTACCCGTGGCGGTGGTAACGGCGACTACAATGTCATCGTGCTGGCTCCTGCTTCTGTTCAGGAGATGGCAGATTTTGTGGATCTTGCCTTCACCCTCGCCTTCAAGTACCGTAACCCGGCGATGATTCTGAGCGATGGTGTGATCGGACAGATGATGGAGAAGGTGGTTCTGCCACCTATGAAACCTCGTCGTACCGAGGAGGAGATTGCCAGGGAGTGTCCTTGGGCTACCATCGGACGTCCGAAGAGTCGTCCAGTCAACATCATGACCTCTCTCGAACTCAAGCCAGAGGTAATGGAGGAGCGCAATCTCGCCCTCCAGGCGAAGTATCAGAAGATTCGTGACAACGAAGTAAGATATGAGATGGAGCAGATGGAGGATGCCGACTATGTAATCGTAGCCTTCGGTAGTGCGGCACGTATCGCCGAGAAGAGCATCGAGAATGCCCGAGAGCAGGGCATCAAGGTGGGTCTCTTCCGTCCTATCACCCTCTGGCCTTTCCCTGAGAAGAAACTCCATGAGCTGGCAAAGACCAAGAAGGGCATTCTGGTTGTTGAGATCAATGCCGGTCAGATGGTACAGGATGTACGCCTGGCTGTGAATGGACAGGCTCCAGTAGAGCACTTCGGTCGCCTGGGCGGCATTGTGCCGGAGCCGGAGGAAATCGTTGAAGCATTAAAGAAGTTAATAAAATGAATGATATAATTTCACCAGAGAATCTGGTATATAAGAAGCCTACGCTGATGAACGATACCCCGATGCACTACTGCCCGGGCTGTTCGCATGGCGTAGTTCATAAGCTCGTTGCCGAGGTCATCGAGGAGATGGGCATGGAGGATAAGACGGTGGGCGTTTGTCCGGTGGGCTGCGCTGTCTTCGCTTACCGCTATTTGGATATCGACTGGCAGGAGGCTGCCCATGGTCGTGCACCTGCTGTGGCTACGGGTATCAAGCGTCTGTGGCCAGACCGTCTCGTCTTCACCTATCAGGGTGATGGCGACCTGGCGTGCATCGGTACCTGCGAGACCATCCACGCCCTGAACCGTGGCGAGCATATTGCCATCATCTTCATCAACAATGCCATCTATGGTATGACCGGTGGACAGATGGCTCCAACCACTTTGCTGGGTCAGAAGACCGCAACCTGTCCTTATGGACGAGAGGCTGATCTTCATGGTTATCCACTGAACATCACCGAACTGGCAAGTCATCTGCAGGGCACCTGCTACGTAACCCGCCAGAGTGTGGAGACCGTGGCAAGCATCCGCAAGGCGAAGAAGGCAATCCGCAAGGCTTTCGAGGCAAGCATGCAGGGCAAGGGTTCCAGCCTGGTAGAGATTGTTTCTACCTGCAACAGCGGTTGGAAGCTCTCACCTGTTGAGGCGAACAAGTGGATGGAAGAGAACATGTTTAAGCAGTATCCTAAGGGTGACCTGAAGGATACAACAAATTTGTAAGAACAATGAAGACAGAAATCATTATATCCGGTTTTGGTGGTCAGGGCGTCCTTTCGATGGGAAAGATCCTGGCTTACTCAGGACTGATGGAAGACAAGGAGGTGACCTGGATGCCTGCTTATGGTCCGGAGCAGCGTGGCGGTACAGCCAATGTTACGGTCATCGTGAGCGACAGTCGCATCTCTTCGCCTATCCTGAGCCATTACGATGTAGCCATTGTGCTCAATCAGCCATCACTCGATAAGTTTGAGCCGAAGATCAAGCCAGGCGGCATCCTGATTTATGATGGTTATGGCATCATGAATCCACCTCAGCGCAAGGACATCACCGTTTATCGCATTGATGCGATGGACAAGGCTGCCGAGATGAAAAACTCCAAGGTGTTTAACATGATTGTTTTGGGCGGACTGCTGAAGGTTTGCCCTGTGGTGAGCACCGATGGTTTGAACAAGGCACTCTTCAAGTCGTTGCCGGAGCGCCATCATAACCTGATTCCACTGAATATGAAGGCTGTGGAAGAGGGTATGAAGATCATCGAGAAAGTAGAAAGATAAGTTTTAAAATAGTACGCTAAGTTAGAGACAATAGGTCGATAACTTAGCGGACTGATATTAATCATTTATAGATAAGCCGTATGACTAAAAAATCCAACTATCTATTATCCCTTTTCGGGGCATTATTGCTTGCAACTCCGATTCAGGCTCAGAACCTCTTGCCGAAACCGCAGCAGGTTACGATGGGCAAGGGCGTGTTCAGCACAGCAGGAGGTGTGAAAGTAGAAAACCAGGTAGGCGCTGACGCCGAGAACATCTATACCAAGGCATGGAATGCCAAGGTGAATGATGCTGCCAAGCGGGTGGTGAAGTTCACCAAGCTTGCCAACGCCTCTTCGCCAGAAGCATACAAGCTTCATGTGGCACCTGATGCCATTGAAATCAGTGCCGCCAGCAGCGAGGGTTTCCTCCGTGCCTGGCAGACCATGGAACAGCTTACCACCAAGAAGGGCATCGCATGCTGCGACATCGTGGATGCACCTGCCTACAAGTGGCGTGGCTTGATGCTCGATGTTTCGCGTCATTATTTCCCTATCTCCTTCCTCAAGAAACAGATTGATGTGATGTCGGAATACAAGTTCAACCGTCTTCATATCCATCTGACCGATGCTGCCGGATGGCGCATCGAAATCAAGCGTTATCCTCGACTCAACAACTTTGCTGCCTGGCGTTCAGGTAAGTTGTGGAAAGACTGGAATGCCAATGGCAACAAGTATCTGGAGCAGGGCAGCGAGGGTGCCGAGGGTGGTTACTATACTCAGGATGAACTCCGCGACCTGGTGAAATATGCTGCCGAGCGTGGCATCACCATCGTTCCGGAAATCGAGATGCCGGGGCATTCTGAGGAAGTGCTTACTGCCTATCCTGAGTTATCCTGTACCCATGAGCCATACAAGCAGGCAGATTTCTGTCCGGGCAACATCGGAACCTACGATTTCCTGGAGAATGTCTTGAAAGAGGTGATGGATATCTTCCCATCTCATTACATCCATGTGGGCGGCGATGAGGCTGCCAAGAAGTCATGGGGCAGTTGTGCGCTCTGTCAGAAGAAGATGAAGGAGCTGGGCATCGACAACGTGGATGGATTGCAGGCTCATCTCATTTCCCACATGGGCAAGTTCCTGAACGAGCATGGCAGACAGCTCGTGGGTTGGGATGAGGTGATAGCCGGAAATCTCTCCAAGAATACCACCGTGATGGTTTGGCGTGGCACAGAACTGGCACACGAGGCCATCAAGCATGGCTACGATGTAGTGATGTCGCCGGGAGCTTACTGCTATTTTGATATGTATCAGGATGCACCGGGCACCCAGCCTGTGGCAAATGGCGGTTTCATTCCTACCGAGAAGGTGTATAGTTATGTGCCTGGAAGTGATCTTCCTGAGGCTGAGCGCAATATGATTACCGGTGTGCAGGCAAACCTCTGGACTGAGCATATTCCTACTCCAGAGTATGCCGAGTATATGCTTTATCCTCGTGCCTTGGCTCTGGCTGAGATTGGATGGAACGGAACCAAGACTAAGAATTATCCTGAGTTCAAGACTCGTGCCCTGGCTCAGGTGGAACATCTGAAGGCAGAAGGCGTGAACCCATTCGAGCTGAAGAAGGAGATTGGTGAGCGCAAGGAGAAGATGAAGCCGGTGCAGCATAAGGCTGTGGGTGCCAAGGTTACCTATAACCATGCTTACAACCGCTATTATCCTGCGGCTGGCGAACAGACGCTGGTGGATGGTAATATGGGCGGATGGGCTCATGGCGATGGACGCTGGCAGGGCTTTATCGGCAAGGATTGCTTCGATGTGACCATCGACCTCGGCAAATCTACCAAGATCAGCAGCGTAGGCACCGATTTCATGCAGAGCAGCGGTCCTGAGATTTTCTATCCTTCTCAATATACGGTATCAGTTAGTGAGGATGGCAAGAACTTCACTCAGGTGTTTGACAAGAAGTATGAGTCGAGCAAGGAGCCGATTCTGAATTTCAAGACGCTTACCTGGAAGGGCAGCAAGACAGCCCGCTACATCCGTGTTCAGGCAAAGCCAAGCAGCTTCGGCGGCTGGCTGTTTGTTGATGAGATTATCGTGAAATAATACACCCTGGGTAAATATATAATCAATCATGTCGCCCTGAAAGGGCAAAAGCTTTCAAATGATATGCTTTTGTCTTTTCAGGGCGACCATTTTTGGTACAAAATACATAAATTGCGGATTATCAACATAAACTAATTTTTCTCATCTTTTTGGCACGCAGATTGTGACTATGATTAGCGGGTTCGATAATGAATCCACAAACAAGTAAGTAACATCAATTAGTAACAATTTAAAAAAAACAAGATTATGAAGAAGTTTATGTTTGCAGCTATCGCAGCTTTGGTTATGGTTTCAG
>URYG01000182.1 GCA_900551985.1 uncultured Prevotella sp. | reverse complement strand
GCCTCGTGATAATAGAGTTCGGCAAGCATGTCCATCTTGGAGAGTCGCTTCTCCTCGTCCTCTATTCCTGCCATCGCCTTCATCACATCCTCGATGGTGGCGATGCTGTAGAAGGCGTAAGGGCCTACGTATTGATTGTAGAGCTCCCTGATCTTCTCACGTCTCACCTCCACCTCTTTCTTTTCGAGCATTCTTTCGAGTGCCGCCATAAACTCGCGGATCAGTCGCTGTATGTAGTCTCGTTGTAGCATATTTTTTATTTTGTTGTTATTGTTGCGTTATCTAATAGACTCATTGGTATTGCCATGACTAAGGCAAAGTTCAAGGAGTATTGTGAGAAGAGTTCCTAAAAACTCTCCTCTACCCCGTACAATGGGACATTCTTCATCCACTCTTGCTCCTTGTATGGCGACATGGAGAAGCGGATGGCTCGCAAGTCGGGATGGGCGTCAAAGAAGGCGCGAAGTGACTTGGAACGCAGGTTCTCTTCCGCTTTTACCTCTATCGGAGTTATCACCCCTTGGTGCTGGGCAAGGAAGTCTATCTCCAAGCGAGCGTCTTCCCTACTATAATAATAGGTGTAAATGTCCTGTTGACATAATAGCTGGGTAAGGACGTAGTTTTCCGTGAATGCCCCCTTGCTCTCCGTCATGGCTTTGTTGGAGATGAGCATTTGGGCAGGTTCCATCTCGCTCAGTGCACCCAGGAGACCGACATCCAGGAGAAACAGCTTGAAGGCATTGAGGTCTTCGTAAAACTTCAAAGGCATTCCTACTTCTCTTACTCGGGAAATGCGATAGGTGAGACCTGCATCCGCCAGCCATTGTATTGCCATCTCAAAATCCTTGGCTCGTGCTCCGCTTCTCACCGCTCCATAGATAAACTTCTTGTTTTCCTTGGCAAGCTGGGAAGGGATGGATTGCCAAACCATGCTGATGCGAGTGGCTTCATTTGGGCTGACATGCTTCGACATGTCACTACGATAAATGGTGAGAATGTTGTTCTGAACCTGTCTGACGAGATTTGCATCGTTAGTTGCAAGATAAGTTTTCACAGCCTCAGGCATTCCCCCAACAAAATAATATTCTCTTAATATCTTGATGAGTTTATCGTGAAGTAATGTGATGGTCTTCCAGTCTTTACTTTTCAATATGTTCAGCAACTGTTCTTCGTCTTTTGCCATAAGAAACTCTTCGAAAGACATAGGGTAGAGTCGAATGATGTCAACCTTTCCCACTGGGGCAGATTCTCCTTGGTGCATGGCAACGCCTAAAAGCGAACCAGCTACAGCCACATGGTATTCTGGTGCATTTTCACAGAAATACTTCAGCGAGGAAAGTCCCTTGTGAAGTTCTTGTATTTCATCCAGAATGATAAGCGTTTTGCCAGGGATTATAGGCTGTTTGCTAATGGCTCCGATAACCATTAGGACTCGCTTCATATCATAATCTTCTGCAAATATGTTGGCAATCTCAGAGTTTCCATCACAGTTGATGTAGGCAACGTGGTCATATTCCTGTTTCCCAAACTCCTGGAGGATATAAGTCTTGCCTACTTGTCTTGCTCCTGATAAGATTAAGGGCTTTCTGTAAAGGCTCTCTTTCCATGCTTTTAATTGTTCTATGATTGTTCTTTTCATCCTTACATACATTTTGAAGTTGTTAATGATGTTAATGGCTTGCTGTTATGATGTTTAAACAGCTCTGTCGGTTGCAAAGATACACTTTTTTACACGAACTTCCAAATGTTTTCAACACTTTTCTACATGAACTTTCCTTGTATACATGCACTTTTTTACACGAACTTTCTGTATGAGCATACACTTTTTTACACGAACTTCGTCCTTATTCATCATTATTGAGCCCTTCTACATACTCCCACAGTTTCTTGTAGAAAGGATGCTTCGTCATCGTATCCTTGTTGCCCAGGATGATGAGCTTCATGCGGGCTCTCGTCATCGCCACGTTCATGCGGCGCAGGTCTTTCAGAAAACCGATCTGGCCTTCGTCGTTCGAACGGACCAGCGAGATGAGAATCACGTCTCTTTCCTGCCCCTGGAAACCATCTACCGTGTTTACGCTGATCAGGCGGCGGTAAGGCTTGAAGAACTCATACTTCTTGATGAGCTTCTTCAGATACTGCACCTGGGCACGATAAGGCGAAATGATGCCTACGTCGATGCTCTCGCTCAATACCCGCTGCTTGCCGATCTTGGTGAAGTATTCCGCCAGGGTCAGCAGGGTAAGCTCGGCTTCTGCCTTGTTGATACGCCCGAAACTCTCGCCTACAAACTGCTCCTTGAAGTTCAAGTCAGAATTCTGATTGGCTGCAGATGCAGAAGATGAGTTGGATGCAGAATCCTCAGGAGCATCTTCTCCTTCTATGGTTATTTGATTCTCCTCGTTCGAAGTATCAATCCACGTGATCGGATGGTCGTAATCCAATACGCTGCGGTATTTGATCTGTGGCGCACTCTCCACCTTTCCCCCGTAGAACCAGTCGCTGGAGAATCGCATGATTTCATCGTTCATACGGTACTGAATCTTCAGCAGGGTTACCACCTCGGGCTTGTTTTCGGCGATGCGCTCCATCAGCGTCTTGCCCAGTCCGGCTCTCAGCGCCGCAATACTCTTCACGGTAGGCGGCAGCTGACAATGGTCGCCCGCTAGAATCACACGGCTGGCTCTCTTCATCGGAATCCAGCAGGCGGCTTCCAATGCCTGGGCTGCCTCGTCGATAAACAGGGTGCCGAACTTCATGCCTTCCAGCAACCGGTGGGCAGAACCCACGAGGGTGCAGGCGATGACACGCGCCTCGCCAAAGAGTTCAGAATTGATGCGGATCTCTATTTCGGCGGCACGGCTCTTCAGCCTATCCATCTTCTGATGATAGTTCTCGCTGCCTTTCTTTCTGTTTTTCCTTAATTCTCTGATAGCCTTGCGGATAGCCCAGAGCTGCGGATAGTCGGGATGACTCTCGAAACGGCGCTCGTAGGTGAAGCCCAGCATCTTGTCGTTCACACGGGTAGGATTTCCGATACGGAGCACATTCACACCTCTATCCACCAGTTTTTCAGAAATCCAATCCACCGCCATATTGCTCTGTGCACACACCAGCACCTGACTCTCTCGCATCAGGGTTTCGTTGATGGCTTCCACCAGGGTGGTGGTCTTTCCGGTTCCCGGAGGTCCGTGAACGATCGCCACATCCTTCGCCCAAAGCACCTCATTCACAGCCCTTTCCTGGGTAGGATTGAGCCAAGGGAACTTCATCGGTTCGAAGGAGAATTTTCCTGCCTTCTGATGCGAATAGAATAAATCGCGGAGATAAGCCAGACGGTTGTTCTTCGCCTTCATCACGCGGTCCAGAGCCTCGAACATCAGTTTGTAGCTGGTTTCATCAAAGGATAGCTGCACGCCGATAGGCTCCGTAGATTGCTGCAAGTCGAGCAATGGGGCAGAGTCGGGCACGGTAATCACCATTCTGTCGCCATCCACATAGCTCACGGTTCCGGTAAAGGAAAAGTATTTTATACTTTGAACTTTTCTGCCCTGGTTCTCATTCTTGCCCATCTTCTTGACCATAAAGAACATGACGGGGCGACCGAACTCAAAGTTGTGCTCGATATCCTGATCTGAGGTACGGAAAACCTCGATGGCTGTTTGGTTCAGCGAATTATAAAAGCTTTTTCCCACACGGAGCGGGAACCAGGCATCACCTCGTTTCACCTTCCGTTGCATTCCCATCTGTTCGGTGAGCTTGCGGAAGGCTTCCTTCTCGGTGTAATACTCCAGCTGGAGCAGGGTGCGTTGTTGCAATAATGCCTGAATTGGTGAAATCTGTTCCATATAGGATGCAAAGTTACACCAATTCAGGCAAAAATAAGAAGATAATAGGATAAATTATCTAAAATCTGATCAGATGATGCGAAGATCATCTTTATATCATTTATTTCATAATGCGTTCTACATCCTCGATACTGCGATTGAACGGACCGTTGTGCTCCAGCTTGATGGTGCACATGGCTGCCGCAAACTTGCCAGCCTCGGTAGGAGTGGCGCCCTGCAATCGCTTGTAGAGATAACCGGCAGAATAAGTGTCGCCGCATCCGGTAGCATCCACCACCTCGTGAGGAGGATAGGCAGGAATCTCATAGAAGGTATCATCCACATAGACGAGCGAACCCTCGCTGCCCAGCGTGATGATCACCTCGGTAACACCCCACGAATGCATCAGTTTCGCAGCCTCGCGCGGCTCCTTCAGCCCCGTGATGGTCTCCATCTCCGTCTCGTTCACCTTCAGATAATAGGTGTTCTTCAGCACCTCCAGCTTATCCTTCCAGTCTATCGGATACACCTTCTCGTCTCTCACCTCGCGCAGATAGCCCTGCACGTCGATGGAAACCCTTCCGCTGCGTGAGAGGAATTCCACTACCTCGGGCGAGAAATCATCGCTCAGCAGACTTCCCAGGTGATACACCTTCGCCTCCACGTGCTCCAGCTGTCTGATGGTGAACGGATCAGCCTTGGCAAGCACACGCTGCTTGCGCTCGTTCTGGTTTTCTCCGTAGATATTCTCGAAGAAGACGGTATTGCGCGATGGGTTGAGGGTTACTTCTATGCCCGCCTGGCGCATCTTCTCTACTGGTTCTGTCTCCGTAGGATCCATTGCCGTGATGAGCGAAAAGCTCACATCCTTAGGCAGTTGGTTGATGGCGTAGGCGAAGTAGAACGATGTTCCGCCAGCCATGTAAACAGTTCTGTTTGGGGTAACTATCTTGTCTTTGGTTACGTGCCCTATACAACAAATATCTTTCATCTATTTCTATTTTAAACGGGTGCAAAGGTACAAAAAAACTTCGAGTTAGATTTGGTTTTTTGCTTTATTTTCTGATTTTGTTGCAAATATTTAGAAGAAAAGGGCGTTTTTCTTTTGTGATGTTCTTTATTTAATGTACCTTTGCAGCCGAATTTAGTAAACTGAACATTATCTCGAGAATAGATTGAAACTTATATTATGTGGTTTGATAATTTAATCAACGTGCATTCGGCGGTGCAAGGCATCGTCATTCTTTCATTGATTTGTACCTTGGGTCTTGCCCTGGGCAAGATTCATGTCAAGGGAATCTCTCTTGGCATAGCCTTCGTATTCTTTGTGGGTATCGTGGCGGGTCATTTCGGACTCACCATCGACGAGAACATGCTGGAGTTTGCCGAGAGCTTCGGACTCACCATGTTCGTGTATGTGCTGGGTCTCTATGTGGGTCCCAACTTCTTCGGTTCGATGCGTCACGAGGGCATCTCGCTCAATCTCTGGAGCCTGGCTGTCATCGCCGTGGGAACGGTTTTCTCCCTCGCCCTGTGCCTGGTGCTGCCTGTGAGCCTGCCCGATATGGTGGGCATTCTCTGCGGTGCCACTACCAATACGCCGGCTCTGGGTGCTGCCCAGCAGGCGCTGCAGCAGTTGGGGTTGCCTAGCGGCGGAGCAGCCCTGGGCTGTGCGGTGACCTATCCTTTGGGCGTTGTGGGCGTCATCCTGGCGATGATGTTCCTGCGCAAGCTCTTCGTGAAACCTGAGGACCTGGAGATCCGCCGTGCCGATGAGGATGACCATACATCCGTCGGACAGTATGTCATCGTAAACCCGGCTCTCAACGGCAATACCATCTCCGAAATCTCGATGATGACCCATCGCAAGTTCATCATCTCCCGCGTATGGCGAGGCGAGCAGGTCATCGTGCCTGAGGCTGATACCGTGCTCCATACCAACGATAATGTGCTCGTGGTAACCAATAAGGATGAGGCGTCTGCCATGCAGATTCTCTTCGGAAAGAAGGTGGATAAGGAGTGGAATAATGATAAGGTGGACTGGAATGCCATTGATGCCAAGCTGGAGAGCAGAATCATCGTGATGACCCGTCCGGGACTCAACGGCAAGCGACTGGGAAGCCTGCAGATGCGCAACACCTATGGCGTGAATGTGAGCCGAGTGCTGCGTGGTGATATCCGACTGCTGGCTACCGATGACCTCCGTCTGCAGTATGGCGACCGCCTGACCGTGGTGGGCGACCCTACGAGCATCGACCATGTGGAGCAGTTCCTGGGCAATGCCGTGAAGACGCTCAATGAGCCTAACCTGGGCGCCATCTTCCTGGGTATCATCCTGGGACTCGCCGTGGGAACCATTCCGCTGAATATTCCGGGAATGACGGCTCCCGTTCGTCTGGGTATTGCCGGTGGTCCTATCGTAATGGGTATTCTGATTGGTGCGCTGGGCCCTAGGGTGCAGTTCATCTCTTATATGACGCGTAGTGCGGGACTGATGCTCCGCGAGCTGGGTCTTGCCCTGTATCTGGGCTGTCTGGGCCTGTCGGCTGGTGGACAGTTCTTCGAGACGGTGGTTCGTCCGGAGGGATTGATGTGGGTAGGCATCGGCTTCCTCATCACGGTGGTTCCGGTTATCATCGTGGGCTTCATCATCCTGAAGACCAAGAAAT
>URYG01000181.1 GCA_900551985.1 uncultured Prevotella sp. | reverse complement strand
GATGGTAGACAAGCTCATAGAAAACCAAGGAGGTCTGCATGCTCGCATCACTTGCCAGATATATTTACGCCCATTTACTTTGTATGAGACAGAACTATACCTAAAATCGCGGGGATGCTCTTGGGATCGCTTCCAGATAGCCCAATGCTATATGTTCTTTGGAGGCATTCCTTTTTATCTGAGTTTAATAGATCCAAGTCTTAGCCTTGTACAGAATGTTGATGCCCTGTGCTTTAACAAGGGAGGGGCACTAAGACAAGAATTTGACGAATTATATGGAGCCTTATTTACTCATGCAGACAATTACATCAAGGTGGTCAGGCTCTTGGCTAATCATAAAGGCGGCATGACAAATGCAGAAATTGCTAAAGCAGCCGAACTGGACGGAAAGAAGTTGTGCCAGATATTAAAGAATCTGGAGAGATGTGATTTCATCATGAAGTTCAGATATTATGGCAAGAAGACGCAAAACCGCCTATATAAGTTGACAGACTTTTATACCTTATTTTATTTAAAGTATATAGAGCCCAATATCGACTCCTTTGATGAGCAATGGTGGAGCAAGCATTATCTCTCTCACAGTGTTGAGGCATGGCAAGGTTTAACTTTCGAATTACTCTGTTTGTTCCATATCAGCCAAATACGCAAGGCATTGAATATTGGTGGCGTGGCTAGCGAGGCTTACATTTGGTTTGACAAGGCTGACAAAACCAAGAATCAGAGAGGAGCCCAAATAGATCTCATCATAGAGCGTGCCGACCGAGTCATCAACCTCTGCGAGATGAAATTTAGTCAAGCCCAATACAAAATTTCAGCAGATTATGAGATAAAGCTGCGCAATAGGATGGAATTATTCAGAGACCGAACCCATTGCACAAAATCATTGGTAAATACCTTTATAACAACATTTGGTGTTGCCAATGGCATCCATTCAAGTATAGTAAACAGCGAAGTCACACTAGACAATCTCTTTCAAGAATGACACATAGGAGAAAGAGAATATTTTCATCATTAAAAAAACGCAAAAAGGTCGGTCGTGTCTTCACGACACAACCGACCTATCACGACTAACATCATTTCGGTTAATCATTATATGATAAAACCTAAACTAATGTCTTAACCTATATATAAACCTATGTCTTTTATTTGCCTGCAAGACCATCAGCAAAACCACCGTAAGCTGGCTTGCGCTGATAGTTCAGGTTCCAGAGACCTACAGGCTGTCCACCGCGCCAGCTGCTGCTTGCAGGTGAATCGGTGAGACACCACTGGCAGATGCCATACTGCTGACTGGTAGGAACGATAGCGAAATACTGATCGATAATCCACTTGTAGTATTCAGCCATTGCCTTTTCCTTAGCCACACGCTCATCGATAGGGAGCTTCTCCAACTGAGCGGTAGTCACATCATTGCCCTCAGCATCTACATAACCCATATCAAGCTCTGAGATACGGACGAGCTTGCCAGTCTCTGCCATGATCTTGAGCATGTTCTGGATGCCCTTCTTCTTGCTTTCCAGAGTCTGTGGATTCTCGTAGTAGCTGATGTGCATCTGTGAACCGATACCATCAATCTTGGTGTTATAGCCGAGTTCCTGACCCTTCTTTTCCCATACGCCAATCCAGTAAACGAGCGACTTCACCTTCTGGTTGTTGTCCCAGTCTGATTCCAGGTTGTAATCGTTGACGAAGAGCTTGAGGTCTGCAGGGTCTGTACCCTCAACCGCAGCATAAGCATCGCGTGCCGCCTTCTCTACGATAGGACCATACATCTCTGGTGTGAAGTAATCCTGCCAGAAGAAATCTTCCTTAGAATTCTCATTGGCAGTCTGAAGAGGATAGAATCCGTTTACGTTGCCTTCACCAGCAACAGCCTCGTTGATGAGATCCCAAGCCTTCACCTTGCCTTCAGTAGCCTGCATCATGCCGCTAATCCATTTGTTCATCGCCCAAGTAAGAGTATCTGATTTCTCCTTAGGAGTGAGAGGGATACCATTACCATACTTTTCACATTTGAAGTCAGGTCCCTGCCAGTTGTTACCCCAACCGGCTGTTGCATTCTGGGCAAAGTCGCCATTCGCAACAAGATTATCCTCAGTACCTTCCTTGACAAGGGTAATATCATCCATATATACACTCTCGCCAGACTTCATTTTACCGAAGCAGAACTGCAACTTATCATGTGTAAACGCAGCAGTAAACTCCCAAGTATATGTTTTCCAGTCAGTAGTAAGATTCTGAGCTTCACAATACTGCACATCATTACTTCCACCCCACTGGTTTTTATTAGGACTAGCATCCCAGATAGGCCAGAAAGCAAATTCCGCAGCAGATGAAGCCTTCAACTTCATCTTCAAGACATACTTAGCGCCCTTTTCCAATGCCTTAGGCAACGTATAACTTGCCTGATGATCCCAGAGATTTGCGCCATCCTTAGCGGTGGTATATTTAATGCAGAAGTTTCCAGATGCACTTGTACCAGAACCTTGCTTGATTGCAAAAGAAGGTCCCTGCCAGTTGTTACCCCAAGCAGAAATATCGTCTTTAGCGAAATCGCCATTAGCCACCAAGTTGGTTTCAGTGCCATCCTTTATCAATTTGACATCATCGAAATCGATGCTACCACCTAACTTACCGAAACAAAACTGCAACAGATCATGAGAAAACGATGCATTAAATTTCCAGGTAAGCGTTGTCCATTCTGTAGAAACTTTATATGATGCCAAGTACTGAACATCGTTACTACCACCCCACTGGTTCTTGTTAGGACTAGCATTCCAGATTGGCCAAAAAGCAAGTTCACAATCTTGTGATGCTTTCACTTTCATTGAAAGAGTATAAGCACCCCCTTTTTCCAATGGCGTAGCCAACTTGCAGTTAGCCTGATTATCCCAGGCATTTGAACCAGCCTTATCTGTGGTATATCTAATATACTTATTATCGCCGCCAGGCACCACAGGGATAGGCTTATCGGCTATCAGACCGTTCAAATACTTATAAGGCTGCTGAGCATGCCAGGCAAGGGTATGACCATAAACTGTTACCCCTGCATCCTCTGCTGCATTAATAAAAGAAGATACCTTACTGAAATCCATTGCACCCTGGTCGTTGACACAGGAAGCCATCTTCATAGCATTGCCTGCAACAATCTCATCAAAGTTATGGGCTGCAAGACGGAAGAGCGGACCTTGCTGGTTGAACTCGTCCACGCCGAGGGCACCACTCACCTTAAAGCCTGGATGAGCACCACGATCCAGATTCTCCTTCAGGGGAGCATAGTCGTTGAGATACTCATACTGAGCGATGGTCTGAGGCTTCTCGACATCATATTTCCAGTCATCCCAGTCTGCACAGCTGCCCAAAACAAATGGGCAGACCAGTGCAGATATAATATATTTATTTACTTTCATACTACTAAATTCATTTTCATTAGTTTGTTACGAAATTACTTCCATGACTCAAGCTTGTTGCCACGAGACATCATAGACATCACATAGTCGGCAGAGATAGTCCATGTCTTCTCGTGCTCTACATCACCGGCGTTGGTCACTACAGTAGCATTAAACTTGATCTTCAGACAATCAGCCATTCGGTTCTTGTCGCTGAAATCCTGAATGCCACGAGGAGCAAAAGTACCAGTACCGATCTCCTTGCCATCCTGATAAACCTTACAGTTTTCTCCATTGAATGCAAGATTAATGGTCAACTCCTTCGATGCATCAATCAGACTCCAGATATGCTCCTTGTCATCATACTTCCACTCCTTTACAGGATAAGAGAAAGTGATGGAAGATGTGTTGAAATCTACAGATGAAGCCACATCAAGCGCATCCTCATTCTTGTGGGTAATGGTCTTCAAATCCTGGATATTGGTAGTTCCTGTCTTGCAATACATACCTGAGTACTGATTCTTGTACTTCACACAGATCATCTGGTAGTTCTTCTTTTCAAGGATAGAATCACCAGTGAGGGAAGAAACGAGTCTTACAGGCAGCACATAGTGAGTAGTAGCAGCCTTCGGATCGTTGAAGAAGGCATCAGTAAGATGCACTGTTGTACCACCAATAATCCTTCCCTTAGGGATAGTCAGGGTGTTAGGATCCTCCAGAGTATAGTAGGATTCAGGGAGCACCTCCATACCACTGCCTTCTGGCAGAAGAGATGGATCTATCTGATAACTGATCTTACAGTCCTTGGTATTCTTGTAGCCACCACCCCAAGTTGCCTGCAGCCTGAACTGATGAGCATTGTCATCGGTGTTTACCGCATCATCGTCATTACCTAGGGTGATAACGCGGATAGGTGCCTGCATAGCGAAAGATACAGTTATCTTACCGTTGTTGCCACCATTGGCTGTTCCTCCCTGAAGATTATCTTCCCAATCTCCGTTTGAACAAGAGGTAGAAAGACCAGCTACCAAGGCAAGTCCCATGATTGCAGTTCCTATTTTTCTGAATGTTTTATTCATAATCTTCTTTTTTTTCTTTTTATTACCAAATGTTGTTCTTTTTACCATCCTGCGTTCTGAACGAGTGATGAGAAATTAAGAATCTGGTCGTATGGCACTGGACCATAGAAGGCATTCTCCTTGAAATTACGTGCTTCCACTGAGATTGGAGTATATTTCTTGCCAGCCTCTTCGTTGGTGATGCTCATACCCTTTGCCTCCTCTGTAAGGTTTGCCTTCCAGCGACGCAGATCCCAGAAGCGGAAGCCTTCGAAGCAAAGCTCTATGCGGCGCTCGTTTCTAATCAACTCACGCATCTTTTCCTTGCTCTTTGCACACTCTTCCAGATATGGATCTTCACCAAACTCTCCCAAGCCTGCACGCTCACGAATTGCCTTGATGACATCGTAGGCTGAGTAATCTGTGCCGCCCTTAGGACCATAAGCCTCATTGGCCGCCTCGGCATAATCCAGATAAAGCTCTGTATAACGGATGCGGGCTGTATAATGATAAGCCTTGCCGTTAACCGTAGGATCCAGATTGATGTCCTGACGGAGGAGTTTCTTCATATAGTAACCTGTGCGGGTTGACTTGGAAACGTCCTTGTTGAGACCATCGAGATTAGTTGCATTGTCTGCCTGTGTATTGATGACAGTGTTTCCAGAACCGGCTGTCTGTCCGTTATAGATGATGTACTTAGCCAGACGTGGGTCACGGTTAGCGTATGGATTAGCTGGATCATATTCGCTGTTGGCATCTGTAATAGGATAACCGTTGGCAGCAGGGAATGCATCTACAAGATTCTGGGTTGGATTGATACGACCCTGACCATAGATTGATGGTGGGTAGTACTTGGTCTCCAAATCATTGCTCTCGCTCTTCTCTGTACGCCAAAGTACTTCCTTAGGACATTCAGCCGCTGTAAGATTCTTCATGTTTGGGTCTGCATACCACTCCAGACCATTTGTATCGATGCCTGAGATACCGCCATTGAGGTCGAGCACTGCCTTGGCATATTGGGCTGCCTGCTCATAGGTTACGCCACTGCCGCCGGCAAAGGCTGGAGAGGCTGCCATCAAGGTAGCCTGTGCAAGAACGGCACGGGCGATACGACCACTGAAGCGTCCGGCGAAGTTGTCACCAAGTACACGATTGTAAGTAGCCTTTGTTACCGTATATGATTTGCCGAGGCAGCTGACGGTCATCGTCTCGTTGTCCGTATCCTTGTAGTCAACAGGGAGTACACGTACAGCCTCTTCTGCATCCGCAATGAGCTGCTTCATGCAGTCGGCATAAGAAGCACGCACCTCCAGGGAATTGAAATCTGAGCTTACATCCGTTGGCTCAAGAATATTAGGCACACCGAGGAGTGTTCCATTGGCATCCAAACCACCATGGGCACGGAGCAGATAGTACATGAAGATTGCTCTCAAACCCTTTGCCTCACCGATGTAACGCTGTTCATACATGGCACGCACAGCCTCATCGCTGTTCCAGTTTACCTTATCCACATTAGCGAGGAAGAGGTTGATATACTGGATGGCTGCACGGCAGTTGCGCCAGGTTTCCACAGGGTTGCTGTTTGAAGTCCAGCTATCTACACCTGTCATCTTGCGGTAGCTGTCGGTAGCGTCGTTGCTCACGGCATCGTCTGTTGCGACGTCATTGAATGAGTAAGAGCCGTTTGGCAGACGGGTATAGGCGTTGCCAAGCACACCATCGGCATAGTCTGGATGGTCGTACATATACTCGAAACCCAGATGGTTTTCGATGGCAGGTTCAAACATGTCATCACAGCTTGTCAGTCCCATCGAAAGAGCCAGTCCGAGCACCACTGCACCAACTTTGTATTTTGATAGTAAGTTGTTCATAACTTTTGTCATTTTCTTTATCTTGATTATCTATATTAGAACTCGACCTTTGCACCGATGGTGAAACTGCGGGTTTGAGGAGCAGAACCTACATTGCGTTCCATCTGCTTGCGCTCACCGGCTATCGTCAGGAGGCTGCTGCCATTAACATATAACTTCACTCTCTTCGCCATGTTGACCGGTCAGTTTGGT
>URYG01000180.1 GCA_900551985.1 uncultured Prevotella sp. | reverse complement strand
CGTAAGAGCTATCAAACTTAGTACCATCGATGAGTGTACCCTCGTAGTGGCACTCTACCTGATCTGTTGCCTTAGGAGCCTTGCCGTTACCCTCGCGCAGAATCTGATACTGCAAACCGCTCTTGGTTGTGATGATACCATCCTTCTTAGCGTTCTCTGCGAGGAACTGCTCACCAGCCTCCTTGGCAACCTTGCCCTTCTCTGCAGCTGCAGCCTGAGCCTTAGCCTCCTGCTCTGCGAAGAAGTTCTGTACCAACTCCTGTGCTTCCTGCTCATCAAGCTGAAGCTTGCCTGCAATCGCATCCTTTACAGCCTGTGCAAAATCATCAATGTTCAAACTCTCTGCACCCATAGAAGCCAACTGGCGACCGATGCCAATGCCTAAAGCATAACTTACTTTATCCATAAATTTATCTTATAACTTTGTATTAATATTCTTTATTTTGTACTTATTGTCCTTAAAACGAGTGCAAAGATAACATTTTTCTCGCTGATAACGATGATATTTAAAGAAAAAAGTGTAAATTTGTGCATTCTTAATAAGAAGATTAAGAAAATATGAATAAATAAAACGTGATAAGATGAAGAAACTCGTATTTTTAACCGGCGCTGGAATGTCTGTGGAGAGTGGTTTCAAAACTTTCCGTGGAAATGATGGCTTGTGGGAAAACTATCCTGTGGAACAGATAGCTACCCACGAGGGATGGGAAGCTGACCCAACCCTAGTAACTAACTTCTATAACATGTTGCGCCATAAGCTCTATGCCGCTCAACCTAACGAGGGACATAAACTTATCAAGGATCTGGAGAAGGATTTCGACGTAACGGTGATTACACAGAATGTGGATAACCTGCACGAAAAGGCGGGATCCAAGAACGTGATCCACCTGCATGGAGAACTCTCCAAGGTCTGCTCTTCGCGCGATCCTTACGACTATCGATACATCAAGGAGTTGCCGGAGAATGACTGTGAAGTGGTGCCGGGAACCAAGGCGGGCGATGGCAGCTTGCTGCGACCATTCATCGTCTTCTTCGGCGAGAGCGTTCCGATGATTGAGCCTGCTGCCGAGGCTGTGCAGCAAGCCGATATCTTCGTCATCATCGGTACTTCGCTCAACGTGTATCCTGCCGCAGGCCTGATAGCATACACCAAGCCGAACATCCCTATCTATCTGATAGACCCAGGTGCCGTAAACACCAACGGCTACTACAAGATAGAGCATATCATGAAGGGGGCTTCTGAGGGAATGAAGCAGCTGAAGGAGATTCTGGAGAAATAAACGCAGAAGAGGCTATAATTATAAGACGCTAAACTTTCACAAGTAAGCTCCACACGCCCTGAAAGGTAGGGTGTTCAAAATCCGTTTAAAATATGGCACGTTTTTAGTCGAATAATCGGTTCAACTAACTGATATTCAATAATTATTCTACACGAATATTGCGCAGAACTATAAAACGTCACATTTTTAAATTTATAACACGTTGATTTCGTGTGACTTGACTTGTATTTTAACACAAAAAACGTGTCGAAAAATTATATAGATTTTGAACACCCTACCTGAAAGGGCAGAAGCTCCTAGGAGGGCTGCCATAAGTCACATCCAATACGCCCTGAAAGGGCAGAAGCTCCAAGCCCAGGGCAGCGCCCTGGGTATTTATAGCCGTAAACCTGTCGCCCTGTAAGGGCAAAAGCTTTAGAAATGAGATGCTTTTGCCTTTACAGGGCGACTTTGTTTTATCTCGAAATGTTGATTATGATTATGCCGATGCTCTCGTTCCCATACGGGCCTCAGCTACGTTCACCACGTAGTCGCCGAGCTTCTCGCATTCCTGAATGATATCCATATACAGGGTTCCTACGCCGTAGGTATAGAGATGGTTATCCACATCATCCAGATTCTGGTTTCTCAACTGAGTACGGAAGTTGTTGATTTCCGTCTCAAGATTATAGGTATGGTTCATGTTTATACTCTGACGATCGTGGGCAAACATGAAGTTCATCTGGGTAAGCGATTCATCTACCAGCTTGAACATCTGATGGATGTTCTCATTCTGCTTTACCGTGAACTCTTCCTTGTTCTCCCCCTTGCGCTTGATGGTGCGGGCAAGGTTATAGCAACTGTCACCAATACTCTCAATCTCGGAAATCGCACGCAGCATCGAACGAATCTTTGCCTTGGTATCATCACTCAGATGGGCATCGCTCACCTGGTCCAGATACTTGGCAATCTCAATCTCCATATTATCCGAAATACCCTCATACTTCTCGATGCGCTCATAGAGCTTGTCGAAAGTCTTGGCATCCTGGGTATCCATCAACTCTCTCACCATACCAAACATACGATGGATGCGCTCGCCGAAACTGCCGATTTCCTGCTGTGCCTCGAAGACGGAAAGCTCCGGTGTCTTCATGATACCTGACTGGATAAAGCGCAGGCGGAAATCCTCATCCTCCTTGTCTGCCTTAGGCTTGATAAGCTTGCAGACCACCTTTTCCAACTGTGGAATAAACCAGATGAGTACGCCCGTATTGCAGACATTGAAGCAGGTGTGGAACATCGCCAGGACGATAGGCAGCAGCTTCGCCTTCTGAGCAGCCGACATACCACCATCAGGATCGTAACCCACAATAGAGCAGACGAAATCCACGAAAGGATAGAACAAGCAGAGAACCCAGATGACACCAAACACATTGAACACCAGATGAGCCAAAGCCGCACGACGAGCCTGGGCATTGGCACCCAAAGCAGCAAGGTTGGCAGTAGCTGTAGTTCCGATATTCTCACCCATCACCAGGGCAATACCCAGATAGATAGGAAGCACTCCCGTAGAACAGAGCAGGATGGTAATCGCCATCACCGCTGCCGAACTCTGTACGATGCAGGTAATAAGCGTACCTATCAAAAGGAAGACGACAATGGTAAAATGACTCTTCGTATCGAAGGAACCGAAGAAGTCGATAACTGCCGGATTATGCTCCAGATCGAGAGCCTTGCCTGCACTGCTCAACAATACGAGCGAGAAGAAGAGAAAGGCGATACCGAAAAGGAAATCTCCAAAATACCGGCGCTTCTTGCTATATATCAGCATGATGCCGAGGAAGAACGCAGGGAAAACCACGATGGTTAAATCTACATTATAACCCAGCGACATAATCCATGCCGTAAAGGTGGTACCGATGTTGGCACCCATAATCACGGAAATGGCTTGGGCCAGGGTGAGCAGACCTGCATTCACAAAAGAAACCGTCATGACGGTGGTTGCTGAGGAACTCTGAACGGCACAGGTAATAAAGGTACCTGTAAGCATTCCCGTAAATCGGTTGGTAGTCATAGCTCCTAAAATGTGGCGCAACTGAGATCCTGCCATCTTCTGCAAAGCCTCACTCATCACCTTCATACCATAGATGAGCAATGCCAAAGAACCGAGAATCTGAAAAAAAATCACAAGATATTGACTTGTATCCATAATTAATTATATTTGTGGAAATGTTTGTTACGTTTCGATTGCAAATATAATAAGAAATCCGCTTATTACGAAATATTAAGCAAAGATATTGCAAATTGTAACAGTATTGTAACATCCTAAACCAATGAACATCTTTAAAAAGAAACAAAGTGCTCTTTTCTATCTACTATTATTATATACCGTTTTTCTACTCTTGATATAGAAAGAAAGGAGAAATAAGTGGCCTATTTTGTTACATATTTAATAAAAAACAAAAAAAGATGCCAAGAAACTTTGTATTCTCCGATTTTTTTTGTTTCTTTGCCTTATAAAACTATAAACAGTCATATAACAGTCGTAATTATGGGAAAAGGTAAAAAAGGCGGCAAAAGAATGAACAAGGCGCAGCTCACTGAGATTCTGCAGCAATTCTTTGCCGAAAGGCCGGGCGAAACGCTCAGCTTTAAAGAAATATTCCGTTCCCTCCATCTCACCACGCATCCGCTCAAGATGCTGGCTATCGACATCATGGAGGAAATGGCATGGGATGACTATCTGGCAAAGGTAAGTGATAATTCGTATCGCCTGAACCAAAGCGTGCAGGTGATGGAGGGTAAGTTTGTTAGAAAGGCAAATGGAAAGAACTCCGTCATCCCTGATGGCGAAGAGAATCCTATCTTCGTTTCAGAGCGCAACTCTATGGGAGCGCTCAATGGCGACCGAGTGGAATTCACCTTCCTCGCACGTCGCAAGAACCACATCAAGGAAGCACAGGTAAACAAGATCCTGGAACGTGCAAAGGATACCTTCGTCGGTAGATTGAAAGTGGATAAGGATCTGGCTTACCTTGTTACGCCAAGCGATGTATTCGCTCATAACATCATCATTCCGAGAAGAAAGGTGAAGGGCGGAAAGACCGACGACAAGGCGGTGGTTCGTATCATCGAGTGGCCGGACGGAGAAAATAAGAGTCCTATCGGTGAGGTGGTGGATATCCTCGGACAGAAGGGCGACAACGATGTGGAGATGAATTCCATCCTCGCACAATATGGATTGCCTTACAAGTATCCGAAGAACGTGGAGGATGCTGCCAACAAGATTTCAGGAGAAATCACGGAGCAGGATTATAAGGAGCGTGAAGACTTCCGCAAGGTTTTCACCTGCACCATCGACCCGAAGGATGCCAAGGACTTCGATGATGCCTTGAGTATCCAGAAACTGGAGAACGGCAACTGGCAGGTGGGTGTTCACATCGCCGATGTTTCGCACTACGTCACAGAGGGCAGCATCATCGACAAGGAAGCCGTGAAGCGTGCCACATCTGTCTATCTCGTAGATCGCACCATCCCGATGCTCCCAGAGCGTCTCTGCAACTTCATCTGTTCGCTTCGTCCTAACGAAGAAAAGCTGGCATACAGCGTCATCTTCGAACTCGACAACAATGCCGAAGTCAAGAACTACCGCATCGTGCACACCGTCATCGAGAGCGACCGCCGATACAAATATGAAGAGGTACAGGAACTCCTCGAAGCCAATGGCGTAGTGGATGGAATTGGCGAACCAGCTCCAGCAGAAACCAAAGAGCATCCATACGAGGGTGAAAATGCACTCCAGCTTATCACTCTTGACAGACTGGCTAAGAAACTTCGTGCTGCAAGATTCAAGAATGGAGCCGTGAAGTTCGACCGAGAGGAACTGCATTTCGATGTTGACGAGAAGGGCAAGCCAGTCAGCTGCTACTACAAGCGCTCAAAGGATGCCAACAAACTCGTAGAGGAATTCATGCTCCTCGCCAACCGTACGGTAGCAGAAAGCATCGGAAAGGTGAAGAAAGGCAAGAAGCCAAAGACGCTTCCTTACCGTATTCACGATAATCCAGACCCACAGAAGCTGGAGACCCTGCGAGAATTCGTCGTGAAGTTCGGCTATAAGATGAAAACCGAGGGCACCAAGGGCGCCACAGCCAGAAGTCTGAACAAGCTGATGTCTGACTGCGAAGGCAAGCCAGAGAATAACCTCATCCAGATGGTAGCTCTCCGTGCAATGATGAAGGCGAAGTATTCCGTTCACAACATCGGTCACTTCGGTCTGGCTTTCGAATACTACACCCACTTCACCTCTCCTATCCGCCGTTATCCGGATACGATGGTGCACCGCCTGCTTACTAAGTACGCAGATGGCGGCAGAAGCGCCAACGAGAAGCATTACGAAGAACTCTGCGAGCATTGTTCTGACATGGAGCAGATTGCACAGAATGCAGAACGAGACAGTATCAAATATAAGATGGTTGAATTCATGGGCGATAAGCTAGGTGAGGAATTCGATGCCCACATCAGCGGCATTACTTCTTATGGTATCTATGCAACCATTGATGAGAACCATTGTGAAGGTATGATTCCGATGCGAGACATCGCAGACGATTACTACGACTTCGACGAAAAGAACTTCTGTCTGATTGGTCGTCGTCATCACAACAAGTACCAATTAGGTGATGCCATCCGCATCAAGGTGGCACAAGCCAACTTAGAAAAGAAACAGCTTGATTTCGCCCTTGCCGGCGATTCTGCTCCTGTACGCAAGGAAAAGCCTGCGGCTAGTACTTCTTCCAAGAAAACAAAGAAGTCGAAGCAGAAGACACGTAATCATCGTAGAAACAAATAATCTCAAACTGGGCTGCCCCCATTGAGGCAGCCCAGTTTTTTATATATCTGCGTCATCCAGACCGAACAGGTCAAAAAATCTGCGTAATCTGCGAAATCTGCGTGACAAAAAAACATCCGCGTGAAAACGAAAAAAGCCTCAGAAATCTTTCGAAATCTGAGGCTCTTGATAAAAGAAGGCGGCTACCTACTCTCCCGCATTGCATTGCAGTACCATCGGCGCAAGTGAGCTTAACTTCTCTGTTCGGAATGGGAAGAGGTGGGACCTCACCGCAATAACCACCTGATAATAGGTTATGACGTATTTGCACACAAGCAAACTGTATTTATTAGTAAAGAACCACCGTCCCTCTCGATTCAATCGAGAGTCAACAGCTGAAACTATGAACTTTCTAAAGAAAGTGTTCGGGCAATTAGTAATGCTCGGCTTT
>URYG01000179.1 GCA_900551985.1 uncultured Prevotella sp. | reverse complement strand
TTACGATGACTCCTCACCACGAATTCCGCCGCCGATGGCTACCTGCCATGGGGTGAAGCTGCGTGGAGTGGCCTTGATATCGTTGAGTGCCTGCTCATATTGTTCGAGCGAATAGTTTTCCTTGATGGCTTGCCAGGTGAGCTTGCTTACCTGCGAAATGGAGGTAAGGTTGATGCCGTGCTTTTCGCAACGCTGGAATTTGGAGAAGGAATGCTCCTCGTCGCTGTAGTTCACCATCAGCACATTCCAGTTGATGTAAAGGTGCATGTAGCGTTCGTCGAGACCGAGGAACGCTGCAGCACGCTTCATCGTACGCATAATGCGCGAGGTGTCGGCAGCACTCTCCATGAGAATGCTGCCTGTACGTAATAATAAGTCGAGTTTCCTTCTGAGTTCTGTTTCTGCGATTTCCTTGCAGTTGCAGTTGTTCTTGCCGTTGTCTGCGCAATCGCAGCTCTTCATGTTTTTTTCTGTCATATATTTATCCGAATACGAAAATGATGATCTGAATGGTTACGATTCTGAGGAACATGGCGAATGGATAAACATTCGCATAGCCCACAGATGGTGCATCTGCTGATGTCTGCTCACGTACGTAAGCCAGGGCAGACGGATTGGTGTTGGCGCCTGCCAGCACTCCGAGCAATGTATAATAGTTGATGTGGAACACGTATCTTCCGATGATGCCGCCCACGATGATTGGAATCATGGTGATGGCGATGCCGTAGAGAATCCAGGTCATTCCGCTTTCTGATGCCACGGTCTGGATAAACTGTTCGCCTGTGCCCAGTCCCACGCAAGCCAGGAAGATGCAGATTCCGATTTCACGGAGCATCAGGTTGGCTGAGATGGTGTTGTAGGTCACGAGGTTGTACTTCGGACCGAAGTAACCTATCAGGATGGCAACTACCAATGGGCCGCCGGTCAATCCGAGGCGCAGGTTCTCGTTGATGCCCGGGATGAAGAATGGAATGTTTGCCACGATGCAACCCAGCATGATACCCAGGAAGATAGGAATCAGGTTAGGGTAGTTGAGGCGCTTCATCTGGTTACCCAATACCTTCTCGGTATGGGCGATGGCGAGCTCTGTACCTACCACGGTAACACGGTCGCCCAGCTGCAGTTTCAGATGTGGGGTAGCAATCAGATCTACACCGTTGCGGTTTACTCGGGTGATGTTGGCACCGAGGTTTGAACGGATCTGAAGCTGACTGATGCTCTTGCCGTTGATGCCTGGCTTGGTGATGCGGATGCGGCGGGTAATCAAATCCTCGCCGAATTTCTCCTCGCTTACCTGAACCTTCTCGCCGAGCAGGGCGATGACTGGCTCTTCTACGGTAGGGTTGGCTACAATCTGCAGGATGTCGCCCTCGTTGATCTGGGTCTGTCCGTTTACCACCTCATCGTGCTTGTCGCTATCTTTGCGGATAATCTTTGAAACCATGAAGTCGCGCTTCAGGATTTCTCTCATCTGCTTGATGGTGTCGCCGAATACCATCTGGTTGGTCACCTTTACAGAGAAGGTGTTCAGGGTCATCGCCTCGAGGTGTCCCATACCGCGCTTGGCATCAGCTTCCTCTTCGCTCTTGTTGATGCGCAGCGCATACCTTAATATAATAAAGGAGAGGATGACGCCGAGCACACCCATAGGGTAGGCGATGGCGTAGCCGGCTGCGATGGATGGAGCATCGATGTGGCGCAGGTCGCTGAATGCCTGCTGTGCAGCACCGAGTCCCGGGGTGTTGGTAACGGCACCCGAGAGGATACCAGCCATAGAGGTGATGGATGTTCCCGAGAACGAGAAGATGGCGAGGGTGGTGATGATACTCAACGCTATCACGATGATGCTGAGCAGGTTGAGGCTCTTGCCGCCATTCTTGAACGAAGCGAAGAAACCAGGTCCTACCTCCAGACCGATGGAATAGACGAAGAGAATCAGTCCAAACTCCTTGAGGAAGTGGAGCAGATGCTCATCGAGATTGAGAGAGAAGTGACCGAAGATGAGGCCGATGAAAAGAATCCATGCCAATCCGAGAGAGACTCCCTTTACTCTCAACTTTCCTAAACTCAGACCCAGGGTGATGACCAACGCCAAGATCATCACGGAGTGGGCTACTCCGCCTCCCCACAGATCAGGGAAGCCATAAAACAGATTTTTTAAGATATCCATGTTCTTATATTAAATATGTTATTGATTCCTATCATAACTACTTTTTCTTTATGAGCGATAGTTGCTGTAACATTCACGCTATTTCTGCTTTCTCCAATGCCTGTTATGGTTTTTTACTATAACCGCATTTCTCTGATTTTCGATTGCAAAGGTATGGATAAAATCGAAAGCAAAAAAGAATCGGTGTTGGAATGAGTCGATTTCTACTATTAGGAATTTCGATAGAAGAAGGAGCGGATAACGGGGAGAATGTAGCGCAAGAGAAAACATTTAGGCGAAATATGAGATTTTTCGGCATAAGATGGCGGCTTTTCGCAGAATTTGTTGTAACTTTGCCTTCAGAATTGAATAATAGCGAATAGACAATGGATAATAATAACAAGATGATAACGGATACTCCAAGAGAGAAGGAACTGGAGACCAGAGACGAGCTCTTCCTTGCCGAGGTAAAGGACAAGCGGGTGGCGGTGCTGCTTTCGGGCGGCGTGGATAGTTCGGTAGTGGTTTGGGAGTTTGCCCGACTGGGCCTGCACCCTGACTGCTTCTACATCAAGATAGGACCGGAAGAAAAGGAGGAATGGGACTGCTCTTCTGAGGAGGACCTGGAGATGGCTACCGCCGTGGCGCACAAGTACGGATGCAAGCTGCAGGTGATAGACTGCCACCAGGAATACTGGAACGAGGTGACCCGCTACACCATGGACAAGGTGAAGGCTGGATTCACCCCGAACCCCGATGTGATGTGCAACCGACTCATCAAGTTCGGCGCTTTCGATGAGAAGATGGGCCACAACTACGACCTCATCGCCACGGGGCATTATGCGCAGACCGAAACGGATGAAAACGGCGACAAATGGCTCGTCACGAGTCCTGACCCCGTAAAGGACCAGACCGATTTTCTGGCTCAGATAGAGAGTTGGCAATTGAGAAAAGCGATTTTCCCTATCGGTCATCACATCAAAAATGAAATTCGTGAGATAGCCGAAGAGGAACATCTCATTAATGCCAAGCGCAAGGATAGTCAAGGAATTTGCTTCCTGGGGCAGATCAACTATAACGATTACATCCGCCGATACCTGGGCGAGAACCCGGGCGACGTGATAGAGATGGAGACGGGCAAGCGCATCGGAGGTCACAAGGGCTTGTGGTTCCACACCATCGGTCAGCGCAAGGGGCTGGGCTTTGGCGGCGGACCTTGGTTCGTAATCAAGAAGGATGTGGAGAAGAACATTCTCTACGTGAGTCACGGCTACGATCCTCAGACGGCATACAAGCAGGATTTCCCTCTGCAGGATTTCCATTTCCTCACCCGCGAGGTGGCGATGCAGAAGGTAACGTTCAAGATTCGCCATACGCCGGAGTATCATCCAGCTACCATCGAAAAACTCGAAGATGGCAGATGGATGATTCATTCAGAAGAGGCGATCCACGGCGTGGCTCCCGGCCAGTTCTGCGTGGTGTATGATGAGAATCATCATCGCTGCTATGGTTCGGGCGAGATTACGGTATAATATAATAAGGTGGAATTATTATTCAGCGTAATCCGATGAATAAAATCTATGAAGAAACGAAAAAGAGGATGTGTCATGGACTTATGCCACACCCTCTTTTTTGTTATTCAGTTATGATGCTTTCCAGCAATCCCTGGCAGGCATCTTCCAGGAGCGTGATAACGAGCTCGAAGTCGCTGTAGTCGCCGTAGTATGGATCGGGCACGGTGGTGTATTCACGATGGTGGGTCAGGAAATCAGCCATGCGCACCACCTTGTCCTTATCAGCCTGGCAGGAAGCCATGGAGGTGATGGTGCGGTAGTTTTCGTTATCCATTACCACGATGGTTTCGAATCTCGAGAAATCGGATTTCTGGAACTGGCGGGCGTGACTGTTGAAATTGTAGCCGTGCTCGGCTCCGCATTTTCTCATACGGCTGTCGGGCAGCTGACCTACGTGCCAGTTTCCGATTCCGGCAGAATCGATTTCAAACTCATTCTCCAGTCCTGCCTTCTCCACCAGGCTCTTCATGATGCCCTCTCCGGCAGGCGAGCGGCAGATGTTGCCTAGGCAGATAAATAATACGGTATGTTTACCTTTCTTTGTCATCATTTAAAAATCTAATATTAATAATTTTCTTAATCCCTGAAAACTCCCGTCTTATACCAGAAATCCGTGCTTCTTCAAGGCTTTCACCACCTTGTCCTTGTAATCCGTTTCAACCAGCAGGATGAATCCCTCAGCCTTCAGGGTGTATTTTCTGATTTCAGGGTCGGAGATGATGATGCGCTGGAGTTCCTTGTCATCTTTAGGAATCTGAAGCAGGGTGTATTTCTTCCTCACCTCTTTCAGCGGTCTGCTGTGCTTTTCCAGATCCTTGAAGAATTGCAGCCAGTTGGCTGGCAGCTCCGGACAGATGTATTCCTTGAAGAGATGAATTCTGTCCGTGATGTCTTTCTTGCAGGTACAGCCGTCCAGGAACGATTCGTAGCTTACCTTGTAAAGCTTCTTCGAGATGGATTTTCCTATATTGGTGAGAACTGAAGCGTATGGATTATCTTCCTTCAGCATCCTGACCATCAGATTGTCCTCGTAAACCTCAAAGAACTTTTCTGTATCTTCCTTCGTCTTTGGCTTCTCATATTCCGTGGTCATGCTCAGGGCGTATTCGCCCAGCGGAGTAAGGCGCACGTATTTCAGCGCATCGTAATAGCACGAGGCATCAGGAGCCGGCTCCTTGTCGTAGGCAATCTCCGTCATTCCGAACACGGCCATCATGAACATGAAACCCTTGATGAAAGGGTTGGTAATCTGGCTGATGATGCTGTCTGAATAGACGTATTTCTCCTTATGCGTGTTGTAGATGCGCAGCTTGTCGTATTCATCCCCATCCATCCAAAGCGTGCTTTCATCCGGCGTCCAGTTGATAAACCTTACCTTATGGCAGAGTTCGTCAGCCTTGAGCCATTTCTGGCCTTTTGCGAAAGTTCTGAGCGTTTTCAGGATGTCCTGAATCATGAACTTGCAACAGCCGTTCTCCAACTGCGCCTTTCTGAATCCCTTGATGTTCCAGAGTATGATGGGTGGAAGATATTGTGCGAGTTGGTTCATGTCTGTAATCAACTTCTTCACGTCATTTTCTATCGTGGAGTTTGCTGCACAGGTCACCGTAGCATCCAGACCATAGAGGTTGGCAAGCAGGTGGGCAGCGATTCTGTCGCCTGTAGTATCTGGGAAAAACTCCTTGATGTTTGTCATGATGGCCATTTTCTTCACTCCTGCGGAAGAGCAGCTGTTCATTCCGAATTTCAGCTGCTTGGTTTGGAATGCCGCCTTTATGATGGGCAGAATGGTATGGATGGCAGTTTCCCCCTGGTAGGTAACCAGCTGGTTGTCGGCAGGCAGGGTTTCCAGGGCTTCCGGGGCATGATATTCCGGATGTAGGGCTTTGATGATTTCTCCAGCCACCAAGGGTTGAAGACAGAGGCAATGTGCATAGTTGTTATACGAAAAGCCGGTTTCTTCCGGGTCGCATACCACTCTGCCTTCCGTCGCGAACCAAAGTCTAAGATGAGGCAAAAGAAAACCTGGGTGAAAATAATAAAAGCGTCCTAAATTATCGGTTTTTATTCCATGACCTAATAGTTTCGTTACTTCATCTTCCGGCACAAAATGCTTCTCTATGACGAGTTGCATCAGCTCCTTCTCACGTTCCGTCATTTCTTCGTAGAAGAGATGGAAGTTGCGATGGTTGTACAGGATGGCTGCAAATTCTAGCCAGTTCTGCTTGCATTTCTTTTCCTTGGAAGTGATGATGATTCTGATGGCTTCAGGGCATTTCTCCTGTCCTATCGGGTCGATGTAATACAGGCGGTATTTCCTGGCGTAATCAACGAACCCTTCCAGAAGTTCCTTTATTTCATACAGAGGAAATCTGTCTAATGAGTTTACCATCTTTTGAAGTTCGTCTATCGGAGGAAGAGCGATTTGCTTGGCAGGGCGCTCGTCGAAGGCGGGCGAACTGGCAGCGTCTCCCTTCTTATTTCTATCAGCCTCGTTCGGTTCCGGAATCGGATTTCCGAAGAGGTCTGTTTGTATGGCTTTTTTCATTTTTCTTTTTTCTTTCTTTTATTTTAATCTTTCTCTTTTTATTTGAGCAGGGTTTCTTTTTATTCTGGGATGAAACTGAATGAAATCAGATAATCCCAGGATAAAAACGATAGAACTCATTATCCCAGAATGAAGTCGATGTCCTCCTCCGAGAGATGCTTCGACGATGATGTGTCGGCACTAATCAATCCCTCGAAGAGATCTGCCTTCTTCTGCTGGAGAAGCTGGATTTTCTCCTCGATGGTCTGCTGGGTGATGAGCGAGTAGCTGAGCACTTTCGCCTTCTGCCCGAATCGGTGCAGGCGGTTGATGGCTTGTTCCTCGGCAGCCTTGTTCCACCATGGCTCGAAGATGAACA
>URYG01000178.1 GCA_900551985.1 uncultured Prevotella sp. | reverse complement strand
AGTACGCCCGCTTCCAGCAGGGTTCGGAGTATTCGCTGGAAGCAACGTGGAAAAGACAGCTGACGGAATCCATCTCCCTTCAGCCATCGTTCCAATACATCAGAAACGACAATGGAGACTACACGGTGCTCAGTGCCAGACTCTATGTGAATTTTTAAAGGAAAGAGATTGCCTCATTCTTATTTCTTAGCAATCCATTTCGGCAAGACCAGGGTGCCCATCACCAGGAATGGGTAATAGAAGATGGCGCGCCAGAGCATGGCAGCAAGAATGGCTACCGAGGCATCGGGCAGGAAATCGGCATAATAAAGGCGGAACATCAACTCCGCCACGCCGCTTCCGCCAGGCGTAGGACTCAGAATGGAAATCATCCACATCACCCATTGGCGGCACCAAGCCACCAGCATGTTGCCCTGACAATGGAAGGCTACGAGAATGGCAACCACGATGGCGAATCTCGATAGCCACGCCAGGGAAGTATAACCCATCAGCTGCAGCCAGAATCTTCCGCCCTCCAGCTTTGCCTCCTTCGAAGCCATCGTCATCTCCTCGGAGAATTTCTCCACCTTCGGCAGGAACTTACGGAGGAAAGGAATCTTACAGCATCCCTTCAATACCCAGCCCAAAATCTGAGGGCGATGCAATAATAAGACGTAGAGGATGGCCGTCCAGACAGCCACGATAAGAGTGCTGATGATGAAGATAACCTGCACCCCACCCTTGATCCATTCGCTGGTTGCATCCGCGGAAATCCCCACTCCATCTGCCAGACTAAACAAGAGATGCGATGGAACAAGGAAATAGAGTAAGATACAGCTGATGGCAAGAAAAGCCTCATCAGCCAACAGGGCTGCAAACATGGTGAAAATACTTCTGCCCATAGAAACTCCCTCGCGGTTGAGATAGATGAAAGCCAAACCGCTTCCACCCACCGCCGAAGGAGTAACGGCAGAAGTAAACTCGCAGAGCACGTTGATGCGGAACGCCTCGGCTACCGACAATCTGCGCTGACAGAGATGACGGAAACGAAGGGTGAGCATCAGATTCTGGACGGCAAATAGTAATACAGCCAAACCTACCCCCAGGAAAAATCTCGGAGATAGGTCTATCTTGCTTAAAGCATCCACATCAAATTCACGAATCATCATTCCAGCGATTACCACCAGTCCGATGGAAGCCGCCACCCATAAATGCCATTTTTTCATATTATCCCAAAATTAAACTATACATTATTATATAGTATAAAAACTAACTATACATTATTATATAGTATAATAACGGCTAAATGGCCAATCTATTTTGTTGTCTGTCAATTAAATGCTGATATCTATCCAAAACTTCTACTGCAATATCCTTCCAAGGGCGCACCAGGGTTTCTGCAGCTCCCTTTGCCGCCCAGGAAATGATGGTTGGGCGCTCCAGAATGTAACGGAGTCGGTTGGCAAAGGCTGTTACGTCGTTGTCCGAGAGGAATCCGTTGATTCCATCCTGAATGATTTCTGCCGTATTGCTGCCCCTAGCCACGATGGAAGGCGTATGGAGCGAAGCTGCCTCTCTTACCACCAGAGGCGCATTATCGTAGATGGACGGGAAGAGGAAGAGATCGGCAGCCGTATAGATCATCTGCATCAGTTCGCGGGATTGCACGCTTCCGAAGAAGGTAATCTTATCCTTGCGGTAATCGCTGTTTCCCGACAAACCGAGCTTTGCCGCCATTGCCTGCATATCAGCTCTGGCGTAACCATCGCCCACGAAAAGGGCGTGATAAGGCAAATCCTTCACCTTAGCCAATGCCTCGATGATGAGTTTCACGTTCTTCTCCCAGATATGCTGACCCACGAAAAGGAGCAGGGGTTCATCTACGGCTACATAAAGCTCATTCTTGGCTGCCCACTTCATCTCCTCGGTATAAGGCGCATCGGCAAATTCAGTTCCGTTATCCACCACCTCGAAGGTTCCCTTATAGCCATACTCCCGCAGGGTTTCGCCCACGGAAGCCTGAGGTACCCAAACCTCATCTGCGCTCTCGTAAAACTTCACCACCTTGCCCACGAGATAATCTACAAGAGCCTTGTTGGGGATTACCCGTTCAAAGTCGTCACGATATTTGGAATGAAAGGTTGCCACCAATGGAACGCCCATCCTGCGAGCCGTCTTCAAGGCGAAATCGCCCGAAGAGAATGGACAATGCGCATGTAAGATTTCAAAATTCTGAGCTGCAACCTGCTTCTGGAACTTGAAATCGAGCGATGGGAAGCCATAACGGTAAGGATGGCGACCGGGAACCGGGAACGAGCGATACTGGAATACGGAGTAAGGAAGCTGAGACTCATCGAGTCCCGGCATTTCCGGGGTTACCACCGCCACGTCCCTGCCCTGCTGGTAAAAACAGCGAGCCAAATTGCTTACCGTGAGTGAAACGCCATCCATGACGGGTGGAAAACATTCATTGAACAATCCTATCATAATCTGAAAATCTTATTTTGTTATTATCCTATTTTTGCTAAATAAAAAGCTATTTGAGAATCTTGTAAATCGGCGAAGCCACAGGCTGCTGACTATCATTCGTAAACGGAACCTTCAGGATGCTGGCGATGGTAGGAGCCACCTGCTTGGTGTAGATGGTTCTGCCTCCTTCCATTTCTCCCAGATGCTGGATGTCTTTTCCGAAAGCTACCAGCCAGGTTTGGTTGCTGCCCTTGATTCTTTTGCCATGTTCTGTCCAAGAAGCATTGGAATCCACTTCGCCTCTGTTAGCATGAGCGCCCAGACTTTCTCCCCTGCCATGATCGCAGGTAATAAAAAAGGTGGTGTTACCCTTATAAAAAGGGTCCTGCTGGCAGCATTCCCACAACTGGCGGATAAACTGGTCGTTCTGATGGGCTGCATTCAGATACTCCTTCCATTTGCCATGATGCCCATAATAATCGGTCTCGCAAAACTCTACGAAGAGGAGCTTGGGATGCTTCTCCTTGAGGGTTTTCAAGGCACGGTTCAGCGTAACGCTGTCGTTCCTTACCTGCTTGCTCACCCTGTGAGGAGACCGGAAATCCACAGGCAATTCGCTCCTGCGATAATTCAGGATATAAGGAATCACATCCCAACTCGCCACGGCATTCACCCTGTCCTTATACTCAGAACAAGCCTCAGCCAATTCCAGAACCGAGCGGTTGGGGTTATACTGCTTGCGGTTGTCAAAAATGTGCTCATCATCGGTTACGCCACAGAGCATCTCGCTGTAACCCGCATAGGATTTCCAGATGCCGTTGGCCACCTCCATCTTCGATTTCCGGTTGCGGTTGCCAATCATGCAGCCCTTCTTCTTTCCCATTTCCCAAAGAAACGGCATCAGACTGTCGCGCCTGGCGCCCTCAAACACCTCCTGCCATCTCAAACCGTCAATGGCAATCACTACCACTCGCGACTCCTCCTTCTTGCTATCCTTGCCATACACGGCGAGCAGGAACAACAAGGGAAGAAGCAGCAACAATGGAATCATTTTCTTCTTCATAAGCCTGGTTCTCCTTTCTATGATAATAAGTATCGTAAGCGTTTTCTATGGCGGCGATGATTCGGGTGTCAGCATGGTTCTCCCACATTCTGAACTCCACATCCTCCTCGTAATCACGGGCAAATGCCTTCAGTTTATCGATATCGAAATCATCGCTCACCACGCCAGCCATCTCTCTTTCCGCATCCATCGCATTGCATTCCTGCTCCACATGAGCCGGAATCAGCATGCATGGCTTGCCCATATAGAGTGCCTCGCAGACGCTCTCGAATCCGGCGGTAGTGGCGAAAGCCTTGCAGCCAGCCATCATCTTGAGGAATTTTTCGTCGTTGATGCGATGGAAGGTGAGCGTATCATCCACCTTCAGTTCTTCGGGTGCATCGGGCTGATCCCAGAAGAAATGGAGCTGGGTATGGGGATGCTTCTCGTGCCAAGCCTTTACGTCCTCGGCAAATCCGGCATTGAGCATGTAACCCATGATGTAGTTGCCACGATGACGGATGATGGTCTTGGCTTCCTGGCGGAGCAATGGTGGAACCACCTTGATGCCGTGCACCGGCTCATCCTCGTATTCACGGATGGAGAGCGCCAACTTGGCTGTGGCTCCCATGCAGGTGATGCGGGTAAAGAACTTCAACAATGATTCTGAAAAAGAATACTTTCCAGGCATCTGGAAAGAGGGATGGAGGAAGAGGTACTGATGACCGATGCAAACCTCCGGGATTCCGAAATGGAAAAGGGAACAGGTAATGCCGCACAACACCTCGTAGAAATTGATGATGATGTCGGCTCCGCTCTCCTGGATATTCTTCCGTATCAAATGGATACTGGAAAGATAGCTGGGAGTAAGAAGCGCATTGTAAGTCAGGGAGCGCAACAGATTGAACTTGCGATTGTCCTTAGACGGCAAGAAATTCGGACTGTCGAACAGTTCGACAGGAGAATCTATCTGATTCATGAAGAACTCGGGAATCACCCTGTTCTTGCTCTTGCCCACTAAAACCTTCACAACTTCATGGCCTTCGTGCAGAAGCATCTGCTTGAGGCTCAAAGCCTGGGTGAGATGACCTCTACCCTCTCCTTGAATTACAAAAATTACCTTCATTTTTCTTTTTACATCTTTAAAACATCTAATATCTTGTTGGCGAAGCGGCAGATGCATGTTACACGATGCAGTTCATCGCCCCTTTCCGAGTGCAAAGGTATAAGTTTCATATTTCAAAGATGTTAGAGAAAAATGAAGATAGGGTTAAAACTTAGAATATCGGCTGACCAACGCAACCATTCGGTGCCTGAACATGAAGCAGGGCGGCGATGGTTGGCACAATATCCGTCATGAAAGTCTGCCTGGTGGTTGCACCATGCTGGATGCCCCAACCCATAAATACCAACGGAATGTGGGTGTCGTATGGATTCCACTCACCATGGTCGGTTCCCTTCATGCCGTGGGCATAGAAATTCGGCTTCAAAACAATAGCAACATCACCGCTACGCTCACGGTTGTAACCATTCACGATGCGCATCTTCACATCCTCAGGAATACTCTCGGTCATCGTCTTCTCCATATCGCAGGCGTACTGCACGCAGCTGTCTTCCTTCAAAACATCCACCACGCTCTGCTTGATCTTGGCGAAATCCAACTTGTTTTCCTTGATGATGTTACGGTTGAAGAACACCTGATAGTTCATCACGGTCTTCACCAGTTCACCCACGTTAGGATACTCCTGAGCCAGGGTCTGATTCAACTTCTTAGCCACAGCATCACCATCCCAACTGCCCGCAGGAATGCGGCGGTCTTGCAGGAAACGGGCATTGTTCATCGCTCCATGGTCGGCACTCAGGAAAAGCAGATAGTTGCCCTTGCCCACCTTCTCATCGAGATAAGAAAGGAAATCGGCTATCGCCTTATCCAGTCGAAGATAAGTATCCTCAGTTTCTACGGCATGAGTTCCCACCTGATGACCGATATAATCGGTGCTGGAGCAGCTTACTGCCAGCAAGTCGGTTTCATCATCAGCACCCAACTGCTCTCCGTCTATTGCAGCCTTCGCCAAATCTATCGTCAGCGAATTTCCGAAAGGAGTCTTCCTGATGATTTCATAACCATATTTCTTATAAAGAGCCGGGAGATTGAGCGGCAACGTAGCCTTCACACCCTTGCGGATTCCATCCTCATACTCGTTCTCATCTTCCGTACTTTCGATGTAAGTATTCTCAGGATAGAGCGTGTTCCATTTTTCCGAGAGATAACGCTCTGGCAGATGCTGGTTGTTGAACGCCTCCACCCACTTGGGCAACTGGTTCATATAATAAGAACTGGTGATGAACTTGCCGCTCTCATCATCAAACCAGAAGGCGCCGTTCGGATGATGACCGGCAGGAAGGATGGAAGCACGGTCTTTCAAGGCCACACCCACCACCTTGGCTCTGCCGTTGGATGCAATCTTCATTTCATCGCCGAGGGTGGTAACCCAGAGATTTCTAGGCGACATCAAGCCCGCCTTACTGTTGGAACCCACCGGCTTCACGGTTTCATCATCCGTGCAATACACCTTCTTGCCATTCTTCACAAAATTGTTTCCGGCGATTCCGTGGATAGATGGAACACTACCGGTATAGAGACAAGTATGACCGATGGCAGTAACCGATGGAACATACGGAATACGGGTGTTCTCGCAAGAGAATCCCTCGTTGAGCAATCGCTTGAATCCACCTTCTCCATAGCGCTTCTGATAGCGATAGAGATAATCCCATCGCATCTGGTCAACCACAATGCCCACTACCAGTTTGGGGCGCTGAACGTTAGAAGCATTCACCTGCTGGGCAGCAGCAGAGCCGCATCCCAGAAATGCCAACGCAATAAAACTAAATACCTTATTCATTTCTTTCCTATTCTTTCTTATAAAACTCTTTTTTCTTATAAAAAAATACTGTAATACTTTTTACCGCTGCAAAGGTATTTAAAGGATGTTACAATCGCATTACAAACAGATGAAAGAAAAGTGAAAGCATTCATTTTATTCAGAGGGTGTGTCTTGGACTTTTGACACACCCTCTGTTCCTTTTTTGCTTTTTTATTCAAATTCGGTGCTGAAACCGGAATCTGGAATGGTTGGAGAATCGATGATGAATGATGCGGAAGAATGGGTAGAGAG
>URYG01000177.1 GCA_900551985.1 uncultured Prevotella sp. | reverse complement strand
TTAGAAAACAAGTGTCATAAGTGTCATAAGTGTCATCGAGTCTCTCTTTCTTTTCCTCTTCTTTTCTTTATTTATTAGACAACTGAAGTGTCTTCTTGTTTGATTGGTTGATATAGGTCAAGTTGATTGACAAGGATATTTTTGTGAAAACGTTATCATTGTGGTAAAATGGGGGAGAAAAGGAGGAGAAAAGGGGAAAGAATGCTTAAAATATTTAAAATTTAAGGCATTTTGCTAAAAATAATGGGGCAAAAACATTCTAATTCAAAAAAAAGCTTTACCTTTGCAGCGGTATATATACATTTTGGTAACGATAAAATTGGAAACTAAGAATGAGTAAAGTAGGAGAGTGACGGCAAGACCTAAGTCAACAACATACACTGGCTACTTCGTCGAGCCGAATCTTTCTTCAATATAATGAGTTAGACAACATAAGTTTAATTAAATTTTTTATAAAAAATGAAAAGACAATTAACTAGTATTTTGCTCTTCTCTGCCCTCTTGGTGGGTGGAGCTAGCACTTTCGTATCTTGTACAGATCACGAAAGCGACAGTGCTTACAACACTAGCATTTCTCTTGCTGATGCTATTGCTAAGCAGGAGTCTGATTTGACAAAGCTCAATGAGTGGTTGGGTGAGTTGAAAACCCAGAATCCTACATTGGCAGATGCTATCGACGCTCGTATCAAGGCTAACTGGGAGGCTATGGACAAGGGTGCAATCTCAGAATTGGGTAAGTATGCTACTTTGGATGCTGCTATTCAGGGTTCTAAGGCTTACACTGATCTTAAGAAAGAAGTTGATGACCACATCAAGGCTATCGAGGATTTGCGTAAGGAGGACGAAAAAGCTGCTGCGAAGTTCACTGAAACTTTGAATAAACGTCTTGAGGAGATTGAGGGTTCTGTATCTGATGAGACTGAGGCTCGTGAGAAGGTACAGGCTGTTTACGACCAGGCTTTCGATTACTTGGTAAACAAGAACCTTACTAGTATCGCTATCAATGCAACAGAGAACCCTGTTTTGGGTTACTACAATGCTGCATTCCTTGGCTCTAAGTTGAACTTGGTTTCTTCTTTCTATGGTACTGCTGTGCAGAACCAGGATTGGGAAATCACTAAGGGTGAGCTCTTGAACAATGGTGATGCTGGTAAGATTTATATTACTTTGAACCCAAATGAGATTGATCCAGAGTGTATCACTGATCTCAAGTTGGTTGATAGCCAGGGTAACGAAGCTAAGGGTTTCAAGCTGGGTGATGAAGAGGGTAATATCATCAAGCCAACAGATAAAGTTCTGACTTACGGTTTCACCAAGGCTGCTTCAGCTAATGGTTTCTATGAGGTTCCTGTTCGTGCAACGGATCCAGCTAACGATGACTTCTCTTTGAATAAGGGTGAGTTGAAGGAGGCTGCTAAGAATATCATTGCTAAGTTGCAGAACCCTAAGGAGTCTAACTTGAACTTGAGCCAGATTGCTACTACTTTGTATCACTCTGTAAACAACCAGTTGAAAGCTTATACTGTTAAGGCTACATACTATTTGTATGATCCAACTGTAACAAACGAGGATGGCACTAAGGGCGCTTTAGTTAAGAAACATCAGGTTGCTCCTACATACGATATGGCTGCATTCGCTGTTAAGCCATTGTCTTACAATACTTTGAAGGGTAACCAGAGCTTGAAGAACCTCGGCTTGGCTCTCGATAAGTATATGTTGCCTACTTTGTCTGACAAGGTTGGTAAATATATTAAGGCTCTTGATGTTAATATCAAGTATGATGGTGAGACAGAAAAGAGCGTTTATACACTTCTCGCTTCTAAGTTGTTCCGTTGCGTTGCTGATGAGAACAAGAAGGAGGTTTATCTCTGCGATAATGCTGGTAACGTGTTGAAGACTATTAAGAATGCAACATTGACTACCTATAAGACAACTTCTGTAGGCGAATCTGTTGGTAAGAATGAATGGACTGACGAGGACGAGTATTGGAAGGATGAATATTCAACAGAATATTTCCAGAATCAGTACTATGTTTTAGTTAAAGACTATGCAAAGTACTCTTGGAAGTGGAATCATAAGCCATCAGGCAGCACTTATGAGGGTACTGATATTAATTTCACAGACGAGCGTTGGGAAGCTGATGTCGATTATCTCTATGCTATCGAAACAACAGATAATACAATTGGTGATCTCCTCGCTTCTATCAACGACCAGCTTAGCACACAGTTGCAGCCAGTTAAGGATGCTATCACCAACGCTGCTACAAAGTGGGACAATGCAATCACTCCAGTAAACAACTTGCTTAAGAAGATCAACGCTAAGATTGGTAATGTCAACGAGTTGTTGCAGCCTACTATGCTTTACAAGAGCACCAAGACTGGTGACTGGAATACTTTGAGTACACTCAAGGGTAAGCTCGGTACTCGTATGACAGGTACTGGTTCTACAGTTCTCGTTGCTACATCTTGGACTGGTGAGCTCCTCGCTCCTGCTTACAAGAAGTCTGTATATGTTGAGGGTAACCCAGCTGGTGCTAAGGTTACTTTGATGGACGGTACAACTCCTGCTAAGAAGATTCCTGGTAGCACTCAGAAGGTATTGTTCTCTGCTACAGCTAAGGGTGACTACACTATCGTTTACGAGGCAGTTGACTACTCTGGCGTTTCTGTAAAGAAGGAATATAATATCACTGTAGAGTAATGTAAGAAACGAATAGATGGCGACACTTGTTGCCGCCTTCTACAAGTCTTAATATAAACATTATATAATAAATAAGAATTAAAATTATGAAATTAAATAAAGTATTACTGTCAGGTGTTATTGCTTTGAGTTGCGTTAGTGCGTCAGCTCAGGAAGCAGATAAGACTGTTAATGTCTTCACTCCACATTGGTATGCTCAGGCACAGGTTGGTGGCCAGTACACATTGGGTGAGATCGGTTTCGGTAAGTTGTTGTCTCCAAATGTACAGGTAGGCATCGGCTATAACTTCAATCAGGTTGTAGGCGCTCGCTTCTCTTTGAATACATGGCAGAGCAAGGCAGGTCAGAAGGTTGTATCTGATGGCGCTTCTACTACTTACAAGTGGAAGTGGAACTACATCGCTCCTATGGTTGATGCTACATTCAACCTCACAAACCTCTTCTGCGAGTACAACCCAGACCGTTTGGTTGAGGTTGGCGTATTCGGTGGTATCGGCGCTAACATCGCTTGGGGTAATGGCGAGGCAGAGAAAGCACGGAAGGCTATCTTGGAGACTCCAGGTGCTAACCTCGCTGGTTATGACAAGTCTTCTATGCCATTGGAGAACCTTTGGGATGGTACAAAGACTCGCTTCGTTGCACGTGTAGGTGCTAACGTTGACTTCCGCGTAAGTGATCGCGTTAAGTTGGGCGTTGAGCTTTCTGCTAACACATTGAGCGACAAGTACAACTCAAAGAAGGCTGGTAACCCAGACTGGTACTTCAACGCATTGGTAGGTGTAAAGGTTGCTCTTGGTGAGACTCATACCACTAAGGTAATCCCTGCTCCAAAGCCAGTAGAGAAGATCATCGAGCGTATCATCGAGAAGCCAGCTCCAGCTCCAGCTCCTAAGGTTGAGACTAAGGTAGTTGAGGAGAACTTCCGTCGTGATATCTTCTTCCCAATCGGTAACACTAACATCGCTAAGTCTCAGAGAACTAAGATTGCTGAGATCGTAGAGTACATGAAGGAGAACCCAGATGCTAAGATCACTTTGACTGGTTACGCTGATAAGGGTACTGGTTCTGTAGGCTTCAACGATAAGATTGCTGCTCGCCGTGCCTTGACTGTTTACAACACACTCGCAGCTAAGGGTGTTGCTAAGAGCCGCATGATCAAGCAGTCTAAGGGTTGCCGCGTTCAGCCTTTCGAGGAGAACGATATGAACCGTGTTACTATCTGTATTGCTAAGTAATCAGGTTTAGCTAGAATACATTAGTAAACTAAATAACATAACCGATCTTCATTCTTACTATGTAAGCGATGAAGACCGGTTATTTTTTTACTGTTTCTGTTTAAATTAATGAGAATGAGAAAAAGACTATACGTACTTTTGATTTCCTGCGCTACCTTGCTCTCTGCTCACGCTCAGTTGAGTGACAAAGGATACTACCGTATCCAGAATGTGAATACCAAAAGATGGATGTCACTCTCTGACAATACTAGTACGGGTGTTGACAATGTATCTATGACGGCAGACTGTGGTGCCCTCGTCACCAAGCGCATCTGGGAGGATGTGGTGGCAGATCCGGGTTCCATCTTCTTTATCGAGAAATTGGCTGATTCCAGTATCAGGCCGAACACCATCGAGGCAAATGTCAGCGGTCAGGGTACCAGCATCAAGGAACTCATCAACTATACCCTCCTCATCACCAAGGTAGGTTCTGCCTATCGTGCCTGGCAGCAGGAAAAGGGACAGCCGGTTACGCTCTGCGATCAGACAGCCGAGGATTATGATGTCAGTTCGGTCATCACAACGGGCGATAACTATGCCTGGAACATCACTCCGATAGATGCAAGCACTAACTACATCGGTGTCAAACCAACCGTAACGGTTGGCGGCAAGAAGTATGCAGCTCTCTTCGCCGGTTATCCTTATACCCTGGCAGAGGGTATGAAGGCATACTATATCAATAAGGTGGATGAGGCAAGAGGGGTAGCTGTCTATAAGGAACTCACAGGTGTGATTCCTGCCAAGACTCCAGTACTGGTAGAGTGTATATCCGATGATGTGAAGGATAATCTGGTAACGCCGGTCATCAATTCTACAGCCACTCCTGCAGATAACGCAGCCACAGGTATCTACTTCTGTCTGGGTGATAAGTGGACGGCTCATTACAACTCCACCAAGTTTGATGCTACCACCATGCGTGTGCTGGCAGTCAGTGCAGCCGGTAAGCTCGCTGCTACCACTGCAACCGATAACCTCAGCACCGTGGCAATCAAGGAGAAGGATGCCAGCGGACAGCGCAAGACCATTACCGCTATCCCTGCCAACAGTTGGTACCTGAAGGTATCAGCCAGTGCTCCTAAGGAGTTGACCCTGATGAGTGCCGATGAGTATGCTACCGGAATTACCCATGTCAGCAATTCTACAGACAAGCATACCTACGATGTCTATACCTTGCAGGGTATGCAGGTGAAGAAGAATGCAGCTTCGCTGGACAACCTCCCTCAGGGAATCTATATCGTGAATGGTAAAAAAGTAGTTATCAAGTAAATAAAAAGCTCCAAACTCTTGTCAGTTTGGAGCTTTTTGCGTAACTTTGCAGCCGAATTTAATGAAAATCAAGAATTTATGAAGAAATATGTATTTGCCTTGGCAGCTTGGCTGCTGCCAACCCTGGGTACTTTCGCCCAAACATTCAGTGAACCCTGCATTCCTGGCAAGGTATTCACCAAGAGTATTGACGCTTCCGTGACGATGGGTACCACTGGTATTGGTGTAGATGTTGCGCTGCCTATCAGTGAGGTGGTGAAAGTACGTACCGGTTTCTCCTGGATGCCCCGTTTTCATGCAACCATGAACTTTGGCGTAAAGGTGGGCAACCAGCAGGATAGTGAAGAGGAACAGAACAAGAAGTTTGATAAACTTGCTGATATGTTGGAGGAGATGACCGGTACCCGTGTGGATAAGAGTATCGACATGGTGGGCACACCCACTATGGACAACTTCAAGCTCCTGGTAGAGGTGCATCCTTTCCGCAACAAGAACTGGCACGTAACGGGTGGTTTCTATTGGGGACCTTCTCAGATTGCCAAGGCAGAAAATGCCGTATATGATGGAACTTCCCTGGTGGCTGTCAATATGTACAACAACCTCTATGAGCGTGTAAAGGCTTCTTATGAGTACTTTATTCCTTATATGTCGCTGAACGGACAGACCGTTTATGCCGACAAGGCGCTTTATGATAAGTTCATGAGCTATGGTCACATGGGAGTGAACCTGGGTGAACGTGAGGATGGATCTATGTTCCGTCTGGAACCGGACGAGAATAATAATGTGTCGGCACGTATCAAGGTAAACAACTTCAAGCCTTACCTGGGTTTCGGCTATGGTGGCAGACTCTTCAAGGATAATGATGACTATTGGGTGTCTTTCGATGCCGGTGTTCTCTTCTGGGGTGGTACTCCTAAGGTTGTTACCAATAATATATATAAGATGACAGTAGATGAGAATGGTAACAAGATTGAGAGTATGGAACCAGGCGTGGATTTGGCAAAGGATGTGAAGAACGTGCCGGGTAAGGTAGGCGACTATGTGAAGTTCTTCAAGGGGGTAAAGGCTTATCCTGTTTTGGAGCTTCGTTTGACCCGCCGAATCTGGGTGAAATAAGCTAGGATGTGTGCCTACACACCCAGATGGCTTAAAAACGGTGATTTGGGGCGAAAATAGGCGATTTAAGGAGCGAAAGTGTTTAAGACTGTTAAATAATGGTAGTTTTTGAAACTTTTCTCTCCGAAAATTTGGTGGTTTCGCAAAATGTTAGTACTTTTGCACTCGCTTTTGAGAAATCGCTTCTCTTAGCAATATAAGAAAGTTAGTGCAAGTCGAATACAATGAAACTTGTTTCAATTGTTGAGGCGCCGCCTAACTTACGAAGAAAGAGTTCTTTGAAAGATTTTACATAAACAGACAAGTAGTACAAGAAGCGG
>URYG01000176.1 GCA_900551985.1 uncultured Prevotella sp. | reverse complement strand
CACGACATTCAGAACCACAATCTGACGCTCTAACCAACTGAACTACGTCCACCATTTTCTTGTAAGCGGGTGCAAAGGTACGAAAAAAAAATGATTCCACCAAATTTTTTCGTACCTTTTTTCCAATTTTTTATTTTGCAGGGCTATTTGGCACTACAGGAGCTGCCTTTTGAGCATCTGCACCTGCTGCTGGAGCCGCTTTCTGAGCACCAGCTGCTGCATCCTTGCTAGCACCTGGCATAGCAGGAAGAGCTGTCTGCTCCTGGGTTGCACCCTCCATGACGCTACTTTCGCCTGCTGCCTGTGGAGCAACGTATGCGCAAGCTACGCTGATTACTACCATAAGAGCTGCGAGACCCCAAGTAATCTTTTCTACGATGTCGGTAGTCTTGCGTACACCCATGATGGAATTGGTTGAAGAGAAGTTAGATGCCAATCCACCTCCCTTTGACTCCTGGATCAGCACGATGAGAACCATCAGGATTGAAACCAGGACGATTAATACTACAAATAATGTGTAAGCCATTTTTTAATTTTAAAACTAGTTTTATTATTATTATTTTATTTATTTCTCTTAACCCCTTTGCAGGATATTTTATTTCTTTGCATTCAGCATCAGCTTCTCCAGGAATCTGAGCTGATCTACATAATATGCACTCTTTTGTGGGTGCTGCTTATGCAGACGATCGATAATCTGATAGGCTCTCTCATACTTGCCCTGCTTAATGTAGATTCTTGCAAGGGTTTCTGTAAAGATTCCGCCGTTATCGCTTGACTCGTTATGGGGAGTTGCTTCTGCAGGTTCTGCTCCTGCATCAGCTTCTGTATCAGCTTCTGTATCAGATTTTGTTTCTGATTCCTCTGTGCCGTTGATTTTCTCCAGGTTAAAGCCACCTTCTTCTATGAAGTCATCAATGAGACTGATGGTACGGGATGGTTGTTCCATCTTCTCTTCTGTCTCTGTCTCCATCAAGTATGATACGTAATCTACGGCAGCGTCGGCTGGAGTAGGCTTGCGCTTCTCTTTTTTCTTCTCATTTTCCTCGGCATCGGTAGGGATGGAGTCGAGGAAGTGGTCGATGAGGCTGCTGGTGCGGTCTTCTTTCTTCTTGGCATCAAGAATGCCCATGCCTTGTGGCTTATTCTGGGTACGCTTGAGCTGATAGTGAGCTGCCTCTATCATCTGGAAGATGACTTTGCGGTCGGAGATGTAGATGGCTGCTCGGCGAAGTTCTTCATCGAAGCTGGGGTCGTGGAGCAGGTATAGGTTTTTCAACATCAGCAGGCGAGCCGTCTGATAGTACGGATAAAGAGCCAAGAGCGCACGTAGGTCGTAGAGCGTCTCTCGGTCCATTTCCTCAGGATGTTGTATTAATCTATTTAATTCCACGATGTTTTGCTTTTTTCTTTGAACATTGAATTTTTTACCAGTTAGCTACAGTTGCATTGAATATCTGATCAACCAAATCCTTTACCATCTGGGTAACCAGCTCTTCCTGCACTGATGCCAGGCTCTGAGTGGTATCGTAGGTCTTGGCGGAGGTAAACTGTCGCTCGAAGTCCTCGTTGTGGTTTTTGGTATTGGTGAAGCGGACGTTTACTGTAATGCTCAATTCTGTCTGTGCAGAATATCCCTCTGCACTCACCGACTTGTTACGCTGTGAATATTGGGTGATTTCTCCCTCAATCTTTAAATCTCCGTTTCTGGAAACCTGGCGCAGCTGAGTGTTGCTGGCAAACTTGTCTTTCAGCTCATTGTTGAACATCGGACCCATTGGTCCCCAGACATACGAGCTTCGGATAGGGAAGTCGGCCAACTGGATGGTCTTGGTCTTGGTATAGTCAATGCTGGCTCCGTTAAACTTGTAGCTTACGGAGCAGGCAGCAGTAACTCCCATTACCAATATGATGCCTATTATATATAGGTGCGCGCGTAAGTGCTTCATATTTTTATTCTTTATTATAATCTTTCCCAGCAATGAGTCGTTAATCATTTCCGAGCCCGTATTTCTTGATTCTTCGATAGAGGGTGCGGTCGGAGATTCCCAATTCATCGGCTGCTTTTTTTCTGTTGCCATTGTTTCTCTCCAATGCTTTTTCTATCATCTGCCTGCCCAGTTTGCTGAGGTTAAGCGATTCGTTCTCGCTCATCTCTTCGTTGTCGAAGTCCTTGATTTCCTCTGCTTCTACTTCCTGGGCTTCTGGTCGGGAATGTATCAGGTCTGGATGAGAGTTCAGCATGTCCGAGTGAGACGGTATGATATCCGACGTACGAGATGGTGTCACATCTATTGGGTAGTTTGCGGGTATGATACTGTTGTCTATCGGTTGTGATTGAGAGAACCCTTGGGTACCGTTCAGTCCACGTGCTTCATCGAGTTGTTTTCTCAACGAGTTCATTTCTCGTCTCAGGTCGCTCACGTTTCCTCTCAATTCGTACAGAATCTTATAGAGAATTTCTCGTTCGCTTTCATAACTGTGCTGCCCTCCGCTCTGTTGAGGGATCGGAGCCAGCTGCGTACTCTCTTCATCTTTTGGGATGAATTGGAGAAGAGCATCAAGTCCGATTTCTCTTTCTTTTGAGAGTACCGACATCTGCTCTGTTATATTCTTGAGCTGTCGAACATTTCCAGGCCACTTGTATTTCAACATCAGTTGCTTGGCATCTTCCGTAAGCGAGATTTTCGGCAAGTGATATTTCTCAGCCATTTGCATAGCAAAGAGACGGAAGAGCAAGAGTATGTCACCGCCACGTTCGCGCAAAGGAGGCATCTGGATAGGAATCGTATTGAGACGATAGTAGAGATCCTCACGGAATCTTCCTTCGCTCACTGCCTTGCGCATATTCACATTGGTGGCAGCTACGATACGGACATTGGTCTTTCGGATTTCAGTGCCTCCTACTCGGATATATTCACCGGTTTCCAGCACACGAAGCAATCGGGCTTGTGTCTGGATAGGAAGTTCTCCTACCTCATCTAGGAAGATAGTTCCCTTGTTGGCTATTCCGAAGTAACCTTCGCTTTCGCCGATGGCTCCAGTGAAGGAACCCTTTTCGTGTCCGAAGAGTTCGCTGTCAATGGTTCCCTCCGGGATGCTGCCACAGTTGATGGCGAAGTATTTCTCTCTTCTTCGTGGAGAATTGTCGTGGATGACTCTTGGAATGATTTCCTTACCCACTCCGCTTTCTCCGATGATGAGCACGGAAAGATCCGTCGGTGCCACCTGTAAGGCAACATCGAGAGCATGATTCAATCCGTCGCTGTTACCGACGATATTGTATCGTTGTTTTATCTTCTGAAGTTCGGAATTATCCATTTAGCTGCCAAAATTACACATTTTTTTTGAATTATCTGCTTTTTTCGTCCAAAAATAGGTTATGAAGAGCAGAAAAAAGGTGATTTTTAACTTTTTCACCTGTCTTTCTGCTCTTTTTTCCTAATTTCTAGTCTAGTATCAGGGGTATATGGCTGCCGGAAAGATACAAGTTCCTGCAGCTGGTTTTGCCTCGTTTTTTACTCTTTAGAAGCTGGCTTCTGACCAGCCTGAACTGCAGAGAGTACAGCAGAGAGTGCTGCAGCTGCCTGTGCTGCCTTCTGCTTGTTAGGCTGTTGAGCTTTCTGATTATTATTTTGCTCGTTGTTTCTTGGAGCATTGTTCTGTGCCTCCTTCTGCTCGTTATTTCTTGGAGCATTGTTCTGCACCTCCTTCTGCTCGTTGTTTCTTGGAGCATTGTTCTGTGCTTCCTTCTGCTCGTTGTTTCTTGGAGCATTGTTCTGTGTCTCCTTCTGCTCGTTATTTCTTTGAGCATTGTTCTGTGTCTCCTTCTGCTCGTTGCCCTTAGATGCTCCCTGTTTTCCGTTCTTGGATGGGAATGGAGATGGAGCGTGCTTCTTTGGAATAGAGAAGCGAACCTTTTCACTTTCGTCTCGCTTCTCGTGATAGAGCTTTGGCAATGGGTTCGTACTCACCTCGTCGCTTGTTTCGCGATGGCGGAAAGCATCGATTGCCGTGAAGATAGCGTGGCGGAAAGACGTTGGGTCTGCCTCGTTGCAGCCTGCCATGAAGTAGCAAGGAGTTGTGTTGGCTGCGGTATGGATGAGTGGCAAACCAGCAGTGTAGAGCACGCCATCCTCGTTGTAGAGAGCATGGAATGGCACGGTAGCCTGATCGTAGTACATTGCCATGATTCCATCGAATTCACTGAAGTAACCGCTGCCGAAGAATTCGTCTGCAGGGTAAGGACCAAATGCCTGGATTCCCTTGTCTGCAAGGTGGTCGATGGCAGGGATGATGATTTCGCGTTCCTCTTTGCCGCAACTCAGTTCCTCGTTGATGCTAGGATTCAGGGCGAGTACGGCGATACGTGGGTTGGTGATGAGGAAGTCGCGCTTCAATGTCTGCCAGAGCAATGTTGTCTTGCTCACGATACTTTCCTGACTGATTGCGCCAGCTACTTGGGCCAAAGGAGTCTTTTCTGTGATGGCTGCAATACGGAGGTCGCCTCCGATGAGGATGCTCAGGGAACTGTTGCGGTCGCCGATGCATGTTTCGATGTACTCCTTGTGTCCCTTGAAGGTATATCCTTCTATTTTGACGTTCTGACTGCTGACAGGTGCTGTAATCAAGACATCGTAGAGATTGTTGCGATAGTCGGTCATAGCACGGTCGAGTGCTTTGATGGCTGCAGCTCCTGATTCATCAGTAGGAAGTCCCATATCTACCTTAACCTCTTCATCTACTGCAGCGAGGAGGTTGATACGTCCATCTTCAGCATCTTCTGCTTTCTGGATGATAGAGAACTGGGCTGGCAGATTCATCGCCTTGCGATAATAAGCTGCCACTTTAGGTGAACCGTAGATGATTGGGGTACAAAACTCCAACATCTCAGGCTCACTGAATGCCTTAAAAATGAGTTCATATCCGATACCATTGGTATCTCCGTGGGTGATAGCCACCCTGATTTTCTTGTTGTCCATTAATATTTATTTTATAGTAGAAATCGCAGCTTCGAGCTGCTTGATTAATATTTTCTTTTTCATTTCGGGAGCATAGACGAAGCCGATGATGTAGAGGTCGTAGCCTTGCTGAATTTCAGCTTGACTTGTTGACTTATGAATGCGATGCATGACATAAGGTCCTCCCATGGCATCCCCCTTCATCTCCCAGAGCCCTCTTTCCGAAAGAACTGGAATCACCATATACATACTGTCGGTTTCACCGAGCATATTGGTTCGAAGAATGCTGTCGATCAGAGCTTTATCATCTGCAAGAACTGCATTTGAATTCTTCATTCTTCGTTCTTCACTCTTCACTTTTCCTGCTCTTCGTTCTTCACTCTTCAGTTTAAACACGAGCAGGTTCTGCATTCCCGTACTTGCATTATTCGAGATCCAGATGAAGTCTTTTGCTTTTTTGCTGGCGTTCATCGAGACCGGAATCTTCAAGTCAATTCCAAACATCTTCTTGATTTCGTTCTGCATCTCCTTGTTTTGTTTGCTGGGGTTGCTGGAGATGATATCCGCCAGATGTTTCAACTCTACCTCATCCACGATTCGGCGGAGTTTTTCGCCATTGAGCTTTTCCCGCAACTGCTGTGCCGAGTAGGCTGTAATGCGGATGATATTCTGCGGTGCGGCATTCTCGTCGTGACGAAGTGTGACGGAGAAATCCCTCTCTCCAATATTCACGACGATGCGGGTTCTGACGAGCAGATAGTTTCCCCGGGTCTTGCCCTTTTTCACCTGAATCAGTCGGCAGAATGGTTCGGGTTGGGGCAGTCCTGGCACATCCTCCGTCAGCATCTTTGTCACGATGCTGTCGGTATCACCCTCGAGCACCACCTCGTAAGGTATTCCCGTGCTGGCTGGCTTTTTCCTGTTCTTACCTGTTATATCGCAACTTGCTAGGAGAATGAATATAAGATAGAACGAGAAAAGAAACGTTATCGTTTTTCTCACCATTATGCTATTCTCTCTCAACATCTACTCTTTCTGCCTTTTCATCCTCGTGCTGTCGGATTTCTCCAATCTTCTTCGAGGTGCTGAGCAAACCGCAGGCGGCGTAGATGTCCTGGCCGCGGCTGGCACGGATGGTGGTGAATACACCATGCTGGGTGAGGTAGTCACGGAACTGCTCCATCTTCTCGTCGTTCACACCCTGCAATGGGATGTCGGGAATCTGATGGAAACGGATGAGATTGAAACGGCAATCCAGACCCTTCACCAGCTTGATGATGGCCTTGGCATGCTGCATACTGTCGTTCACACCCTTGAACACGATGTATTCGAAACTCAGGCGGCGCTGATGAGAGAAATCGTAGTTCTTCAGAAGCTCTACCACCTGTTCTATACCCATTCCGCGTTCTGCAGGCATCAGTTCGGCACGTTCTGATGGTATCGGGTCGTGCATCGAAATTGCCACATGGCATTCGCTCTCTTCCAGGAATCGCTTCAACTTGTTCTTCACGCCCACGGAACTTACTGTGATTCGTTTCGGACTCCACGCCCAACCGTAATCGGCGGTGAGAATCTCGGTGGCACGAAGCACATTGTCGAGATTATCCATCGGCTCTCCCTGTCCCATAAACACGATGTTGGTGAGCTTATCCACCTCAGGCAGCGAGTAAATCTGGTTCAGAATGTCACCGGCAGGCAAACTACCCTCGAATCCCTGTTTTCCGGTCTGGCATATCCACCTCAGGTG
>URYG01000175.1 GCA_900551985.1 uncultured Prevotella sp. | reverse complement strand
CCGGTGAAGGCGAATGGTGATGTACGGTTGCGGTCGGTATTATCGATCATCAGCTCCGGAATCTCAGGGATATCCAGTTCCATTCCCTTCTTGCCAGCCAGGGCGAAGAGTTCCTCCTTGTCAGCCTTCTCGATATGGTCGAGCAGATCGGTGAGCTGCTTGCCCAGGAATGAAGAGATGATGGCTGGAGGTGCCTCGTTGGCTCCCAGACGATGCGCATTGGTAGCGCTCATGATGGATGCCTTCAGCAGTCCGTTGTGCTTATAGACACCCATCAGGGTCTCTACGATGAAGACTACGAAGCGGAGGTTATCCTCTGGCGTCTTGCCTGCCGCATGAAGCAGCACGCCGGTATCGGTGCAGAGGCTCCAGTTGTTGTGCTTGCCGGAACCGTTGACGCCAGCGAATGGCTTCTCGTGAAGGAGCACACGGAAACCGTGCTTATGTGCCACACGCTTCATCAGACTCATCAGGAGCATATTGTGATCTACTGCAAGATTACACTCCTCGAAAATAGGCGCCAGCTCAAACTGGTTAGGAGCCACCTCGTTATGGCGGGTCTTGCAAGGGATGCCGAGTTCGAGTGCCTGGATTTCAAGATCCTTCATGAAAGCCTGCACACGCTCTGGGATGGTTCCGAAATAATGGTCGTCCATCTGCTGGTTCTTAGCCGAATCGTGGCCCATCAGGGTGCGTCCGGTGAGCATCAGGTCGGGACGTGCCGAATAGAGGCTCTCATCTACCAGGAAGTACTCCTGCTCCCATCCGAGATTGGTCTGCACCTTCTTCACCTGAGGGTAGAAGTAGTGGCACACCTCGGTAGCCGCCTCGCTCAGGGTATGGAGCGAACGGAGCAGCGGAGCCTTGTAGTCCAAAGCCTCGCCGGTATAAGAAATAAAGATGGTAGGGATACAGAGGGTATCGTCGATGATGAACACAGGCGATGTAGGATCCCATGCAGAATAGCCGCGAGCCTCGAAGGTGTTACGGATACCGCCGTTAGGGAATGAGCTGGCATCCGGTTCCTGCTGCACCAGCAGCTTGCCGGAGAATTCCTCAATCATACCACCCTTACCGTCGTGCTCCACGAAGGCATCATGCTTCTCGGCAGTGCCCTCTGTCAATGGCTGGAACCAGTGAGTATAATGCGTTACCCCGTTTTCCTCAGCCCAGAGCTTCATGCCGGCAGCCACGGCATCCGCGATGGAACGGTCCAGACGATTACCGTTGTCTATCACATCGATGAGTTTCTCGTACACATCAGATGGCAGATACTTGTACATCTTCTGGCGGTTGAATACATACTTGGCGAAGTACTCCGAAGGGCGCACCTTAGGAGTTTCCACCTCAACAGGTCTCTTTTTAAAGGCCTCGGCTACAACCTCAAATCTCAAATTAGCCATTCTTCTTTTATTATTTTATAAGTTTGCGGGTGCAAAGTTACGAAATAATTGGCTAACTGCTACCATTTTGCCCGTTTTTTTATGTATAATTCAAACTTTTCTTATTTTGATTACAGGATTCTGCCCACAATGTGCAACTTGAGCACAGGATAGAACTGGATTTTATCCACGATATCTGCGATGTCGCCGCCATCTTCGCCCATCGAATCATTGAGTGCTTTCCTGACATCTACCTCCTCGCCATTCTGATAGATCTTCAGCTTGCCCATATACTGGCAGCCGATCTCCCAGCGGAAACCCAGACGGTTCTTAGGAACCAATCTGCCGAAGCCCAGACCGAGATAAGGACGGAAGGAATTGCAGCGCAAGTCGGCATTGATATCACCATTCTTGTCGAACTTGATATTATAATCTGAAAGTTCTGCACCTACGTGTTCCAGAATCTGATCCTCATATTCAGGATATTTCTTGATAAACTGGGCAAGATCCTCGCTGTGACCACTCAGCTTGGCAATCTTGGCACCGCCGCAAGCGAATCCGGCAGCCACGAAGAACTTGCTGTTGCCTCCGAAAGGATAGATATTAGCCTTGGCATGAAAGGCTGTGCGGGAGAAGTCGGCATCCACATCCACCTTGGAATCAGGGATTCTGATGGTCTGTCCCTGGACATTGATAGTGGCATCTGCCGTCAGGTTCATCTGCTCAGATATCTTGAGCATCTTAGGCAGAATATCCACGCCTGCCTCCAACTCCACGAAATTGGAGATAGGAGCCGCAACACCTATACTGATACCTTCGGTACCCACACCTGCATTCAGTCCCACATGATTGAATGCTGTTCTCTTGAACTGTGCAAAACCACTTGTTGTAAATACGAGGCACAAAATGGCCATCATCAAAATCTTTTTCATCATTTCTATTTTTTTATAGTTAGTATCACATCTCACACACGTTATTTCTTCTTGCTCACCTTCCACTCAAAGAGATAGTCGATGCCCTTGATCTTCACCTTGACAAAGAGATCGGCAGCCTTGCGGTCGGAGGTATAGAGATAGCCCGAAACCACTTCGCCCGGATGGATGGTGGTGCGCTCCAGATAGCCTAGGTCCTCAGGCATCTTGTCGGAATACTTCATGCGGTTGCCATCTTCCAGCTGCTGCATCCGGCAGATACGGGTCTGGAAATCCTTCAGCGTATTGGAGGTTCCGGCATCAAACACCTGTGCGCCCAGGTTGGCATTCACGTTGTTCTCACGTTCGGTCTGCACAATCGCCTTGTTCTTTACCGAACGCTTAGCCACCTTCTTCTTGAACTTGAAGATCTTCTTGTCGTATTCATCAGCACCCACCAGTTCAAAATCCTTGCGCTTGCCGCCCTTCATATCGTAGATTTCAATCTGGGCAGGGTCGATATCCACATTGATCATGCTCTTGTTGACGATGAAGACACCGATTTCGCGATAATCGCCGATGTTCTCATCTACCATCGAATTGCTCACGCCCACGATGAGACCGTTCTTGTTGTAATAAGGCCATGCCACGCCGTTCTTATATTCGGTGAGGATTTCATCAGGCGAAGGGGTTTCCAGGATAGGCTGATGGTCGGTGAGCGAATACTTGGAATAGTTGCCGTCGGCATCTACCACTACATAAAAGCCCTCAGGGATGTCGTTCTTGTAGGGAGTAAGGGTGCATACCCTGCCGTTCTCGGTGAAAGAGGATCCTACCCCCATCTTCTTGCCCTGGTTCATGAAGAAATGCTCCTTCACGTTGCCGTTATTATAATAAGAGGTATATTCGCCCGAGAGCAGTCCTGCCTGATAGGTCTTCTTCTGCTCTACCTGTCCATTCTTGAAATAGGTGGTAAAGATGCCGGCAAACTGGCTCTTGGCATCATCCTTCTTGTCGAGGACCACAAAGCTGCCTTCGCCCTGCAGTTCGCCGCTCATATAGTAAGTGCGGAACTCCTTGGCAGCCGTAGAATCAGCAGGATAGAGCGCCAGGCGATAATAGTTGGCGAAAGCCTTGTTTGGGGTTACCTTCCAGCTTTTGTTGTAATAGAGGGTGTCCATCCGGTCCTGCGGAACGGGAGGAGTTTCGGGAACGATCTTCTCCTGCACTACAGGCTGTTCTACTTCTACAGCCTTTACTTCTTCCGTCTGTTTTTTCTGCTTCTTTACGCGTCCTACCTTCTGGGCGAGGACTGTCTGTCCTCCGAAGAGGGCAATCATCATGATGATGACAGAATACTTTTTTCTCATCATACCTACTTATGTTTTAAATACTTAAAAATCTATCTATCAGTTTCTTTCTATAGAGTCTGCCCACCTTTACATAGTCGATTTCATCGAAAGGGGGATAGAAATGACACACATTGTCAACCACCTCGATGAGATAATTGATGTTGACGATGAACTTCTGGTTTACCTGCAGGAAATGAGGGTCGAGCGAGAGCAGGTCGGTGCTCTTCACATTGCGTTTCAGTCTGATAGGCTTTCTGTTATCCGCCACCACCACCTCCCAGCATCTCACTTCGTGATTATACTGGAAGAGGCAGACATCATCCCTGTCCACCAGCTTGAAATCCACGGTGTTGGTATAGAAGAGCAGTTTTCCGTTCAGCGTATCCTGCACAGCCTTGCCTGCCGCCTCCACTATCTTTTCCTCCTCTTTCTCCAGGCGCTTGACGATGGTATCCAGCTCCTGCGGATTGATAGGCTTGAGCAGCACATCGAATGCCTGCTTGCGGAAGGCTGTGAGCACGTATTCATCGTATGCCGTGTACATCACCACCTGGCAGGGGTTGTGCACGAATCCGGACAGCTTGTCTATGAAATCCAAGCCATTCACATCGGGCAGCTGGACATCCAGGAAGAGCACATCGGGCTGCAGCTGGCTCACCATCACCAGACCGTCAAGCCCCGAGAGCGCACATCCCAGCACCTCCATATCGTATTTCGTTTCCAGCAAATCAGCCAAAGCCTTGCCGGAAGATTTATCGTCGTCTATGATTACAACTTTCATACACCTTATTATATTATATTCTAAATTCGTAAGCCCGGTTACATCACGAAGCCATCGGGTATGCATACCTGCGCCAGGCATCCTGCCACGCTGCCATCTTCTGCCTTTTGGTTCTGCAGCGAGAAGGTCATCTTGCGGCGATTATGCTCGTTCACCACAGCCAGGGTCTGGGTGATGATACCCAGTCCGGTACGCTTTTTTCCCTTCTGGCGGATATCGAATCCCTTGCCGTTATCCAGCACGGAAACCCGGGTATAGCCCGGCTGCTTTCTATCTACCTTTACCTGCAAGCTCTTCCTGCCCTCCCAGCCTCTCAGACCGTGAACCAGGGCATTCTCTACCAGTATCTGGACAAACATCGACGGGATATACGTATTCTCCACATCCACATCAGCATCTATCTGAAGCGAGAATTCGAAATCATCGCCCATCAGCGGACTTTCCACCGCCAGATACTGCTTCACGAAACCAAGCTCTGCGGCTAGCGAAACCTTCGACTGGCAGGACAGATCCAGATTGCTGCGTATCAACCGGGCAAGCCCCATCAGTTCGTCGGCTTCCGCCGTACCGGCATGCAGGATCTTATTATTGAGGACATTGAACACGAAATGAGGAGAGATTCGGTTTCTCGCCCCTTCCAGCTTCAGTTGCAGCACGCGATGCCTGCTCTCTTCGAGTCGCTTTCCGGAACGCATGCTCTTGATAACGAAGAACATGCACAGCAGCAGAATCAGCAGCACCACCGTCAGGGCGATGAAGCGGGTCAGGTTCAACTGTGCCGTCTTGTGCTCAATCACCAGGTCGTGATGCAGCTTCAGCGTATCCTGGGTAAAGCGGTCCATGATTTCAGAAGCTCTCATCTTGACTCTGTTGTGCTCCAGGCTGTCATTCTTCTGCATATCCCTGCGCAGGTTCTCGAATGCCATGCGGTAATCGCCCTTGGCGAGATAATATCGCTGCAGATACTGATTGCGGATCTGCCGGAGATTGAAGGCTACGAGATTGTTGATATCCTCGCCGAACTGCTGCCTCTCGCTGTTCAGAATGCGGGCTACAGCCGCCATATCTCCCTTCTTCACATCCTGACCGATATGAATCGTATTACAGTAATATACCGCCTCCCGATCGTGGTTAGCCACCATGAAAGGCTCACTCTCGGCAAGATATTTCTCCGACTGGGCAATGCTGTCCAGATTGAGATATACATCTGCCATATTCAGCTTGCAGAGATACATGTCGAAGCAGTCGCCCTTCTTGTGCTTCTCCAGCAACTGCTTCAGCTGCAGGAATTTGCGGAGCGACTGGGCATAGTCTTTCTTATAGTAATAGTAGTTGCCGTAATTGTTCAGATAATACGCCTGCATGGCGAGCGACATCTGCGGGAGATAGTCTTCCGTCTGCTGATAGCACTGGAGTGATGCATCAAAATCATTGAGTTTCAGGTAGATGGTAGCCAGACCCACATAGAGGGAGACATTCTCCTCCTTGGGCAACTGGAGGGAATCTACCAGAAAGAGGGCACGGCGATACCAGGAGGCTGCCTGCGACAACTGATTCTTGAAGAGATAGGCATCGCCCAGGTTGGCACAGATGCTCGGCGCCTGGTGCTGCACATCGCTACGCATGGAATAGGCATAGGCAGACCGGTAGAGCGAAACCACCTCGTCTGCCTTGCGATGAAAATTATGATAGTTGATGCCCTGGCAGTTGTAGGTATAGGCAAGAAGTCCGTTGCGGCGCGGAGTATCGGGCTGGCGGAGGGCGAAGCGCAGGGTGCGGTCCACATAGCCTACCGTAGAATCGGGCGTTGCCGACTGGCAGAACCATCTTCCCTTCCTTGCATAATACTCATAAAACGAAAGGCTGTCTTTCGCCAGCTTCATACCTTTTTCTATTTCCGCCTTAGCCTGTGGCGACTGCGCATTGAGGAGTTCATCGAGCTGATGCAGCTTTTCGATACGCAGATCATCAGCAGTTTCCTCTGCCGATTTCCGGCAGGAAGCCAGCAGAATCAGCAGAGGCAAGAGAGGCAGGAGCACCTGCCAGAGGCAAAACTTATCATTTTTCATCATTTCTATTATTTTCTACAGGGAGGGAGTGTCATCAGTCACAGTCAATACGCCCTGAAAGGGCAGAAGCTCCTAGCCCAGGGCAACACCCTGGGTTAAGATGGACGCAAGCCTGCCGCCCTGTAAGGGCAAAAGCTTTCAAATACCAAGCTATTTATAAGGCTTTTGCCCTTACAGGTAGGGTGTTCAAAATCTATATAATTTTTCGACACGTTTTTTGTGTTAAAAT
>URYG01000174.1 GCA_900551985.1 uncultured Prevotella sp. | reverse complement strand
AACGGTTGATTTCGTGGCGGTCGAGTAATTCCTTGGACAGCGCTATCGCTTGTTAAGCGACCTTGCCAATAAGCCTGAGCAGCAACTGGTCTTGCTGACTGCTACCCCTCATAGTGGTCAAAGCGAAGAGTTTCAGTCCCTTATCGGATTATTGAATCCTAAGTTCGAGAACTTCCAGCTTCAAACCGCTACAGAGCGCGAGGAACTGTCTCATTACTTCGTACAACGCCGACGTGCCGACATCAAGCAGTATCTAGGCAATGAAATTGTCTTCCCTGAGCGTGTTCGAATCGACAAGGATGAATACTCCTTTACTCCAGATTATCGCAACTTATTGGGGCACCTGATAGAATATGTAAAGCATGGCATCCAGAAGGTATCGGGAGCAGACAAGCGCAAGCAGCGCTATATCTACTGGGATCTCCTGGCCTTGATGCGTGGAGTAATGTCAAGTCCTGATGCAGGTATCAGTATGTTGCAAAACAAGATAGACAAGAGAGAAGATTCGTCATCTGCAAATACAGAAGACGATTCCGAGCAGGTGTATATATTCAATGATCCTCTGAAGGATTTGTTGAATGCAGACGATGTCGTTCCTGAAGCATTAGAAACAACCAGTGCTACAGACAAGAAAGAGTTCCACAGCTTCATCAAGCAGTTGGAACACATCAAGGAAACTGATGGTGATGAAAAAGTAAAACAGGCTCTTGACATTGTGAAGTTCTCTCTTGACAGTGGCATGAACCCTATCGTATTCTGCCAGTATATCCAAACAGCAGAGTATGTTGGCAAATATATTACAGACCAGCTCGCTAGCAACAAAAAGTTTAAGAAGGTAGTTGTGGGTGTGGTTACCAGCCGTTTGGCTGATGAGGAACGCAAGATGAAGATAGACGCCTTGGCACAGGAAGACCGCCACGTATTGGTTTGTACCGACTGCCTCTCAGAAGGTGTCAACTTGCAGCAAGGTTTTGAGGCTGTCATTCATTACGATCTTCCTTGGAACCCAAACCGCATGGAGCAACGTAATGGCCGTATCGACCGCTTCGGACAAACTGCCGATGCTGTCCTTATATCCACACTTCATGCCAAGAACAATCCGGTGGACGATATCGTGCTCAATGTTTTATACAAAAAGCAGGAAGAGATACGCAAGAAGCTGGGTGTCTATCTGCCTATCGCAGACAATGATGCTTCATTGATGGAAAACATCATGCAGCGAATTTTCGATGCCAAGGTTCCTACAAGAACCGACTATATGGAGCAGTCCCTGTTCGATAACGACCCGGAATGGAACAAACAGCAGGAAGAGGAGCTTGAGATTCAACTCAAAAAGATGGAAGAGAACGAGAAGATTTCTCACACCTACTTCGCTCATAACAACAAACAGATGGATCCAACCCGACTGACTGCATCCTTGGAAGAAGCCAAATCGGTAATTGGAGGTGTAGAAGACACCCGTGACTTTGTGATTGAGCAACTATTGCATGTCGGTGTAAACGTTCATACAGACGATATACCTTTGTGTTACAGTTTCCAACTCCTGGAGTTACCTGCAAATCTGCGCCACTACTTCGCAGACAAAGCGACATCCAAAGGGCTTCTGCGCATATCTTTTGCTTCCCCAACTCCAAAGCATTATATGTATATAGGACGCAATCATACATTCGTAGAGGATTTGAGCCGTGCCGTTGTCAACGATTCCGTCAATGGTGGCGAATTGGGAGCATGCCGAGCTTTGGTAATGGAAACAGCAGAGGTGAAGAAGAGAACCACCATACTATTGATGCGTGTTCGTAGTGTTATCCGTGACAAAAAGATAGAGAACCGAGAACTGGTGGGTGAAGAAATGATATTTGTGGGCTATCGTGGAAAGATAGAAAACCACGATTTCCTTACACAAGAAGAAGCCAAACAGCTTTTCCTGCACTCAATGGCATCTGGCGATATGGACTTGCCTACACAGAAGACTCTTCTTACAAATGCCATCCGCTGGATTAACAATGAGACAGAACTTCGCCAACACACAGATGAGATAGCACTGGAAAGAGCTTCACATCTGGTAGAAGCTTTCGCCAAGTATCGCACCTATCTGAAGGCATCGGAGTACCAAGTGGTAGAACCTGTATTGCCAATGGATGTGATTGCAGCTTATCTGTTTGTACCAAAAATAAATATTTAATTTATAATGGAATACATTGATTTCAAAAGACTGATAGATGCTCTGACCGCCAAGCCAAAAGAGACGGAGTGGTTAGAGTTCAAACATAATTTTCATTCTAAGGAAGAGATTGGCGAAAGAATCTCTGCCCTGTCAAATAGTGCCTACTTGAGCAATATGCCGTTTGGTTACATCGTATTTGACATTGATGACGAAAGCCATGACGTTATTGGAACAGATTTATATGGTAAACAGAAAATGGTAGGCAACGAAGAACTGGAATCCTGGTTGTCAACCCGTCTGAATCCCCGTATTGACTTCGAAATAATCGATGATTTTGATTATGAAGCCAACGGACATGTCTGCATCTTCAAAATACCAGCTACAACAAACCGCCCTGTAAGTTTCCTGCATGAGTCTTATATCAGAGTGGGTACCATTACCCGAAAGTTGAAAGACTTTCCGGCTAAAGAAGCCAAGATATGGAAAGGTGGTCAGAAGCCATTGGAAAAGATAGTCTTGAAAAAGGGCTTGTCAGGACAGGATGTGTTTTCTTTTCTCAGTGCAGAAGTGTACTTTGACATGATGAACTTGCCACTTCCACAAGATATCAATGGTATCTTAGACCGATTCCTGTCAGAGAACCTGATTACCAAAGATGAAATAGGATATGGAATTACCGAACTGGGCGCTATCCTGTTTGCCAAACGTCTTTCCGACTTCGATGGATTGAAAAGGAAAATGGTTAGAGTCATTGTCTATAAAGGCAAAGGTAAAGTAGAGACTATCCGTGAACAATCTTTTGATAAAGGTTATGCCATCTGTTTTGAAGAAATGGTTGCGTGGATAAATAGCCAACTTCCTGCCAATGAAGAAATTGGAATGGCATTAAGAAAAGATGCTCGAATGTATCCAGAAATTGCTATACGTGAGTTAGCGGCAAACATGATTATACATCAAGATTTTTCTGAGCAAGGATTCCCTATGATTGAAATCTATTCCGACCGCATTACACTCTCTAATCCGGGACAACCTCTGATAAGTATAGAGCGTTTCATTGACGAATATCAGTCCAGAAACGATTCTCTTGCCGATATTATGCGTAGAATGGGTATCTGCGAAGAGAAAGGAAGTGGTATGGATAAGACAATCTTCTATATAGAGTTATACCAACTTCCTCCTGTACGTCTTCAGCTTCAAGAAACAAGAACGGAAGCAACTGTATTCTCTTATCGAAAATTTGCTGATCTTGATAAAACAGAAAGGGTAATGGCTTGCTACCAACATGCTTGTCTAAGGTATGTTTCCAATGAGAAGATGAATAACCAATCCCTTAGAGGACGATTAGGAATTGAAGACAAAAACTATCCTATGGCATCAAGGATTATTAAGGATGCCTTGGAGGCTAAACTCATCAAAGAGGAACATTCCGAGGGTAACAGTAGGCATAATTATATTCCCTATTGGGCTTAAATATAGCTGCCATATAACTGACATGTAACTGGCATGTAACTGAGCTATACAAAAATAGCTCAGCTATTATCATAAAAGTCCCTGTTTATGGGGATTTGAACATATCATCGCCATGTAACTGGCATGTAACTGAATAAAATTTATGGACTATACAAGTATTCATATATATGGTCATCTTCTCTCTGATGACATCTTACATCATATAGAGCGTGAAAACACGCTCAACGGCAACCGTGACCAGGATTTCGGAATGGATATTTCCGTATCTTCGGCCATAGACTACGTATGGAGCAGCCTGCGCAACGATTGGAACTTCTACAAGGAACGTGCCAACAATGAGCGATTGGTCAACAAGGATCCATACGGAACCCGTCGTGCCCGTGATCTGATGGAACGACTGTTCCAAAGCTTAGGCTATTCGCTCGACCGCCAGGCTACCAATATAGAAGTGGCTGGCACCAACTACGACATTAGCTATACCTGCCACGACCTGAGTAAAATGCCATTCATTATCATAGGTGAGGGTATCAGTGCCGACGGAAACATTGATACCCTGGACAAGTGTTCCCTCGACTATCGTGCCAAAGGCGGTATGCGCAAGAAGTCGGCTCATGCCACTATGCTCGAATATCTCAACGCCACAGAGAATGTATATGGCATCATCAGCAACGGACAAATCCTGCGAATCATCCGCAACTCTGGACAGCTGGTGAAGCTCACCTATATAGAGTTTGACCTCCGCCGTATGCTGGAGGAAGACAAATACACCGAGTTCTGCCTGATGTTCCGTCTGCTTCACGCGTCCCGTTTCCGCACAAGCGGTGACGAGCCATGCGTAATGGAACGCTGGTTCAACATGAGCATAGAGTCGGGCAACCGCATTCGCAATGGCTTGTCTCGTGCCGTGCAAACCACAATGGAAACCATCGGAAATGCCGTATTGACATCAGAAGGTGAAGGTAATAACGCATTGCGCGAAGCCTTCGCCAATGGAACGATGGATGCAACCCAACTCAACAAGGAACTCATCCACTTCATCTACCGTCTCCTCTTCCTGTTTATCATTGAGGATAGAGGATTGGTTTATCAGATTCCCGACTCACCTGATGCTCCAGATTACAAGCAGTTTTGCCAGTGGCAGGACATCTACAAGAAGTTCTATGCAGCAAGCCGTCTGCGCCATCTCTCGGAATTGGCGTACCTGAAACAACGCCAGTATTCCGACCTATGGCAGGGATTGATGGATACTTTCCATCTCTTCGAGCCAGATACTTTTGGCGAGAAACTGGGCATCAAGCCATTGGGTGGTGTACTCTTTGGTACAGAAACCCTACATTGGCTGAAACAATGCCAGGTAAGCAACAAAGATTTGCTCGCTGCATTCTCTGCTCTCAACGAGTTTGAAGACGAGCGTCAGCAGAAAGTAAAGATCAACTATTCCTCTCTCGACGTAGAAGAATTTGGTTCTGTATATGAAGGCATTCTCGAAATGCGCCCATTCGTACAGCCGGGTGTTGCCGCTTCCGACTGGCAGTTTGGCTTCGTTGGCGGTTTAGACCGTCAAAGCACTTCTTCTTATTATACACGTCCAGACTTGGTACAGAATCTTATCAAGACTACACTAGAACCTGTCATCAAGGAAAAGATTGCAGCACAGACAACAACAGAAGAGAAGGTGAAGGCATTGCTCAACATGAAGGTTTGTGATGCTGCAAGTGGCTCCGGACATATTGTATTGGCGATGGCTCGCACCATTGCCTGGTATATCTGTACCCTCCGCACAGGTGAGGACAACCCGGCTTCGCTAGATTATCGTCAGGCACTTCGTGAGGTTATCTCCCGCTGTGTCTATGCCGTAGATTACAACCCCGATGCCGTAGAACTTTGCAAAGTAGTATTGTGGATTGAAGGTTATTGCGCAGGCAAGCCACTTTCATTCCTCGATCATCATATCCGTTGCGGTAATTCCGTATTGGGAGTTTCCGACTTGCAGATGCTGATAGATGGTGTACCTGATAAGGCTTTGACTGCAGAGGACAAAGATACTTTGAAGGCTTTGAAGAAGATGAACCAGGAAGCCGTGAAAGCAGTAAACGGAACTTTAGATAATGAGCCAACTTTAGGTTTGGAAGATTCCTTTGGTGTTGAGAATATGTCTGCTGCCCAGATTGGTTTGGCAGATAAGATTCGCTTTATCAACCACTTACCAGAAGACACTTTAGAGGAAGAAATCATCAAGCAGGAACGATGGAAGGAGCTGATGGAGTCTGCACGAGTAGATTGTCTGCGCCGTGCATGCGACATCTATACCAGTGCATTTTACCATACTGTCCAACGAGACGAACTTTATAAAGACAATGGTGGCAGTAATAAAGAACTGATTCTGGAGGCTGAGGTTCCATATACAAAGACCGTGATGCGTGCGCTTCAGGAAATAAATGCAATGGAAAGCCTTGAAAAAGGCAAGCCACTGCCTACTTACTATTGCCAGCTCTCTGCCGATTTCAAGACAGAAGTAAAGCGTATGGCTGATGAGCAGCGTTTCTTCCATTGGTGCGTGGAGTTCCCTGAGGTATTTGCTGCCAATAAGGGATTTGACGTGATGTGCGGAAATCCGCCATGGGATAAGATTAAGGTAGAAGACAAGAAATGGTTTGAAAGTCACAATCGTGCCGACATTGTAAATGCTGGCACAGCAAGTCAACGCAAAGAAGCGATAGAAGCCTTACAGACTTCAGACCCAACATTATATAAGGAATATGCCAAGGCTCTTGCAGATGCAGAAGCCCTTAGCCGCTTCGCTCGCTTAGCAGGCAGATTTGATTTGACTGCTACTGGAGACATAGACCTGTACCCTATGTTTGCAGAGTTATGCCTCTCTTTCTCAAAAGAGGCATGGGGACTTGTGTTGCCTACTGGTATTGCTGTAAATGATAGCAACAAGGCATTCTTCTCGAAGTTGATTGATGAGAATAGATTGGTTTCATTATACGATTTTGAGAACAAGGAAGGCTTATTCGACATTCATCGAATGTTCAAATTCTGCCTATTAGTAGCAAGTAAACCACAAGATAAACCTCGTATTGTAAAAG
>URYG01000173.1 GCA_900551985.1 uncultured Prevotella sp. | reverse complement strand
AGGAGGTGTTTGATGATGCCTACATCTTCCTGATGCTGCAGTTTGTGGCGATTCCTTTTACCATCGCCTACAACTTGCTTTCCGGTCAGATCCGTGCCTTGGGCAACTCGAAGCAGCCTTTCTATTTTCTCATCACCGCCTCTGTCATCAACATCATTCTCGATGGCATTCTGATTCTCGGCATGGGGTTAGGCGTAGAGGGAGCGGGTATTGCCACTTGGCTTTCGCAGGGAATCTCCGTATTGCTCTGTATCTGGTTTATCAAGAAGAAGATGCAGATTCTGATTCCGAAGGGAGAAGAAAGAAAATTCGATAATAAGAAGATAAGCATTCTGCTGAACAATGGTGTTCCGATGGGCCTACAGTTCTCCATTACCGCCATTGGTCTTATTATGCTCCAGAGTGCGAACAACGCCTTGGGAACGGTTTATGTGGCTGCATTTACTGCCTCTATGCGCATCAAATACCTCTTTACCTGCGTTTTCGAGAACATCGGAGTGGCGATGGCTACCTATTGCGGACAGAACTTAGGCGCTCAGAAATTGGAACGGATCGGTCAGGGCGTAAGGGCTGCCATCAAGATGATGCTGGCTTATTTCGTCTTCACCTTCCTGCTCATCTATCCGTTTGCCGATGAGATGATGATGCTCTTCGTAGATAAGGGCGAGGCAGAAGTGGTGACTTATGCTGCCCAGTTTATGCGCATCGCCAACTATTTCTATCCTTGTTTAGGTTTGCTCACCATCCTGAGATATAGCATCCAGGGGTTGGGTTACAGCAACCTCTCGCTGCTGAGTGGCGTGATGGAAATGATTGCGAGATGCGGCGTGAGTCTCTGGCTGGTGCCTGCCCTGGCTTGGACGGGTGTCTGCTTCGGCGATCCTGTGGCGTGGGTTATGGCAGATCTCTTCCTCATTCCCGCCTTCCTGTGGCTGTATAAGCATCTGAAGAAGGAGCAAGTCCGATAGGGTAATTTTGACGTTTTAAAAATTTGCATTAAAAAATATTCTGCTAAGGGTTAGGAAAATGAAAATTCGATTGTAATATAGGCAAAAGAAAAGAAATAAAAGTAATGCAAATAAACAAAGAAACGATAGAACAGCTCTTCCGGCAGCATTATCTGAGGATGTACCAATTGGCCAGGGTACTTCTGAAGGATGATGCAGCCAGCAAGGATGTGGTGAGCGAAGTCTTTGCCGATGTGCTCGACGGAAAGACCCAACTGGGTCTTGATAACGAGACAATAGCCAGCGATTCGCCCCTGCCTTCCGCCAACGCCGGGAGCTATCTTCTGGTGTGTGTGCGCCATAAATGCCTCAACCTGTTGAGCCGACAGAAGATGAAAGACCGGGTTCATCATCTCCTGAAAGCCGATGCTTCGCCTTCGATAGCTCCCATGGAAGCGACGATTGCTGAAATAGACAGGGAAACCAACAAATACGAGGCAATTCTGGCTTATATGGATGCTGAACTAACGCCACAAACCCGCAAGGTGCTCGATCTCCGCTTTCGGCAGAAACTGAAATATCGGGAGATTGCTACGGAATTGGGCATCAGCGAAGTGGCAGTTTACAAGCATCTGGCGCAAGGCATCAGAAAATTAAAACAAAAGTTTAACCCTTAGCAGATTTATTATGGACAAGTTTGAAAAAATACTGGATATCATCGACCATCAGGAGAAGTATTCTGATGAGGAGATTCGTGAAATATTGCAGGATGAGGAATGCCGAAAACTCTATCAGACGATGATGGAAGTGGATTCGGCACTTGTAAACCCCTCTCCTATCGTAAATATAGATGAGGAATGGGATAAATTCAGCCAGGAGCATCATCTTCAGGAAGAATCCCATCCTATTGTTCAGGAAGCAGCATCCCATCCTATAACTTCCTGGCACAAACTGGCAGCATCCATCGCCGGTTTCGTCTTGATTTCGGGTATAGCCTTTGCTGCAATCCATACTTACATCAAGCGCTGCCAGGAACCAACCCAGATAACCGCAGATGCTCATCCGAAAACCATAAAATCAGATTCCGCAAAGCAGGTAACAGAAAAGGATTCCCTGACTCATCCGAAACCAGAAAAGCTTGCCATTCACAAGACTTTCGAGAATGTGGCTTTCGAGAAGATGATTTCTGAGATTGCTTCTTATTATGATTTACAAGTGAAGTTTGAGAATAACGAGGACAAGACCCTCCGCCTCTATTACGAATGGGACAGTCATTCGAGCATTGAGAACATCGTAAAAGAACTGAACCAATTCGAGAACGTAAACATCGAATTGCAACAAAACGAGCTGATTGTGAAATAACAAGTTAAAAAGCAATATCATTATGAGAAGATTTTCAGCCATCATATTCCTGCTGTGCACGTTCGCCCTGGCGATGAGCGCACAGCACATCCAGCGCAACTATCACGACCGCAGCATGTCGGACGTTCTCATCGACCTCGACAAGGCTTCCAAGCGCTACAAAATCAGTTTCATCTACAACGAACTGGAGGACTTCACAGTTACCCAAAACGTGAAAACAGCCAATATTCCCGATGCCATCCGCAAGGTAATCGGCTTCTATCCGATGCAGATGACCGTGGGCGACAGCCTCATCACGGTGGAATGTATGCGCAAGAGCGAGCGCAAGCTGATAGGCAGATTGATAGACAATCACAATCTTCCTGTAGAATTCGCCAATATCCAGCTGCTCAACCCGAAGGATTCCTCCTTTCTCTGTGGAGGCGTGAGCAACGCCAATGGCGATTTCGTCATCCCCTGCCAGCAGAAGCAGGCCCTTATGAAGGTTTCCTTCGTGGGCTATAAGACGATTTGTAAGCTGGTACCTATTGCCCGCATCGGAAATGTGAAGATGCAGGCGAATTCATACCTGTTGAAAGGTGTGACCGTTGAAGCCGCAAGGGTTGTGGAAAAAGTAGATAGACAAATCATTTTCCCTACAAAAGAGCAGGTGAAAACAGCCGCCAATGGTTATGATCTGTTGGACAACATGTCTTTGCCTACCATTATCGTGAATCGTGCTGAACGCAAAGTTCTGTCACTAAAGGGCGGAGTTGTGCAAATACGCATCAACGATGTAAAGGCGAGCATGCAGGATGTCTTGGCCTTGCAGCCGGATGAAGTTCCAAAGTGGAATTCATCAATGTTCCTGGACTCAAATATGGAGACGGCAATCTGGATGCAGTCATCAACTATCAGGTCCGCCGACGTTATGCCGGTTATGTGGGTGGAGTTTCTACGATGCAAGGCACCAAGGCAGGTTTCAATAATAGCGACGGATATTTCAAATACAATGTGAAGAAATCGGAGTTCAGCATCAACTACAGTTTCTCCTATCGCTCGGTAGAGGAACGAAGCTATGAGAGTCTCGGTACTTATCATCTGCCTACCGGAGAAACTCTGCATCGCAATTATCTAGGCTATGACTCGCCGTTCCTATACACCACCAATAATGTACAGTTGGGCTATAATCTTAGTGAGCCAGACAAATATACATTGAATGTGCGGTTGAATTTCTACAATCATAACAGTCCGGTGAGAGGTATGAACCAGCTTTATCAGGAAAGCGGCAAAGCAAATCAATATCTGCAAAACAACAGAAAAATGCTGGAGCAGATTCCATCCCTGGATATTTATTATTCACTCAACATGCCCCATGACCAGAACCTGGCTCTGAACCTGGTGGGTACTTACATCGGCACAGATTACCAGTATCGTATGAGGGAATATACGTTCAACAAATCGCCGGAGGAATCTGTAAAGAACGCTCCGTTGACTGATTACAGTTATGATGCAACTGGCAGAAAGCGCTCTCTTATTGGTGAAGGAACATACAGCAAGAACTGGAAACAGATGGCTTTATCGGTAGGTGGACAATATAATATCAGCCACACAGATAACATCTATGTGGGAAGCAGTAATGCTGATACGGAATTGAAGTACAGCAATCTCTATCTTTTCACCCAGCTACAGGGACAGCAGAAGTGGTTCAGTTATCAGGTGGGAGTTGGCGCAACAAGGTCTTCCATCCATCAGGGGGAGAACGGATACAGCAAATGGCTGTTTCGCCCACAGGTAACTTTACAGGCAAAGGCTAGCGACCGTCTGAGTTTCAAATGGAGCAGCAAAATCACGTCAGACATCCCAAGCCTTTCCGACTTGAGCGAGTTGCGCCAATATTCCAACAGCTTTGAGGCACGTGACGGCAATAGCGGTCTGAAGCCATTTACCGGCTACAACAATACCTTGTCGGCTTCCTGGAACATTCCGCTGATGTCTGTGTATCTGGAGGGAAACTGGACGTATTACGACAAGCCTATAGCTACTTCTATCTTGCCCGAAAAGCGGGAGGATGGCTCTTATCTCTTTGTGAGCAAACCGGAGAATCAGAAGAGTCATGATTACAAGCACCTGCTGTTGACTCCAGAAGTTCACCTCATCAAGGATCATCTGGATTTGAACCTCATGTGCGAGTATCAGAATGTCAAGACAAAGGGTTTGGATTATTTCCACGAGTTCAATTACTTCAGGTATGGAGCAGAAATTCGGTACATGACAGGCAATTGGTACATTGGCTATGGTGCCTATAAGGTGGAAAAGAGTTTCTGGGGAGAAAAGACGAACGGTGGAGAGCCTTCCTCTAATCTTGCCGTAACCTACAGTTATAAGAACTGGCAGTTTGGCGTTCTCGGATTATTCGTTTTCTATCCTCATGGCTGCGTGTATAAGGATGAACTTTTCAACAAGTATGTGCAGCAGAAAAACAAAGTTCGTCTTGCAGACCAGGGCAACATGCTTGTCTTTACTGCCAGTTTCAACTTCAACCATGGTCGCAGATATCATGCAGGCAACCGTAAGTTGAACAATAGCGATAGAGATAATGGTATCAGATAGATCAGTAATCCAAATACGCATATTATCGTTTATAGACGACAAAAACGCCCACATTTTATCGTCTATAAACGATGAAAACGACGACTTGTAGTTATAAAAAACAATTGTAGTTATAAAAAATAATCTTTCTAACTGGGAAAATATTTTTTTCCAGTTAGAAAGATGAAATTCTATTATTCAGTTTTTATTCGTTATGGAAAACCTTGTAGGGGTCCAACTGCTGCATTTTCTCCTTGATTTTCTGCTCTATTCCTTCTGATGGTTCCGGAATTTCGGCACCCATTTCCTTGGCAGCAGCCTCATCCTCGGCAGCACCGGCACTATCACCCAGACTTCTGCGAACCTCGCTGCGCTCACGATACGCATCAATAGAGAAAGGATTTACATCCATCACCTTACCGTAGGTCTGTTCAGCCTCCTCCATCTTTCCCTGCGCCTTCTCTACACGAGCCTTCAGCAACAGCACATCCTCGTTGCCCGGAATATGCTCATAGAGGAAAGTTGCATCGAGTTCTGCCTCGGAAAGCTGAGCCTGATCCAGCAGGATGCTGCCACGAAGCAATCGGGCGGCATAGAAATCCTCACGCTTGCCTATCGCCTCAGTCAGCATCGACACGGCACGGATGGGTTCGCCCAATCCCCGGCAAGCCTTGGCAGAATAGAGATAGGTCTGCAGATTCGATGTGTCCAGGTGAAGAGCCTTATCGCATACCTCCAACATGGCAGTATAGTTCTCCATCATATACGCCACATCCGCCATACGCAGCCACACCGCCACGTTGTCGGTCTGGGCTTCCGAGAGAATCTGCAACTGCTCATAGGCTTTCTGCAGATCACCCATAGAGATGTAAGCCTGCGAGAGATAGTCGCGGCATTCCAAATCTTCGGCATTCAACTGCAGAGCGTGTTCCAAAGACTTGGCTGCAAGGTCAAATTGATGCATGCGGAGAGCACGAACACCATCATATTTCACCATGTCGAAGTCTTTTTCCTTCTCCTGTTTCACTTCTTCAGTAGTCTTTTGGCCACCAAATAGCTTTTTAAATATGTTCATAATCCAACTATTTTTTTAGGTTTTGAATTGTTTGTTGTTGAAATCGTATCAAACGACAGGGCAAAAATACGAATAAAATCCCGAAAAACGCCCCTTTTTTGGAAGAAATATTTTCTTTTTTCTGATTTCGGAAAGTAGAGAACTTATTTAACTATTTGATTATTAACCTTTTAGACAGAAGCAAGCTAACAAAATCTTCCAAATTCCAAATCTTCCAATTAATTTTTCAGCATGTCCATCCTACCCTCCTTTATATATATATATATAATTAATTAATAATCAATATGTTACACAATATAAAAAAGTAAAGCAGACGGACAAGCGAAAGATGCATACCCTCTTAAAATTAATTGGAAGAACTGGAATCTGGAAGATTTAGCAGGGTAACTGGAACGCAGCCTCCAGGGAAATCCCCCTCTTCTATAGAAGGCAAGCCTAATCCATTTGCTTTTCACCTTAGGAACAGAAAATCATAGGAAAAACATTAATTTTCCTTAAACAAGCCATTTCCAGGATTATTTCAAAGTATAGTTAGAAATATTTTCGTATTTTTGCAAAGTATACTTTAAAATATTTCTGTATGGACAAGCAAATTATCAAAAATATCATCATCGAGAAGCAAATAGCCATCCCGAACTACAAACTGGTTCACCGAGATTTCCTTTTCGGCGACAAGTCGAATTATATTCTCGTAGGTATCAGACGAGCAGGAAAATCCTACTTATTGTATCAGGATATTCAGACCAGACTCAACAAAGGAGGAGTGTATCATCTTATGGACTAAAAAAACAACCAATAA
>URYG01000172.1 GCA_900551985.1 uncultured Prevotella sp. | reverse complement strand
CTGAAGCATATTGTATCTTAACCATAACTACAACATTGATTTCTTAAGTTGTTCGACAATTTGTTGACTCGTCACATTGCCAAGTCCTGCCGACTTGAAAGGTCTTCATCAACTCCTTAAATGTATCTATTCCTCTTACCATGACATTTCATTTATCAATCGTTCTAACTCTATTTGTATTCGCTCATCTTCATTGTCTTTCAATGACAGATAAAGCGAGAGCTTATCAACCACTTCTTCAGTACTTAACATTTTGGGGTTATACTTCCATACTTGGATTTCATTTTCTCCGAACTGCTTGTCGGTTACGATGGCCAAAGTTTTCAGCTCTTTCTTTGTTACAGCCCAAGATTGCCTTGATTCTTCATTTAGCATCGTGTAGGAAGCCAGCGCATTCATCCCACTTATCTGTTGTCCTTCAAGTATGGCGTCCGTATAGTAAAGCTGCTCTATCGGAGAGACCAAGAATGGCAATGCTTTATTCCAAAGTTCCCTATTGCTTAAATCGATTTGCACCGTCTTGGTCTTTGTTCCTTCCAACTTAATCAGATCTTTTGAGACAAGCCAGCGCAATGATTTGTTTGCTGTCGCATAAGAAACGCCAAACTTATCGCTCAGTCCATAACCTGTTGCCCCAACAATGGATTCTATCTGCAAATGATAAAGCAACAAACATTGGGCAAAGGGAGGAATGGTTTCTTTCAAATCCAAGCCAACCTTTCTGTCTGGTTTGATGTCAAGCAAGAGAAATGGCAGAAACATTTGCCTTTGGGGGATAACAAAGTTAACTTTTTGTGCCACCAATCTTACCTTATTATAAGATGAAATGCATGGAGTGATTAATACGACGACGAGCTGTGTCTGTCGATGTATAATATCCAATTGTTTATTCAACTGGGTAGGTGGCACAGAGTCACCATCTTTTAGGTAAGCCATCAGAATGTGCTGCCCTAAAATACATCCTTTATAAAAAGAGAACCTGGAAGAAACATTCATAGGGATTCTTTCCAACAAATCTTTATCTGCTGGTTCCAATGCTACTTTTTCGCCCAACATATTGCCGAAATATGCAGCTGTTTCATCTATATAATATTTAATATTGCACATAATAACACCACTAATATTACGTGCAAATATAGTGATTATATTCTGAATATCAAAACTTTCTATTGAACAAATAAGATTTTTTAAGATAATTAGGGGAGTTTACTCATCACGAGCAAACTCCCCCTTGATGTATATGGGTACATGTATTCATGAATCCGGTCATTAAGGTCAAGGTCATTAAGGTCATTAAGGATTTCGGATTTCAAAATATCCCTCAACATCCCTCAATCTTATAAAATAAGGTTAAATCAAGTTCGCCCTGCAAACAAAATCCATCCATACAATCACTTTTCTGAATATTTTTTGTATTTTTGCAGATAAATTGCGCTAATATGGGAGTTGAGCATAGTTTATCCTCCTAGATTATATGCGCATCATCATCAAATGATTAGAGCATGAAGAAGATATTATTCCTACACGGATTCTTCGCCACGGGCAGCTGCGCGATGGCGAGAGCCTTGAAAGAGGCGTTTGAGGGGACGGCGGTGGTGTTGACTCCCGACCTGCCTTTGCACCCCAAGGAGGCACTGAAGGAGATTCGCTCCATCATCGACCGGGAACAGCCCGACTTGCTTCTGGGCAACAGCTGCGGCTCTTTCCTCGCCCAGAAAATGCTGATGGAGTTTTCAGCAAACTTTTAATCGTTTCACAGAGATAGACATAAAATAAATGATAAAGATACGTTGCGTAGTAGAACACATTACCTACCAAAATCAAGAGAATGGATATTCCGTGATGAGGGTTAAGGTCAAGGATTATTCAGACCTTGTTACCTTGGTGGGCAACCTGCTGGATGTACCAGTGGGGGCTGTACTATTGTGTAATGGTGACTGGAAAGTAGATAAGCGATACGGACGACAATTCGTATGCGAGACGTGGGAAGAAGTGATGCCTGCAACTGTATATGGCATAGAGAAATATCTGGGAAGCGGACTGGTGAAAGGCATTGGTCCGAAGTATGCTCATCTGATAGTTGAGAGGTTCGGTACTGATACCATCGAGGTAATTGAAGATGACATCGAGCGACTATATGAAGTAGCTGGCATCGGTAAGAAACGTGTTGAGAAAATACGAGACAGTTGGGAGAAACAGAAGGACATCAAGAATGTAATGATCTTCCTGCAACAATACGGAGTAAGTACTGCTTATGCCGCCAAAATATATCGTCAGTACGGCAAGGAAAGCATCGACAACGTGAAAGAGAATCCTTATCGCCTTGCAGATGACATTTGGGGCATCGGATTCAAAACCGCTGATGGCATTGCCTCTAAGATGGGCTACGAGAAAAACGATTTGAGGCGTTGCAAAAGTGGCATAAGCTATACATTGAATGAACTTTCTAACGAAGGACATGTATATGCTATAGAAGAGCAGCTTGTAGAAGCTGCCAAGAAACTGCTTGAAGCGGACGAAGAACCTATCAGACAAGCCATTTCAGAGATGATTGCTTCGGAAGATCTCATCCGTGAGAATGAAGCTATATATCTGCCTCCATTCTATCATTCTGAACGTGGTACGGCAAAGAAACTCTTGACCTTAATAAATAGTCAAGGAGCAAATAATCTCGGATTAAAGGCTGATATTAAAGCGATTGAAAAGGTCTCTGGTATAGAATATGACGAGGTTCAGATTGCTGCCATCCAACAAGCGGTTCGCTCGAAAGTGATGGTACTGACCGGTGGTCCTGGTACAGGTAAGACCACCACCACGCAAGGTATTATTGCTGCGTATAAAACGGCAGGAATGAGGATTTTGCTTGCAGCACCTACTGGCCGTGCGTCCAAGCGAATGAGCGAAGCTACCAATATGGAAGCCAAGACCATTCACAGACTGTTGGAGTTTAATCCGCAAGATGGTTACAAACGTAATGAGGAGAACCCACTGGAAGGTGATGCGCTGATTGTGGATGAGTGTTCCATGATTGACATCATATTGATGTATAATCTAATGAAGGCTATTCCCGAACACATGCGCTTAGTGCTTGTGGGTGATATTGACCAGTTGCCAAGTGTTGGAGCTGGCAATGTTTTGCGTGACATTATTGACTCCGGGAAGATTCCCGTAGTTCGACTAACCCGCATCTTCCGACAAGCTCAATCCAGTAGAATCATCATGAGTGCCCATGCCATCAACCAAGGGCGTTATCCGGATACGAGCAACGGCAAGCAGACCGACTTCTTCTTTATCAAAAATGAAGACCCGGAACAAGTGGCTGAAGAAATAGTAAAACTGGTGAAGTATCGCTTGCCAAAGGCTTACAATCAGCCTTTAAGCAATATCCAGGTACTTACGCCGATGCAAAGAAGTGTGGTAGGTGCTGCCAACCTGAACATGCTGCTACAGCAAGCACTCAATACAACTACATTGGGCATCAGCCGTGGTGGTACGACCTATAAGTTGGGCGACCGTGTGATGCAAATACGTAACAATTACGACAAGAATGTGTACAATGGTGACATCGGAACTGTAGAAAAAGTCAACATAGAAGACCGCACACTATGTGTCAACTTTGACAACAATCTGGTGGAATATGAAGCAACGGAGCTTGATGAACTAACATTGGCCTATGCTTCTACCATTCACAAATCGCAAGGTTCGGAATATCCGATCGTGGTAATCCCAGTTTTGATGACTCATTTTGTGATGCTTCAGCGCAACCTCATCTACACAGGCATTACGAGAGCTAAAAAAATCTGTGTGCTAATCGGTCAGCCCAAAGCTCTCGCTTATGCAATACGCAATCTGACGGTAATCAACAGAAACACCAAATTGAAAGAACGACTGCGTGGAGAGATAGAAGCGAACAATGATTCTGGTCTCCACATCAGCAGTAGATACATACTTCCTGAGGAGCAGCCAATAATGGCTGCGGAACCAGAGCCAAATCAAGACATTAGAAGTAATATTAAATGATCATATATATAGCAAGAAAGATGTATTTTTTCTGATATGGTAAAGGTGTTTAGTATAACAGATATAAAATAATAGGATAAAAATGAGAAAGGAATCAAGAGCAATGGATAGTGGGTGGGCATTGGAAGTAATGCACAAGGCTCCGTATATAACTGTAAGTTTCATTGACGAAGACGACAAACCTTACGGCTTACCGCTTTCGCTCGCATCTGATGATGATGTGAATTGGTATTTTCATGGTGCCCTGGAAGGCAAGAAGCTGGAGGCAATCAAGGCTCATCCCGAGGTTTGCCTTTCAGCCGTAACCCGTTGTGCGCCTACGGTTGGTCCGAAGGACGGCAGTTTCACCCTGCAGTTCAAATCAGCCATTGCATTCGGCAAGGCAGAAATCGTGACCGAGGATGCAGAGAAGATTCATGGTCTCCGACTAATCTGTGAGCGTTTCCTTCCTCAACACATGGATGCTTTCGACCAGAGCATCGCCCGTTCCCTTTCACGCACGGCTGTTGTTCGCATCACGCTTACTGAGCCGCCAACCGGCAAACGCAAGCAATATGATAAAGAAGGCGTGGAAATGAAATATGGCAGAATGGAATAAATCTCCGATAATGGTAATATCTTCCGAAAACCAGGTATAAGCTCTTCAGGAGAATGTGCGTATCTTTGCACCCAAGAAATTTAAAAGCAATAGGATTATGAAGGAATTTTTCTTTAATACCATACAGGATTTCAACGACTTCATAGGGGTGGAAACGCTTCATCCCCTGGTAAGCGTTGTGCGTGTGGAAAACGCCTCTCCTATACAGGAGGCTGTGCATCACTACGGACTTTATGCCCTCTTTCTGAAGGAAAACAAGGGCTGCAAATTGTCATACGGCAGAACAGAATATGATTTTGACGAGATGACCGTAACCTCGTTTGCTCCGGGACAGTCGATTAAGGTGGAACCCATTCCTGGAGTTGCGTTTGCCAAATATACGGTATTGGCGTTCCATCCCGACCTGCTCAACCGCACCCAGCTTGGCAAGAACATCTCACGATACGAGTTCTTCGACTATACGAGCAACGAAGCATTACACCTGTCCGCTGCCGAGGTCAATATCTTCCGTGATGTGCTCTCAATGATCAAGCAGGAACTGCAGCATCCTATAGATAAGCATTCGCGTGAACTCATCGTTTCCAACATCGAGTTGCTGCTGAACTACTGTCTGCGCTTCTACGACCGTCAGTTTATCACACGCGAGGAGATTAATCATTCGGTGGTAAAGAAGTTCATCTCTCTGCTCGATGAATACATTGCCCGGAAAGCAGAGCGTGAGGGTCTGCCTACCGTAGCCTACTTTGCCGACAAATGCTGCTATTCTACCAAATATTTCGGTGATTTGGTCAAGACAGAGACTGGTAGGACAACCAAGAGTATGATAAACGACCGATTGCTTACGGCATCCCGCCAACTGCTTGATGATGAAACCCTCAGCATCACGCAAGTAAGCCAGCGCCTCGGCTTTGAATATCCGCAGCACTTCATCCGCTTTTTCAAGGCGCAGACGGGCAAGACACCAAGCGAATATCGCAAGACTGCATAAATACAAGGAAGCATGTTTTGATAGAAACGGAATAACGGTAATGTCTTCCGAAAACCAGGTATAAGCTCTTTAGAGAAATGTACGTATCTTTGCACCAGTTTTTTAATCATCAAACAAAAAGGTTTAATATGAAAAGATTGGTTTTGCACATTTACATCATGTTCATGGCGCTGACAGCTATGGCTTGCCAAAGCAATGAGGTAGAAGCTACGCCATCTGACAAATCAGTAAGCACAATGAACATTACGATCAACGGAAAGACGGTTTCGTGCCAGCTCGTTGAAAATTCATCAACAAGAGCACTTCTGGCACAGTTGGAAAAGGGAGACATCACCTACGAGGCTGATGACTATGGCAACTTCGAGAAAGTGGGCTACATAGGTTTCAATCTGCCACAAGACAACGAGAGTATCACCACAACTGCTGGCGATGTGATTCTGTACCAGGGCAATAACATCTGCCTTTATTATGGCTCAAATTCCTGGTCGTTTACCCGTTTGGGCAAGATAGAAGGAATGAGCAGGGATGAGATAAAGACGTTTCTCAATGCCGGAGGAGGTAGCATAGAAGTGACACTTTCATCGGGCACTGCTACCGGAATTAAGCAAACGCTTGCAGACCAGAAGGCTCCAAGCGGAAAATATTCGCTTGACGGGAGAAAGCTGAAGCAGGCTCCCAGCAAAGGTGTCTATATTGAAAACGGAAAGAAAATCGTAAAGAAATAGAATCATGAAAAGAATATTCACAATTTTAGCAGCTGCCATCATCTGTTGTGCAGGAATCCAGGCAAAAGTAAAAGCAGAAACTAAGGACAAAGAGATTAAATTAGTACAGGACTGGGACAAGACTTTTCCTAAAAGTGAGAAGGTGAATCATGAGAAAGTGACATTCAAGACCCAATATGGTCTTACTCTTGCAGCCGACCTCTATATTCCAAAGAACGCTGAAGGAAAGTTGCCAGCCATTGCCGTGAGCGGTCCTTTCGGAGCCGTCAAGGAGCAATGTTCAGGTCTCTATGCACAGACCATGGCAGAGCGTGGATTCATCACCATCGCTTTCGACCCTTCGTTTACAGGCGAATCTTCTGGTGAGCCTCGCCGTACGGCTTCTCCCGACATCAATACGGAAGACTTTCTGGCTGCTGTAGATTATCTCAGTATGCGGGATGATG
>URYG01000171.1 GCA_900551985.1 uncultured Prevotella sp. | reverse complement strand
ATATGGAAACCATCTATAGCGGCATCAGTACATTGACCGACAGCTATCATCTTCGCCCTCGCGAACTGATGATTTCCGCCCAGTATTCCTTTTAAACAAGAACTCCCATCTCAGAAAAGAGACGGGAGTTCTTTGCTTTTGAGGACAAAAGACAAGGTTATAAGGGATTTTGACTTTTTAGTTCATTTTTATTTGGAACATAACATTATTTTTTGTATCTTTGCAACTGATAATATCTTGTTATTATCCCAACGATTATGCAAGAAACGAATAATATATTAGCAATATTAGATAACTACCTCCACGAAAAAGCCATCTTTTAACCTTATAAAAAAACAGCCATTCTGTTGGTATTTTGCCGTTTTTTTATTCATGAAACAAGTCATCTGCCACGACTTCGCTCTGCACCATCCCCCAATACTCATTATGAGCAAGACCATTTACTGTTATCATTGTGAGATGCAAAGTCTTTCTGGTCTTCGTGGTCTGCAAGAAACGCTCTATCTTATGTGCTAAATTCCGACTATAGTCCTGACTAATGACATATTTATCTTGCGAGAACTTAATCTCGCAAACATTCACTACATTATCTGCACGTTCTATCAACAGGTCAATTTGCGCACCTTGACCATAAACAGGGTCATCTTTGACAGACCAGGAAGAAACACTTGTCAAGACACCACTAATGCCTAACTTGTGCTTGATTTGATTTACATGTTGCATACATACTCGCTCAAACGCCAAGCCAACCCATGTGTATCTCACAGGCGACAAATAACTATGCGACCAGAAATGCTCATCGCCACCTTTATTGTCTTTCATAAACTTGAAGTAGAACAATGTGAAGTTGTCTATCAGCTGATAAATAGTATCATTCCGCTTCTTGCCAAAAGCATTGTATTTACGGATAAAGCCACATGCTTCCAAGTCGTCAAGAATTCGAGTGATATTGGCACCACTCGACAATCCTATCTTTTCTAGCAGTTCAGTACGAGGCATTCCCACCTTAATGGTTCCCAAGACGTTGATAACTTTCAGGTAAGGTTCAGGATTGTTGAACAAAGAATCATACAACTCGTTAAACTCATTGTGTAGTTGACCTGTTATTGAGAACAATAGGCTATCTATATTTTGAGCCACGCTCTTTCCTTTGTCCAACAAAGACCAATAGAAAGCAACACCACCCAATACCATATAATATTCCAGCAATTCATAACGGGTTGTGCGCATACTGATGCTTTTGGCATACAGTTCACATTCGTGCAAAGTGAAAGGTTGTAAAGATATACGGAGGTTTACTCTATTATGCAAACCGCCATGATTTTTCAACACCTTATTAATAATCCAGGATGTAGCAGAGCCACAAACAATCAAAAGGACATCCTTGCGTGCAGAGGCAAAACTATTCCAAAAGTATTCCAATGCTGTAATGAAATTTGAGCGAGGAGTATCCATCCAAGGTATTTCATCTATGAAAACCACTTTCTTCTCAGCTTCTGATTGCTCTATCAATTGCTCCAACATCGAAAAAGCCTCTATCCAATCTTTGGGCAAACGAGCCTTTGGGAATCCGCTCTTTAGTAGCGACTCCTTAAAATAACGCAATTGCAATTTTGTACTTGCTTTTGCAACACCAGAATGTTGAAAAACGAATTTATCCGCAAAACACTCTCTGACTAGATAGGTCTTGCCCACACGTCTTCTACCATACACTGCAACAAACTGTGAGCTATCTGACTCGTAAGCTTTATGCAGCATCTCTTGCTCTTGTTCTCTTCCTATCAACATATTTTATTGCTTTTTGCGTGCAAAGATAATAAAAAAGTGCTTATAACAGCCCAAAAGTCCTAAAAAAAATGACTTTTGGGCTATTATAAGCACTTTTAGGGGCGTTTTGTACGCCATTCTGTTGGCGTTTTGCCAGTTTTCTCTTAAATCAGGCGTTGCCGTCAGCAACATCTGTAAATGGGACTGCCCATCCGACTTTAGAGAATATGATTGCCGTTGGCATAAAGAATAAAATGAAGGAAAACAGATGCCGCAAAATACATAAAGAAATAACTTTATAGATTAAATGTGATGGAAATATCTCTTAAGGGAAGATTTTATTTCCCTTAAGGAAAATTTTCAATCTCTTCTTCTCCCATTTTACGGGAGTTTCTTCCAGATTATCTCTTCCTAGAATATTATTTACATAGACTACTTCTGCTTCAGATAATTCAACTAAACCATCATTATTCAGTTTACCTTTTCCCTATCTCTGCGTCTTACTCATAAATAAACATCAAAAAATAAATAGAGAACATGAAAAAGATTCTAATGATTCTTGCAGCCATCCTCGCCTTAGGCAGCCTGACCGCAAAAGCACAGATGAGATCGGGCGTGGACACGCTCAACCTCGATCAAGTGAAGTATCGCATCACCTACGATGCAAAACAGGTGAACGACACCACGCAAATACCGTATATCTATCGCAAGGCACAGATGCGACTCGACATCGGCAGCAACATCACTCACTTCTATAACCAGTCCAAGGAGCAATGGAAGCAGCAAGTCTTACAAATGTTCCTTACTGGCGGTGTCATTGACCTAAGAAAAGCCGAGCCGGTAAAATGTATGGACTTTGAATTTCTCAAAAACTACCCTAAGAATGGGCAGACCCTATTTCAAGAATCGTGGGCTATGAGAACCTATCACTGCATCGAAAAGGACGAGACTCCCGATTGGCAACTCATTCCAGACAGCACTACAACCATCATCGGCTATCATTGCCAACTCGCCAAGACCAACTTCAAGGGAAGAACTTGGTTAGCTTGGTATGCTGAGGATATCCCGGTGCCAGAAGGTCCTTGGAAACTCTGCGGTCTGCCTGGTCTCATACTCCGTGCCTACGATGCACAGCAACAATTCTATCTCAACACCATTGGACTGGAAGACCTGAAAGGCAAGGAGACTCTCAAATACGCCAAACCTGAAAAGACAGAGAAAGTTTCCCAGTCGGACCTCAGCAAAATCAAGCTGAGAGACGATGGAAGCGAGATGCTAAGGGACGAAAAGTGGACAGATGAGAATGGAAAACCGATCAAACCAAAAGCAAGGAAACGTGTCTTCAATCCAATCGAGCGATAGAGATAATTCTACGGCTTTCCATTTCAGATTTTTGCGAGTTTCTACAAAAATCTGAAATAGAAAGCTTTTTTCTTGTTCTTATCGACAATTTATTGTACTTTTGCAAAAAGATTTCTGAAACAACAAATGAAAAGTTGATAATTTGACGATAACAATATGATTTATACAAGCAAGAAAATCATCATATTTCTGTTCACAATCATGCAGCTAGCCATTCTCGCCAGTTGCATGGACTCTGGATATCGCCTATCCTTCCCTGAGATAGACGACCTTGCCGACGAATACCCAGCACAAGCCAAGGTATTCCTCTCTCGTGCTGACAGCAACGACAACAAAGGCTACTATAAGCTCTTAACTGCCAAGATAGAGTATCAGCTCAAAGGTTACATCCATAAAGACAACGACATAAACGATGCCATCAACATCTTCGTGAACGAAAAGGATGAACCCCTTCTCGCACGTTCCTTATATTATAAGGGAGCCTCGATACTCAACAACTATCGTGATACCGCAAAAGCCATCAAATGGTTCTCACAGGCCATCGCCTACGATAGCAATATGAGAGAAAAGGAGAAGCTGGATATGTACGACATATTGTGCCGCATTACCCACCAAAACATTTACACCATAGAGTTAGAAGACGAGGCTCGCCAAACCAACAATATCCGCTACCGTGCCTGGGCACTACTCTATCGCAGCATCAACAACCAAGACCAGGAACTTGCCGACCAAGCTTTCGAAATAGCCAATCAAATCAAAGAGAACAAGGACAGCACCTTGGGACCCATGTACTATCATTACTTCCAAGCCTTGATGGACAGGGGCAATACGCCTGATTCCATCTTGATAAGCTATGCAAAGAAAGCGCAAGACCATTTTGGGGTAAAATACGACAACAACATCGATTTCTATCGCTTGCTCACAAGAGCTTCTCGCCAGCTTCAAGGTGATAGACGAGAAGTATAGCGAACGATTGGCGAACTACGACTTGAATCCATCGCAAAGCCTCTTCTGCATCCTCTACCATATCGGCAAGAGCGATGAGGAAGTGATGCAAATATTGCAATACTCTCTCTCGAATATCAGGGTAAGAAAGTCGAGAATCAAAAGTGACACTGGAGTAGACTCGTTCGATGACATCATCAGATAAGCTCTCTCATAAGTTTTTCGCTATGCTCCATTAACTTATCGAAACATTACAAAAGACTTGTATTTTAAGTTTTTTCTTATCGTAACTCGCTCGCTATCAATACATCTGTACCCTCTGATATGTAATTCAGATTTGGCTATCTCTATCATTTGTGTTACCTTTGCATCCGAAATTCTAAACATCAAACGACTATGAGAAGAATAACATTATTATTAGCAGCCATACTCACAGTATGCAGCTTGAATGCTCAGAAAGGCAACAAAAATGAGAAAGTGGTCAATATTGACAAGGTAAACTATCGCATCACCTACAATGGGAAGATGGTACCAGATACCACAAGAGTTCCCTACAACTATTGGGAGAGCGAAATGCGACTGGACATCGGTAGCAAGACAACTCATTTCTATGACAGAACCAAGCAAATATCCGATTCTATCATGGATGAACAAGCTAGGACGGGGCAACATGACATGAGTAAAATTCCTAGCGGAGGCAAATTCCGTTGGGAATTCTACAAGAACTATCCATCAAAGGGGCAAACCACTTTACTGGATCAAGTCCTTGGTAACTATTACCAATGTACAGAAAAAATCGAGGTACCAAACTGGCAGCTTACCCCAGATAGTACAACTACCATCATCGGCTATAAATGCCTGTTGGCAAAAGCACTCTTCAAAGGCAGAACCTGGTATGCCTGGTACTCAGAAGACATACCTATAAGCGAAGGACCTTGGAAAATTTCAGGACTGCCTGGTCTTGTTCTACTTGCTTACGACCAGAACAAACAATACATATTCAATGCCATCGGTATGAGCACATTGAATGGGACAGAAGACATAACTTTCACGGAAAAGGCAAGAGAGAAAGTAACACAGAAAGAGTTGAGAGATGCTAAGCATAAATTTGATGGCGCAGAAGCTCTCAAAGCAACAGCGAGAAAAACTGGATTTACGTTTAAGAAATTACCCGAAGGTGCCATCAACGCTCTAAACCGAAGCAACAAGGGCAACCCTATCGAACTGGAGTAACTCCAGCTCGATTTACTGACCTTATATCGAAAGTAAAGGAGCAACTAAAAGGAATGTAAAATAAAACAGATAACTTTTTAGTTTACTCTTCGCTTGTTTCATCATCTATTAAAAAGCTATAAATAGCTGCATTTTTTTTGCAGAGTGCCACAAAAAGTGTAACTTTGTAAGCAGTTTAATAGATAAAGACAGAATTATGAAGAAAATCATCTTAGCTTTAGCAACCTTGCTCTTTATGGGAAGTGCTGCAACAAAAGCACAAGTCACAAAAGTCACTGTGCGCTCTATCTCGGGAAACAGTAAGGAGGAAGTCGAGAACATCGACAACGCCAAGTATCGCATTACCTATGAGGGGAAATGGGTGAACAATCCTTCCATCAAACCCTTCATCTACACAGATAGCGAGATGCGCCTTGACATTGGCGAAAAGGCGACCAGCTTCTATGATAGAACGAAACAGATAAAGGATTCTCTCATGAACGAAAAAGCCAAGACTGGCAATTTCGACTTCTCCGATTTACCTAAAGGTGGAAGATTCCCGTTCTCCTACTACAAGAACTATCCAACTACAGGCAAATCCATCCAATTAGAATCTGTCGGCACTACAGATTACCAATGCACAGAGAACGTGGAGACCCCCGACTGGCAACTCATCCCCGACAGCGCAGCAACCATCATCGGCTATCATTGCCAACTAGCCAAGACCAACTTCAAGGGTAGAACTTGGTATGCATGGTACGCCGAAGACATACCTTTGCCAGAAGGTCCTTGGAAGTTGGTTGGACTGCCAGGCTTGATACTGAAAGCATACGATGAAAACAAAGAATATTCATTCACAGCCATCGGCATAAGTACGTTGACAGCACCAACACCAATCACGTTCCCCAAGGCTAAGAGAGAAGAGATCAGCCAAAAAGACCTCAGAGAATTCAAAGAGAAGTTTACGCCTGGAATGGTGTTGGAAACATTGAACATCAAGAACGTAAAAATACAGGACGAAAAGGGCAACCCAATTGACATGAAGAAATTCATGAATAAGAAGAATGTCTTCAATCCGATTGAACTACAATAATAAATGAAGAAAATAATTATCGGTTTCATCGCTTTATTTCTCTTGTTCTGCATCCCAATGGCGATGCAGGGCAAGAGAAACACTCCTATCTTACTCGATGACGACAACACAGCTACCGGGATTCATGGTTATGTAGAAGATTCATTGACCCATAACCGTCTAGCCAACGTCTCCATCACGCTGCTCCGCAATGGCAAACCTTTGAAGTTTACAAGAACAAAGGAGGACGGAACCTTCGTGCTCCCTGTCACCGAAAAGCAAGCCAACGACAAGCTGCAAGCCACGTTTATGGGGTATAAAAAGACAAAAACGTCGATTTCATCGGGAAAAGAAACCGTCATCCGTATGGCTTCTACAGCATTCGTGCTAAAAGAAGTGCAGGTGAAAGGCTCTCGCATCACGGGGCGAGACACCATCTCTTTCGACCTCACCCGCTTTGCCAACGAACGAGATAACTCCCTGAAAGATGTAC
>URYG01000170.1 GCA_900551985.1 uncultured Prevotella sp. | reverse complement strand
TCCTGCAGGCGGTGGCTGATGCTATCATCGCCGAAACTCCTGCGCTCCTTGCAGCGAACGCAGAAGACTTGGCTAAGATGGACAAGGCGAACCCGCTCTACGACCGATTGCAACTCACAGAGCAGCGACTCCAGGATATTGCTTCGGATATGAGACACGTAAGTACCCTGCCCTCACCGCTAGGAAGAGTTCTCAAAAACAAGACACTCGACAATGGATTGCACCTACAGCGAGTGGCCGTTCCATTCGGAGTCATCGGCATGATTTACGAGGCCCGTCCTAATGTTACCTACGATGTATTCTCACTCTGTTTCAAGAGCGGAAATGCTTGCGTACTGAAAGGTGGAAAGGATGCAAACGCCTCAAATTCAGCGGGTGTCGAACTTATCCACAGGGTGTTGATAAAGTATGGCGTGGATCCAAACGTATGTACGCTTCTACCAGCCACCCATGAGGCTACAGGCGAAATGCTGAATGCCGTAGGCTATATAGACCTCTGCATTCCTCGAGGTGGAAAGAAGCTTATCAACTTCGTTCGCGATACCGCCAAGGTACCGGTTATCGAGACCGGAGCTGGCGTGGTACACTGCTACTTCGACAAGGATGGCGACCTGGAGATGGGCAAGTGCATCATCACCAATGCCAAGTGCCGAAGAGTGAGCGTATGCAATGCGCTCGATTGTCTGCTGATTCATGAAAGCAGATTAAGCGACCTTCCTGCCCTCTGCGAAGGTCTCGCCGAAAAGCAGACCAAGATTCATGCAGATGCCAAGGCTTACGAAGCCTTAAAGGGACACTATCCTGACACCTTATTATATAAGGCAGAGGAAAGCGAAGCGAAGATGAAGGAGGTAGGTTTGCTGACTGCGGATTGCAAATCCGCAGGCTCAACAGAGGCTGATGCCAACGTGAAGAGTATCTGGAACACCGAATGGCTCAGCATGCAGATGGGAATCAAGACCATAGCTTCGGAAGATGAAGCACTAGAACATATCGCTACTTACGGAAGCGGACACAGCGAAAGCATTGTTTCCAACAATGAAGCTGCCCAGAAAAAGTTCCAGGCATTGGTAGATGCAGCCTGCGTCTATGTGAATGCTCCAACCAGTTTCACCGATGGCGCACAGTTCGGACTGGGTGCCGAAATAGGCATCAGTACCCAGAAACTCGGAGCCCGCGGACCAATGGCACTCGAAGAGATTACCACCTACAAGTGGTTGATTACAGGAAATGGACAAACAAGAAATTAAAAATAAGATAGTATGAAGACATTCTTTAATGTTGAAGACCTTGGCGACTTGAAAGCAGCGCTCGCCGAGGCACAGGAAGTGAAAGCAAACCGTTTCGGTTATCAGGAGTTAGGCAAGAACAAAACCTTGCTGATGATATTCTTCAATAACAGTCTCCGTACCCGACTGAGTACACAGAAGGCTGCGATGAACCTGGGCATGAATGTAATCGTGCTCGATGTAAACGCAGGTGCCTGGAAACTGGAGACAGAGCGTGGCGTCATCATGGATGGCGACAAGAGCGAACACCTGCTGGAGGCTATCCCAGTGATGGGAAGCTTCTGCGACCTTATCGGTGTGCGCAGCTTCGCCGGTCTGAAAGACCGCGACTACGATTATGCCGAGACCATCGTGAACCAGTTTGTAAAATACAGCGGTCGCCCAGTCTTCGCCATGGAGACAGCCACCGTTCACCCTCTTCAGGCATTCGCCGACCTCATCACCATCGAGGAACATAAGAAGGTGGCTCGTCCTAAGGTAGTCTTGACCTGGGCTCCTCATTGCCGTGCCTTGCCTCAGGCTGTGCCAAACTCATTCGCCCAGTGGATGAACGCAGCCGATGTAGATTTCGTGGTTACTCATCCAGAGGGCTACGAGCTTGATCCTAAGTTCGTAGGCAATGCCAAAGTGGAGTACGACCAGAAGAAGGCTTTGGAAGGTGCAGACTTCGTTTATGCCAAGAACTGGAGCTGTCCGGGCGTGAAAGACCCAGCACAGTATGGTGAGATTCTGAGCAAGGATATGAGCTGGACCATCGACGAGGAGCACATGAGCTGGACCAATAACGGTTGTTTCATGCACTGCCTGCCAGTTCGCCGCGGTCTGATTGTAACCGATGATGTCATCGAGAGCAAGAACAGTCTTGTGATTCCAGAGGCAGCCAACCGTGAGATTTCAGCTGAGGTAGTCATCAAACGCATGCTTGAATCACTCTAAAGCAGGAAATAAGAAAAAGATAGGGGGAAGTAAAGAAAAACAAGCCTTTACTTCCCCTTTTTTAATTATACCCTGCATCATCCCATCCCCATATCTCGGTATTTTTATCTTTTCATCCGCTCTATATTCTTATATCTCAAATATTATCCGTATCTTTGCATCTCGAAAAAAGACAAGAACAAGATGGACAAATACATAATACTATCACCAGAAGCTAAGGGTTCATTCAATGCTCGCCTTAACTTTCTGTATCTAAAACTAGGTAATTATCTCGATACGGAGAAACTGGAAAAACGTGACCTGCAATATTGCAAGGTATTCCTCAGCGACTCCCAGAACCAGATAAAAGAGTTAGAGGATTCTCTCCTTTATCAGGAGTTTCTAAAGGATACGAACCTCACCATCGTGGAACAGACACCACTGAATGGCAGTAAGATTTCACTTCTGGTAAAGACTACGGATGATGCTACCCCTATCTTATTCCACAGTCTTCGCCTCACAGAGGAAGAAGCAAAGGGAAAGGATTCGTACGAGCAGACAAGCCTCCTTTTCAATAAATATCTGCATCTCATCAAAAATACGGATATGACTATGGAACGCAACCTGGTCCGTACCTGGATATACGTCACCAACATCGATGTAAACTATCAGGGCGTAGTAGAAGCCCGCAATGACATCTTCGACAAAGAGGGATTGACAGCCGACACCCACTACATCGCCAGCACAGGTATCGGTGGCGCCACTCCGGTACGCCATGCAGCTGTAGCCATCGACTTCCTCACCGTTCCCCATATCAAGGAAGAAGACAAGAAGTATCTCCAGGCACAGGAGCACTTGAATCCTACCCATGAATATGGTGTAGCCTTCGAAAGAGGAACACGGGTTACGCTGCCAACGCATTCCAGCAATTCAGAAGGAAGCCAACTGTTCAAGCAACAATACTTCATCTCCGGCACAGCCAGCATCGACAAGCATGGAGATGTGGTTTATGAAGGAGACATCGTGCGCCAGACCGGCAGACTGCTTGAGAACATCGGAGCCCTACTGAAAGATGGCGATGCCACAATGAATGATATCCAGTACTTCATCATCTATCTGCGCGACATCTCCGACTATCATACGGTAGATAGAATGATGCAGCAGTTTTATCCCCAGATACCCCGCATCATCGTGGAGGCAAAAGTATGCCGACCAGGCTGGTTGATAGAAATGGAATGCATTGCAGAGAAGGAATAGGGTCCTGAAGAAAAGTATCAGAAAACCCAGATATCAGAAATATCATACCTACATTTATATACAAATAAGCAGAAAAATGATAAGGAAATGTCATTTTTCTGCTTATTTTTTGCTCATTCTTAATATTTTTGTGTAACTTTGTAGTCTAAATAATAGTAGAATGAACAGTCTGATCACTAAACCCGGAGTACACGTACTCATCTTATTGTGGGCAATAGCAAGTTTTGTGTTTTTCCAATTCTTCTATCCCTATCATCTCTTTTACCAGGAGCAGAACCAGCTGTTTCTGTTTTCATGGGACTATATTACCACCTATCTCGACAAGCCGGGTTGGCTAGCTTGCCTGACAGGCGACTTCCTCACGCAGTTTTATTACTACCGTTATGCCGGTCCCACCATACTGACCCTATCCATCCTTATGACTGGATACAACGTAAGATGTGGCGTAGAGGATACCGACATCAAGGGAACCTGGATACCATACACCATAGCCATCGCTGTGATGACGATGCTCGTGTGCTTCAGTTTCCACTACGACTACAGGCTCAGCAGCATCATTGCCATTGCCGGCGGAGCCAATGTCTTCCGGTTCAGCACCAAGATTCTGGTCTCCACCCGTATGTTCGTCAAGAAGCTGGAAAGCCTGGCAGAGCGACATACTTCCATAAACGGAACAAGATTACCCCAGTGGATTACATCAGTCAGCATCTTCATCAGCATGCTGGTTTGCCACTGGTTCTTTGGCTGTGGCATGTGGATATACGCAGCCCTCGTACTGTTAGGCTGCATCAAGTATATCAACAAGCCAGGCAACTATATCCGTCTGGCAGCCATTGCCATCCCCCTCTTCATCATCATGCTGGGCAAACGCCTTTATTTCGTCGATTTCCCAACCTTATACACCCACCCTGGCTTGGGCAAGTTTGTAAAGCCACAGATGGATCTGGAGAAGACCCTGGCTGCAGATTGCGAATACTACTTCGGCAACTACAACAAGGTGGTCAATATGATAGAAAAAGATAAGGAGCCTAACTCCTATATGAAGTTCTATTATAACCTGATTTCAGCACAAGGACGCAGTCTCCCCGCAGTGCTGCTGAAATTCCCCAACAACAACCTCGGCACCTTCGAGACACTGGGTCCCGACACGCCACCCCTCACCATCAAGACCCTCAACGAACTGTATTGGATATTGGGCGACATGACCTTCTGTGAGCGTGCCGCCATGCTCGCCAACGTATGTTCGCCGGAGAATCGCAACATCCGGATGATGAAGCGTCTTGCAGAGATCAATCTGGTAAAGGGTGACTATGATGCCGCCCGCAAATATCTGCGCATCCTGCAGAAGACGTTCGTATGGAGCAGATGGGCCAACCGTGCTTTTGATGCCCTCGGCAGAAAGGCTTCATCCTATGACAAAGCCCTCCTGCAGCAGTACATCGACAAGCGTCCTTATCTCAACACACGGGATACGCTGCGACTGAACGACAACTGCCACACCATCATGAGCGAACTGATGGAAAGCAACCCCAACAACAATATCGCCATCAACTATATGCTCTGCAGCGACCTGCTCCTGAAGGATATGGAAACCTTCAAGCACGATTACGATGACTATTATCTCAAGCTGCAGAATGTAGCTTACGAGAAGCTATACCAGGAAGCACTTGCCATCTATCTGGCAGGAACCCAGGCACAACCAGCCGAATGGGCTAAGTATATCAAGAGGCAGGATGTATTGCAGAGATTCAAGCAGTATAATGAGCAGCGAGGCAACCCAGCCTTCAAGGATACCTACTGGTATTACTTCGACAAGGCAGAGGTACCTAAGCTGAACAACAACTAGAGCAAATTCCTGATACGATTCATCTTCTAAAATAGAGAAATATGAAATTCCAGAATATACTATATGGTGCAGTGGCGAGCCTTCTTCTGCTCGCCTCCTGCGCCCAGACTCACGAGAATGCAGAACAGGTAGATCACTACCCCAATATGTATCCCGACTATGCAGATGTAACGATTCCGGTGAATATCGCCCCGCTCAATTTCGAGATTCGCGACAAGCACCTCACCAACATCGAAACCATCCTCACCATCGAGGGTGCTGATGCCAACGATGCCGACAACACATTGACCGCTACGAGCAACAGCCAGAACCTGAAGTTCGATATCGACGCCTGGAAAACATTCCTTCAGAAGGCGGTGAACAAGAACGTGAAGGTGCAGATCTACTCCAAGAGCGATGACGGAGAATGGACCGCATTCAAGTCCTTCAAATGGCAGGTGGTAGGCGACAGCATAGACCCCAATCTCACCTACCGACTGATAGAACCCGACTACGAGGTTTGGAACAAGATACAGATCAGGCAGAGATGCGTGGAGAACTGGAAGGAGACGATCCTCACCGACCATCATCTGCAGGAAAACCGCTGCATGAACTGTCATGCCTTCGGCAACCAGAACCCGAACCTCAGTATGGTATATGTAAGAGGCGAAGGCGGCGGAGCCATCCTCAACCGCAACGGCAAGCTGCGCAAGCTCAACCTGAAGACAGCCAATATGGTTTCATCGAGCGTGTATTACGGGTTCGACCCTTCGGGCAGATACGTCACGTTTTCTACCAACATCATCATCCCAGCCTTCCATGCCAACCCCGACAAGCGACTGGAGGTGTATGATTCGAAGAGTGATGTGTATGTTGCCGACCTCGACAACAACACCATCATCTCATCGCCGCTCACCAGCGACAGTACAAAACTCGAGACCTTCCCAACCTTCTCGCCCAACGGCAGATACATCTACTATTGCGTAGCAGATAAGAAAGGTCTGAAGACAAAGAATCTGAAGGGATTGAAATATGCGCTTGTCCGCATCCCATTCGAAGACAGAACGGGAACATTCGGTTCAGAGGTAGATACCCTCTACACGGAGCGCTCGGTATGCCATCCTAAGATTAGTCCAGACGGCAGATACTGCCTCTTCACCGTTGCCGACTATGGCACCTTCCCTATCTGGCATCCAGAGGCAGACCTCCGTATGCTCGACCTGCAGACTGGAAAGATAGACAGCCTCAGCATCGTAAACAGCAAGAAGAGCGATACCTATCATAGCTGGTCGCATTCCGGCAGATGGTTTGTCTTTGCAAGCAAACGCGATGACGGACTCTACGGCAAGCCTTACTTCTGCTATTTTGATGAGCATGGCAAGGCTCACAAGCCTTTCGTCTTGCCGCAGAAGGAACCAACCTTCTACGACGATTGTCTGAAGAGTTTCAACATCCCGGAGTTGAGTCGTGGTCCCGTTCCATTCAATGCCATCGATGTTGAGAATGTGATGAAACAGGAAGCAGAAAAGTTCAAATAAACACAGTATCCAATAAACACAAAAAGCCCAAGCCGTTCCTGCTGCCTCAGCGCAATCCGAAGAAGTA
>URYG01000169.1 GCA_900551985.1 uncultured Prevotella sp. | reverse complement strand
CAACTCATCTTCAGATAAATGTTTGGTATAACGCCCCAGCCCAGCAGTGGCTGGAGGCTCTGCCTATCGGAAACTCTCATCTGGGAGGTATGGTGTATGGCGGTACCACGGATGAGAATATCCAGTTGAATGAGGAGACTTTCTGGAGTGGAGGTCCTCATAACAACAATAGTAAGAAATCACTGGAGAATCTGCCAAAGGTGAGGGAGCTCATCTTTAATGGAAGAGAAGAGGAGGCGGCGGCTCTCATCAACCAGACCTTCATCCCTGGGCCTCATGGTATGCGCTTCCTGCCGATGGCAAATCTGCATATCCGAATGAAGAACCAGGGAAAGACTGAGCATTTTGTGCGCGACCTGGATTTGAAGAGGGCGATAGCTACGACTTCTTTCGTGATAGATGGCATAAGATATACCCGCACCACCTTTGCATCGCTGGCTGATGGCGTCATCGTTTGCCACATCACGGCGAGTAGAAAGGGTGCCCTGAATATCGATGTTACCCTGGATTCGCCTTTTGAACATCAAGTTCAGAAAACGCCTTCAGGGGTTGTGCTGAAGGTGAAGGGACAAGACCAGGAAGGCATCAAGGCGGCTCTCACTGCCGAATGTGTGGCGGATGTAAGGACGGATGGCACCGAGGCAACCATCATCGTGAGCGCTGCCACCAACTTTGTGAACTATCACGATGTGTCGGGCAATGCAGCCCAGCGCAATGCCGACTGTATTAATAAGGTGAAACTGATGAGTTATGCACAGCTGGAGAAACGCCATGTGGAGGCTTACCAGAAGCAGTTTGCAACTTCTTCTCTGGTTCTGCCAGCCGATGCCAATGCTTCGTTGCCTACCAACCAGCGCCTGGAGAAATTTGCGGGCAGCAAGGATATGGCAATGGTGGCACTGATGTATAACTATGGTCGCTATCTGCTTATCTCCTCTTCACAGCCTGGTGGACAGGCAGCAAACCTGCAGGGCGTATGGAATGACAACAAAAATGCGCCTTGGGATAGCAAATATACCATCAACATCAATACGGAGATGAATTACTGGCCTGCCGAGGTAACGAATCTCGGTAACACCACGGAGCCTCTGTATTCGCTGATTAAGGATTTAAGCGTAACGGGAGCACAGACGGCTAGGGAAATGTATGGCTGCCGTGGCTGGATGGCACATCATAACACCGATATCTGGCGCATAGCAGGTCCGGTGGATGGTGCGCAGTGGGGTATGTTCCCGAATGGTGGAGCCTGGCTTACCACCCATCTCTGGCAGCATTATCTCTATACGGGTGACAAGGCTTTCCTCAAGCAGTGGTATCCGGTAATAAAAGGTGCTGCAGAGTTCTATCTCGACTATATGCAGAAGTTGCCAGGCACCGAATGGAAGGTAACCGTACCGTCGGTGAGTCCGGAACAGGGACCTAAGGGTAAGAGTACTGCCGTAACGGCTGGTTGCACGATGGATAACCAGATAGCCTTCGATGCCCTGACCAATGCTGTGAAGGCTTCTGAAATATTGGGTGTTGATGAGGCTGAGCGCAAGGAGATGCAACAGCTGATTTCTCAGATTCCGCCGATGCAGATAGGAAAATACGGACAGTTGCAGGAGTGGCTTGTGGATGCGGATAATCCGAAGAATGAGCATCGCCATATCTCGCATCTCTATGGATTATATCCATCCAATCAGATTTCTCCTTTCTCTCATCCGGAACTGTTCCATGCCGCAGCCACCACTCTGAAGCATCGTGGCGACCAGGCTACGGGCTGGAGTCTGGGTTGGAAGACGAACTTCTGGGCACGCATGCTCGATGGCAATCATGCTTTCAGAATCATCAGCAATATGCTTCGCCTGTTGCCATCTGATGCGCAGGTAAAGGAGTATCCTGAGGGCAGAACCTATCCGAATCTCTTCGATGCCCATCCACCATTCCAAATAGACGGCAACTTCGGAGTAACAGCCGGTATCGCCGAAATGCTCCTGCAGAGTCATGATGGAGCCGTGCATCTCTTGCCAGCCTTGCCTGATGCCTGGAAAGAAGGAAGCGTAAAGGGACTTCGTGCCCGTGGCGGCTTTGTGGTGGATATGGACTGGAAGAATGGCAGACTGATGAAGGCGAAGATTCGCTCCACCATCGGAGGCGTGCTGCGTCTCCGCTCCTACGTTCCGCTGAAGGCAAAGAATCTGAAGAAGGCAGAAGGTGATTGTCCGAATGCTTTGCTGGCGTCTGCCGTAGTAAAACCAGCGATGGAGCAGCAGAGAGTGGAAGAAGGCGTCAAGGCGAATATCCCGATGGTGTATGAATATGATTTGGAAACTGAGCCTGGAAAGACTTATTCTTTTAAGTAGGCATATTTGGCCTTATAATCGTATTTTATATAGGTAAATATCAAAAATAGCCGTAAAAGTATCGTTTTGTCCACCTATAAGTGGATAAAAAGTGGTACTTTTGCGGCTATGTTATTAACTATAAAATTTTAGACCTGAGAATTACAATGAAGAAAGTATTGATTGCAACCTGCTGCATCGCTCTGCTGAGCGGCTCCTTGAGTGTTTCGGCACAGAAGAAATCTGATGTTCAGGCACAGAAGAAATCTGCAGCGAAAAGTGTATCTGCATCGTCCTTGACAGGAAAGTCATGGTCGGCTGATAACGGGAATGGTACCTTTACCAACCCTTTGTTTTATGATGAATTTTCTGACCCGGATATCATCAGAGTAGGAGAGGATTACTATCTGGCGGGTACCACGATGCACTCGGTTCCTGGTCTGGTGGTGCTCCATTCCAAGGATCTCGTGAACTGGGAATTCTCCTCCTACTGCTTCGACCGGTTCGATGATTCTGATGACTTCAATCTCAGAAACGGGAAGGAGGCGTATGGACAGGGTATCTGGGCACCTGCCATCCGCTATCACAACGGCAAGTTCTATATCTTCTCTAATATCAACGGACATGGCTTGCAGGTTTATATCTCGGACAGTGCCAAGGGACCTTGGACGCATCACAAAATCAATGGTGATATCTACGACCTCTCCGTGCTTTTCGATGACGATGGAAAGATTTATGCCGTGCATAAGTATGGCAACGTAACCGTTACGGAGTTGAAGCCAGATTTGAGCGGTCCGGTAGAGGGTAGCAGCAAGGTGGTGATTCCTGAAGGTAACGCAATGGGAGAGGGACATCATGTATATAAAATCAATGGCATGTACTACATCCTCTCTGCTGATTATTCTCCGATGGGCCGCATGCAGTGTGCCCGAAGCATGAGCATCTGGGGACCATACGAAACCTGCGTGATCAGCGAAAGGGAATCTTTCGGATACGCCGCTGGATGGAGCGTGGGGAATATGGGCATCGGTCGTCCTTTGCCGGAAGATGGCTTCAAATTCCAGAACAACCAGCCGAATGGAGTTAACCTGGGTTGTGCTACCATTCACCAGGGCGGAATCGTGCAGGCTCCTGACGGAAAATGGTGGGGCGTATCCATGCAGGATTTCAATGCCGTGGGTAGAACGGTGTGCCTTTCGCCTATCACCTGGGTGGATGGCTGGCCTTACTTCGGACTGGAGAAGAATTTGGGTCGCTCGCCTCGTACCTGGTTCAAGCCTAATGATAAGGTGAAGACACCACAGGCTCCATACGATAGATGTGATGATTTCTCGGGAAAGACTTTCAAGCCGGTTTGGCAGTGGAATCATAATCCGAATGACAAGATGTGGTCGCTGAACAAGGAGCGCAAGGGATGGCTCAGATTGCATTCTATGCCTGCCAAGCAATTGCTTTGGGCAAAGAATTCGCTTACACAGCGTGCTATCGGTCCGGTATCCTATACTTCTGTAAAGCTGGATGCATCCCGATTAAAGGTGGGGGATGAGGCTGGACTCGGCGCCATGAATACGCCATACGCTTCATTGGGCGTGGTGAAGTCGGAAAAGGGATTATGCCTGAGATGCTACGACCAGAACACCAACAAGGAGGTGCTGAAGCCGATTGCCAAGAACAAGGTGGTATGGTTGCGCCTTTGGGGTGATTATGACAAGAGTCTGCTGCAATTTTCCTACTCTCTTGATGGAAAGAATTGGGAGAATATCGGAGAGCAGATGCTTTCTCCTTATCAGTTGAAAACCTTCCAGGGTGTGCGTGTAGCGCTGTATGCCTTTAACAAGACGGGAGTGAATGGCGGCGTGGCTGATTTTGATGACTTCAAGGTAGAGGAACCGATGGCTGACAGAACAGCTAATCTGCCTATAGGAAAGACCATCCGACTCTTTAATCTTGCTGATGGTAACCTGATGAATGCTACCGGTCATGGTCTCATGCACAGCTCCTCGAACATAAAGGAGATGAGCAATGGAGTGAAATTCATCATCGAAGACCGTGGACAGGGCAAGATTGCACTGAAAACTGCAGATGGACGATATGTATATATCGCAGGTGCTGGCTTGTCAGGCGATGTGCGTCTTACTTCTGATGCCTCTCATGCTGAGGAGTTTGTATGGCAGGATATGCTTTACAACCGCTGTATGCTTCTATCGCTGAAGACCCAGCGGTATGTGGGCAAGCATCCTGCCGACGGAAGTCCTTATTCTGCTGATTTCCAGGGCGCTGATGCCGGTATGAAGAACGGCTGTGTCTTCTCTTGGGAAGTGGTAGAGTAGGCTATTCGAAATAGAAAGTCAATGCAATCATCTTACTGTGAGCTCCTTTAGCTGCCAAGGCATAAGGGAGCTCATTCTTGTTTTTGATGTGATCGGGGTGTTTCTTGTCGAAGGAATCTGTCAATCCATACATAAACTTGATTTCAGGACGGAGCTTGAAGAATGGCATATAGAAATCGCAGCCTACGCCCAGTTCCAGGAATATTTCCGATTTCTTGAGCTTGATGTAGTCTGACTTGCCGCTGTTGAGGTTCATCATCGGATTGATGCCCGCCATCACGTAAGGTCGGTGGTTATTGAAGCGCTCGGCTGCAAAAATCAGATCCATCGCCGACGAGATATAGGCAGTCTTCATCTCCTGATGCTGCACGATGGCGCTTCCGGCACCATCCTTCTCCAACAGGTTATGAAAGGTGAGGTGGCGGATACCGAAGTACATGGCAGGGGCAATGCGGAACTGGAAGCTTCTGTTGAGACGGAATTCTCCCAGTACGCCAACGGTGAACCCCATATCCCAACGGTCTTGATCTACAGTGACATGAGAAGGCTGCTCAATACCGTCGGCATCGATGTATTTTGTGATTCCGGTATTCTGGAATTCCATATCCTGTGCATGTGTTCCGATGAGTACACCGAAATGGAATGTGCGCAGATCGGTATAAGGGCGATTCTCTACCGTCCTTAGCTGTGCCATGCTGCAGATACCAGTATAGAAGGCTATTAGAGCCATCAGTAGGATTCTCTTCATATATGCTATTTGTTCTTCGTTACTATTAATAAACGGCAAGGTGGGCTTCTTATTGTACTAATTTATTTCGATAATGTATAAATTGAGTAAAATCAAGAAAAAAGTCATACCTATTTGTAGGTATCTCAAAAATAATTGTTATCTTTGCACCATCAAAAGTAGGTAAAGTACCTATTACTAGATAAGCATTTATACAGAGACATTATTAACATTTTAAATATTTAGAATTATGGCATACGTAATTGGTGACGATTGTATCGCTTGCGGTACATGTATTGATGAGTGTCCATCAGGTGCAATCTCTGAGGGCGATAAGTATTCAATCAACGCAGATCTCTGCACAGAGTGCGGTACTTGTGCTGATGTTTGTCCTAATGAGGCAATCAGTCTTCCATAATTTATTATGGAAAGATACTTTTAGTTACAATAAAACATTGAGAGCGGTTCCTTTGGAATCGCTCTTTTCGTGTGTGGACTGATTTATAAGATAGCTGTGGCGGGTTTGTTTATTTGTGAAAAGTGAGGCTTTTTCACAAAAAAGGGGCGAAAACCATATCACATGGTCATCACCCCTTTAACTAAATGTCTATTTCGTAATTTTTACTGTGCCTGCTGCTCCTCGTCAAGACCTAAAGCCTTCTTGGCGAGAGAGTTGTTTGGATCAAGCTTGATCAGCTTCTCGAAGTATGGCTGAGCTGTTGTCAGGTCCTTCTTAGAACCCCAGTAGATATAACCAGCGTTCTTGTAAGCCTGCATCAGGTAGCCCTTCTCATCCTCATCATACTGCTTGCTCTCAAGCTCCTTGATAACCAATTCATAGTTAGCAAGAGCCTTGTCGTCCAACTCGTTCTGGAATGCGATGTTGGCAGCCTGGAGATGAGCGTATGCCTTCAGCTGTGGATACTTCTCAGCGAAGCTGTTATATACGTTGATAGCCTTATCAACGTTAGCCTCCTTCTGATCGCCACCCTTCTGTGCCTTTGCATTGTAGATCTCAGCCATCTTTACATAGTCTGATGGTGACACGTTAGGGTTCTTATCCATATATGTCTGAGCGAACTCGATAGCCTTATCCTCGTTGCCCATACCCTTGTATGCCTCAGAAATGTACTGATATGGCTTGAAGTCTTCCTTGTTTACCTCCAGAGCCTTGTTGTATTGCTCCAAAGCCTGGTCGAACTGCTTGTTGCCAGCGAGTGCCAGACCATAGTAAGAGTAGATACTAGAATTCTTCTTGATATCGTTGTTAGCCATGATGCTGTTAGCATACTGGAGAGCCTCAGTAAAGTTCTGAGTATCAACAGATGCACGCAAAGCCAGAATCAAGAAAGCTGTATCCTTAGGATACTTCTGCATACCCTTCTTGCAAAGGTTGAGAGTCTCATCCTTCTTGTTCAATACGTATGTTGTGAAGCAGTACTCGTAGAAAATGTACTCTTCCATTGTGTTCAAGTTAGCCTTAGAGAAGTTCTCATAAGCCTTGTCGTAGCTACCGATAGAGTAGTAGTTGTGACCTGTTTCTGCCTCGATAGGGTAGTTAGGATCTACAGATCTCAACTTGTTCAGAGCCTCTGCAGAAGCCTG
>URYG01000168.1 GCA_900551985.1 uncultured Prevotella sp. | reverse complement strand
CTGCACGTTGTGAAACACACGCACCTGAAACGTGCGCGTCTACCAATTCCGCCACTTGGGCTCAAGTCTATAAAACAATAATCTTATAGCACTCTTGGAGCGGAAAACGGGACTCGGACCCGCGACCCCAACCTTGGCAAGGTTGTGCTCTACCAACTGAGCTATTTCCGCTTATTTCCTAACTTTCATAGGAGCGTTCCTCTGAATGCGAGTGCAAAAGTACTACATTTTTTTGAACCCACCAAATTTTTCTGCGTTTTTTTTATAAAAAATGCACATTTTTCTTCATTTTAGGGGAAAAACGTGCATTTTTAAGCGTATTTCAGGCTCGATTCGTCCATTTTAGGGACAAACTTCATCAAATTAGCCTATCATTAATCCATCCTGTCGCAATAGTCCTCATATCCAAATTCGCGCAAAATTTCCAAATTTCCGTCCAAATGAACGATTCCGATAGCCGGATGGGTGATGCCATTAAAGGTATTTGTCTTCACTGTGGTGTAGTGGAGCATGTCTTCAAAGATGACATTTTCGCCAATTTCCAGTTCATGACCGAATTTCCAGTACCCCATAAAGTCACCACTCAGGCAACTATTGCCACCTATTCTATATATATGTTCGCCCTCCGGAGCCTTCATCGGGTCTTCAACCTCCAAAGTTTCGGCATTTCTCACTGCCGGCATATATGGCATTTCGAGGCAATCCGGCATATGGCAGGTAAAACTGGCGTTGATAATCGCTGTCTTGATGCCTTTATCTTCTACCACATCCACTACCTGGGTTACCAACGGACCGGTTTGCCATCCAAAAGCACTACCTGGCTCCAGGATTACCTTCAGATGAGGATAACGGGCATGAAATCCCTTTAATATATTAATAAGGTGTAAAACATCGTAATCCTTGCGGGTCATCAGGTGACCACCTCCAAAGTTGATCCACTTCAACTGCGGGAACCATTTGGCAAACTTTTCCTCGATATGTGCCAATGTGCGCTCGAAGACATCTGCCCCACTCTCGCAATGGCAATGACAGTGGAATCCCTCTATGTCGGAAGGCAAGGTTTCCGGCAACTTTTCTGCCGATACGCCAAATCTGGTTCCTGGAGCACATGGATTATATAATAAGGTCTCCACCTCAGAATATTCAGGATTCACTCTCAATCCGTACTTGATTTCCGGATTTGCCAATCGGGCACGTTCATGATAACGCTCATACTGAGAAAGCGAGTTGAACGAAAGATGACTCGAGCAGCGGGCTATCTCATCAATCTCATAATCCGTATAAGCCGGAGAAAATGTATGCGCCGGACTTCCAAACTTCTCGAAAGCCAGTTTCGCCTCACTCAAAGAACTAGCCGTAGTGGAATGGATGTACTCTCTGAAAATCGGAAAAGTCTTCCACAGGGCATAAGCCTTGAAGGCAAGAATAATCTCCACATCGGCACGTTCTGCCACACTTTTGATAAGACTCAGGTTGCGTCTCAGTCTCTCTTCCTCCAAAACATAAATTGGGGTGTGAATCTCACAAAAAGTCGATAAATTTACTCTCATTTCTTGATAAATATTAATTTTATGGTGCAAAGATAGCTTTTTATCCCGATATAATTGCAGGATTGCGAAATTTTTAATACTTTTGCAGTATAAAATGCATTTTGACAATGAAATTAGCAATAATGACCAAGTCCACATTCTTTGTGGAGGAAGATAAGATACTCACCTCGTTGTTCGACGAGGGGATGGACAACCTGCATCTTTTCAAGCCAGGTTCATCGCCCATATACTCTGAGCGCCTGCTCACTTTATTGCCAGAAGACTACCGACGCAAGGTTACGGTTCACGACCATTATTACCTCAAGCAGGAATACGACTTGGCGGGAATACACATCGATGATCCTCTTGCTCCTGTCCCTGATGGCTACAAGGGCAAGTACAGCCGCACCTGTACTGACCTGTCAATGCTGAAGGAGATGAAGAAGAAGTCAAACTATGTTTTTCTGAAAAACATATTCGACTGCATCGAATTCAAGGACGAGAAATCCTCATTCTCTACACAGCAGTTAGAGATGGCAGCAAAGTCTGGTCTCATAGACAAAAAGGTATATGCCCTGGGAGGCATGAGCCTGGAAAATCTCAAAATGGCCAAAGACCTGGGATTTGGAGGCGTGGTGATCTGCGGAGACATCTGGAACCGCTTTGACATCCACAATGAGACCGACTTCAAGGAGCTGATTCAGCATTTCGAAAGACTGAGAAAAGCTATCAGCTAAAAACCAATTCGCAATGATTCATATATATATCATCTAGAATAATACATAACTATTAATACACGTAAACACTAAAGGAAATGAGTGACAAGAACTCTTATTTGGTATTCTCAGGTACTAACTCGAGATACCTTGCAGAGAAAATCTGCGCTAGTTTAGGTTGCCCACTGGGTAATTTGGTAGTAACCAAGTTCTCTGATGGTGAGTTTGGCGTTTCTTTCGAGGAATCTATCCGCGGTCGCGACGTATTCCTCGTGCAGAGCACCTTCCCTAATTCAGACAACTTGATGGAGTTACTTTTGATGATCGATGCTGCCAAGCGTGCATCTGCTCGCCACATCATCGCTGTTGTGCCTTACTTCGGTTGGGCTCGTCAGGATCGTAAGGACAAGCCACGTGTCAGCATCGGTGCTAAATTGGTTGCCGACTTGCTTAGCGTTGCCGGAATCGACCGCCTCATCACCATGGACCTCCATGCAGACCAGATTCAGGGCTTCTTCGATGTTCCAGTAGATCACCTCTATGCTTCTGGCGTTATCTTGCCATACCTGCAGAGCTTGCACCTCGAGGATATGGTAATTGCTTCTCCAGACGTAGGCGGTTCTAAGCGTGCCAACACTTATGCCAAGTACTTCGGTTGCCCTCTCGTACTTTGCAACAAGACTCGTGCTCGTGCAAATGTAGTTGCCAGCATGCAGATCATTGGTGATGTAAAGGACAAGAACGTTGTCATCATCGACGACATGGTTGATACCGCAGGTACTATCACAAAGGCTGCTGATATCATGAAGCAGGCTGGTGCCAAGACTGTTCGCGCTTGTGCTTCTCACTGCGTAATGAGTGGTCCTGCTTCGGAACGCGTACAGAATTCTGCTCTCGAGGAGATTGTTTTCACTGATTCAATCCCTTACACAAAGCGTTGCGACAAGGTTAAGCAGCTCACTATCGCTGATATGTTTGCTGAGACTATCCGCCGCGTAGAGGACAACGAGAGTATTTCTTCTCAGTATCTCGTATAATAATTCCCACATTATTATATATAACAAAAAAAAGGAGCCTTCCCTACTCTTCTTGAGCGGGAAGGCTCCTTTTCTTTTGTTCATTTTCTGATTCTTCTTCTATTTTCTGATTACAAAGAATACCCGTTTTTCTTTCTACCCCGAGAAAAGAAACAAAAAAAATCCTGCACCTCTATGTGAGATGCAGGATTCATTATATTTATATGATGCGAATAGAAATCCGCTATCCTATTAGTCCAACCACTTAACGTAGCAGAAGTCCTGACGATGTGGCAACTTCTCATTCTTAGGATACATACGAACGCCAGTCTTGAATGAACCAGCATTGATAGGCTCAATCTCAGCCTCGAATGTGAAGTTGTTGCCCTCGTGACCAACCATCTTGAATGGATAAACAGCAAAAATCTGCTTGCCATCCTCTGGCTGCTCCTTCAATACAACAAGCTCCAAGCCTACAGCATCGTTCAAGCCCTGCTCGTCGATAACATACTGAACCTTGATCTTCTGACCAGTCTCGGCAGCCATCAACTTGCTGTCATCCTTAGATACAACGTGGATACCATCCCAACGCTCAGCAACGCTTTCCTTCCAGAGTGCAATCTCCTTAGCCAAAGCATTGTCGTTAGCGCTCAACTTCTTGAAGCGGGCAGCCTCCTTATTGTAGAACTTATCATAGTAGTCATCCAACTGACGCTTCATTGTATAGTGAGGAGCGATAGTAGCGATAGAGTTCTTTACTACCTGGATCCACTCCTTGCTGAAGCCTTCCTTGTTCTTGTTGTAGTACATTGGGATGATGTCGTTCTCCAAGAGGTTGTAGATAGTAGCAGCATCAAGCTGATCCTGGTAACCCTGGTTCTGGTAAGTACGCTTCTCAGGAAGAGCCCAACCAGCACCCTCGCGGTAACCTTCTACCCACCAACCATCAAGTACTGAGAGGTTGACAACACCGTTCATCTCTGCCTTCTCGCCAGATGTACCAGAAGCCTCCAATGGACGTGTAGGAGTATTCATCCAGATATCAACACCTGAAACAAGGCGACGAGCCAATGTCATATCGTAGTCCTCGAGGAAGATAATCTTACCGAGGAACTCAGGACGCTGACTGATCTCGAAGATCTTCTTGATCAAGCCCTGACCAGCACCATCAGCTGGGTGAGCCTTACCAGAGAAGAAGAACAATACTGGATGCTCAGGATCGTTAACGATCTTAGACAAGCGCTCCAAGTCGGTGAAGAGCAAGTGAGCACGCTTGTAAGTAGCGAAACGACGGCAGAAACCAATCATCAAGGCGTTAGGGTTGATACGCTCAAGCAAAGATACTACACGAGCAGGATCACCCTGGTTCTTCAACCATGTCTCAGTGAACTTCTCACGGATATAAGCTACGAGCTTCTTCTTCAATGTCATGCGGGTATTCCAGATTTCTGCATCTGAAACATTGTAGATAGCATGCCAGATTTCCTCGTTGCTCTGGTCGTTCATGAAGTTCTTGTCGAAATATGTATCATAGAGCTTACGCCACTCTGTTGCTGTCCAAGTTGGGAAGTGAACACCATTGGTTACATAACCAACGTGGTTCTCCTCTGGGAAATAACCCTTCCAGATGTTAGAGAACATCTGCTGGCTTACCCAACCATGAAGCTTACTTACACCGTTAACCTCCTGGCAAGTGTTGCAAGCGAAGGTAGAGAGGCAGAAACGCTCGTTGTGATCGTCTGCGTTCTCACGACCCATACCGATGAACTCATCCCAAGAGATGCCAAGGCGCTGTGGATAGCCACCCATATACTTGCCGAAGAGAGCCTCGTCGAAGTAGTCGTGACCAGCAGGAACTGGAGTGTGAACGGTATAGAGAGAAGAAGCGCGAACCAACTCAAGAGCCTGGTTGAAGTTCAAGCCATCCTCCTCGATGTAATCGCAGAGACGTTGCAGGTTGCAGAGAGCAGCATGACCCTCGTTGCAGTGATAAATATCTTTCTTGATGCCAAGTTTCTTCAAAGTCAAGATACCGCCGATACCCAGCAGGATTTCCTGCTTCAAGCGATTCTCCCAGTCACCACCATAGAGTGAGTGAGTGATTGGACGGTCGAACTCTGAGTTCATATCATTATCTGTATCCAGGAGATACAACTTGATACGACCAACATTCATCTGCCATACATAAGCGTGAACCTGATAGTTCATATAAGGTACATCGATGACAACAGGGTTGCCATTCTCATCCAGAACACGCTCCAAAGGGAGAGAATTGAAGTTCTGAGCATCATAATTGGCAATCTGCTGACCATCCATGCTCAAAGACTGCTTGAAATAACCATATCTGTAGAGGAAACCAACGCCACACATATCTACGTTGCTATCAGAAGCCTCCTTCATATAGTCACCAGCAAGCATACCGAGACCACCAGAGTAGATTTTAACCACCTGGTTGATACCATACTCCATGCAGAAGTAAGCTACAGATGGGCGCTTAGCATCAGGCTTCACATCCATATACTTGCGGAACATCTTATAGACGTTCTTAACCTTAGCCATTGTCTCCTTATCCTTAACAATAGCTTCCTTGCGGTCGTAGCTCAAACGCTCCAAGAGCAATACTGGGTTAGCATTGCACTTCTCGTACAAATCAGGATCAAGACTCTTGAACAAGTCACGACCCTCATAGTTCCATGCCCACCACATATTGTGAGCGATCTCGTCCAAGCACTTCAACTCCTTAGGAAGGCTAGACTTAATTGTAGTCTCCTTCCATTGAGGAGCATTAGCATAGTCTGCTTTAATTTTCATTGTGTTTCGATTTATATTAAACTATTTATTATCTCATTAAATATATCGTGATTTCTCACTATTAAGAGAGAGTTCTTATTGCTTCATACGATTCTCAGCCTTACGCAATGCGAAGTCATAGGCATCGTAATAATACTCGATGAAATGCTTCCACAATGCCTTCTCTGAGAGTTTCTCGGCATTCTTGCGGCACTTATTCACCTGAGTCTTGGTCATACCAGAGTACTTGGCTACAGTATCCTTGATTGCATCAGCGACCTCTGAGTAATTGTAATCGGTACGCTTGATTACCTTCACACCATCCTCTATCTCGCTGTAACTTCCCTTCTCTGAGTTCGCCCAAAGACCAAAGCCAGCCAAGTCGGTGGTGATACATGGCACCTTGAATGCAACAGCCTCTAATGGAGTATAACCCCATGGCTCATAATAAGAAGGATAGATGCAGAGGTCATTACCCAAAACTACATCATAATAACTCTTGTTGATGATACCATCATCGCCAGTCAAATAGCAAGGCAAGAATATCAACTTAACCTTGTCTTCCTTGTTATTATGCATATTGAAGTACTTCAACATACCCAAGACATTGTCATGACTCATATTGTGCAACCAATGGGTAATCTCAGGAACTTCAAGTGGGGTATCAAACTTCTTGCCACTTTCCAAACGCTCCAGAAGATCCTGACGTGGATCACCAACCCAACCAGGTACATCGATGAATGCCAAAACATTCTTCTTCAAATTGCTGTCGCGAAGCAAACGGTTCATCGCCTCGATATAGACATCAATACCCTTGTTGCGGAACTCGTATCGACCACTGGTAGAAACAATGAGTGTATCATCGTCCAAATCGGTACCCATCAATGCATTGGCTACATCGAGCAAACGCTTTCTTGCTTCCTTACGTTTCTTGGTGAATGTTGAAGCTTTAGGTACAAAACTATTATCAAATCCGTTAGGTAAT
>URYG01000167.1 GCA_900551985.1 uncultured Prevotella sp. | reverse complement strand
TAAAGAATCCCCTGCAAGCAGACTGCCCTAGGCAATCCGGCAGCCGTGGCGGTGGTAACGGAGAAATTGGGCGGAAGTATCGGTTCGCTGACTACTTATACGGTGATAGCGAATGTATTCACGATGGTGATTATTCCGAGTCTTTTCCCGATGGTGGAGAAAGGGGCGGATGTTTCGTTCCTGATGATGAGTGCGATGGTGTTCAGGAATGTAACCACCGTCTTGGTGGTGCCCCTGCTGCTTGCCCTGCTGAGCCGTAAGTTCCTGCCTAAGTGGGTGGATAAGGTGAAGAGCGTGAAGGATCTGGGCTTCTATATGTGGTGTTTCAATCTCACGATTCTGATGGGAGAGACGGTTCGCAATATTCTCCATGCTGAGGTTTCTGGATGGATTTTAGCCCTTCTGCTCATTGTTCCGCTCTTTGTGTGCATTATCCAGTTTGCTATCGGTAAGGCGGTGGGCAGACATTATGATGCGAGTATCAGTGCCGGTCAGGCTTTGGGACAGAAGAATACCATCGTGGGCATCTGGCTCACCCTTACCTTCCTGAACCCGCTAGCAGCCGTAGCTCCAGGAGCCTATGTGGTTTGGCAGAACCTGGTGAATGGCTGGCAGATATGGTATAAGGAGAAATACGGAAAACTGAAGTGGTAGATGTAAGAGAAAACTGAAATATTTGAAATATAAAAAAGCAGCTTGGAATTTCATAAGAGATTCCAAGCTGCCTTTTTTATTATGAATATATCCGATTCTTATTTACTTGTAGAAATAAAGATGCACTCGATGGTTACGTTGCCATCCATCCATTTGGCTGGAATAGTGTAGGTGCCATCCTTGGCGATAACTGTCTTCTTGAGTGATTCTACCTTATCTCCATGGGTGATGGTAAAGTCGCCATAGGTAAATCCTGGTGCAGGAACCATCTTCACCTTGAAGTCCTTGCCGTATGCCACCTTGTGGTTGTTGAGGGTAGTTCCATCAGCCGCGGTTACCATACCATTGCGGTTGGCCTCGGTTACAGATACAAACTCGCTGTGAGCCTTCTTCTTGGCTGCACCTTCACTCTTCAGTAAGGTGATGCGTGGAGCGTTGGTCAGGTGGATATTGATGTCATCGATATAGACCAGGGCATCCTCCTTCATCTCGTGAGGAGACTCTGCGTGAGGAACCACCACCAGACTGTAGATATCCACACCCTCTGCACTCTTGATAGGGAACACGGCGTCAGCCCACTGTCCGGCAGGAACCGGAGTGGTTGATTTAATCCAGAACTGCTCTACTTCCTGCGACTGTCCGGCTCTGTCTCTTCTCTTTCCGAGACCTACCAGCATCACTCTTCCTTCCATCGGACGGTTAATCAGTACGTGAACCACTTTTCCGGAAGGACCGAGTGCAATCGGCTTCTTCAGATCAATTCTTGCACCGAAGATGTTGGAAGCCAGGCGTGAACGCTGGAAGCCCAGCACCTTCTTGTTAGGATTGTTGGTGAGGTCGGGATTATCCACGACCTTGCAGTTGCCTTCCAGTTCTCCTGTGCGGAATGGGGAATGCTCCCATCTATCGTAAACTCCCACGGATTTGTAATCCTGGGTGTCGAACTTAATTTCTTGTCCCATTACTGCCAATGGTAACAAACACAATGCTATGAGTAATTTCTTCATATTCGTAGTGTAGAGTCAAAGTTTAAAATACTTTAATGGAATGTAACAAAGGACAAGCCTTGCTGTCGTCGATGACAACCTTCAGGCCTTTTACCTGATAGCCCTTGCCGTAACTGTCTGATGTGCTGCCGTTCAACGGGATGATGCGCTTGTATCCGATGGTGGTAGTAGTGCACTTCTCTGCGATTGGTTTCCATGTCTTTCCATCTTCTGAGATTTCGATATGGAACTTTCTTACTCGCTGACCCTTGCGGATGTACTCCATCATATCCACATAGCGAACGGTCTGTGGCTTATCCCAGTTGAAGGTGATGGTAGCCTGCTTCACACCGTCATCAGTAGCCCAATAGGTATTCTTGTTGTTATCAGTCAGGTTCTTGGCAGCATAGTTGCGGTTGACACCAGCCTTTCGGGTGTTGCTAACAGTAACCTTTGCCTTCTGTGCCAGGTCCTTGCCCAGACGGGTGCGAATCATGTTGCCCATATCCTTGAGCACGCGCACATCTACATCAGGCAACAGACCGGTCTTGTCTGGAGGACAGTTCAAGATCAGGGTAGCATTTCTACCTACGGTTTCTAGATACATCTGGAAGAGGCGCTCTACAGAGAGAGGTTTCTCACCCTCGTGCCAGAACCATCCCTTGTCGGTGAACTTGGCATCGCTCTCTCCTGGGTCCCACTGCCATCCGTCCTCAGTACCATACATACCGTTGCTTTCTGGTGCATAGCCTCTTTCGTCGGTGAGCCAGTTGGTTTCGCCAGCCCATCCTGCCTCGTTGCCAATCCATCTTGCCTCGGCACCCACACCCCAGAGGATGATGTCTGGACAAACCTTGTGGATAGAGTCTCTGAGGTTAGGAATATCATAATAGGTAGAACGGTCTACGTTCACGGTCGTATTGCGTCCGCCGTAGTATCCGTCACCACCGTTGGCACCGTCAAACCACATTTCAAACTGGTCTTTTCCATACTGTGCCAACTCAGCGCACTGGCGCAGGAAAACATCGTTTACATATTTTTCAGTACCGTAGTATTGGCTGTTTCTATCCCATGGAGAAACATAGAAGCCGTACTTCATACCCAGATTGCGGGCAGCCTTGGCAAAGTCGCGAGGAATGTTGGTGGTCTTGCCGTTCTCGTTGCCTGCATTCACGATAGAATGATCGGTTGTAGATGTAGGCCAAAGGCAGAAACCATCGTGGTGCTTTACCACGGCGATACCGCCCTTCATACCAGCTGCTTTCACAGCCTTGAGCCATTGAGCCGGATTTGGCTTCTTGGTTGGTGCAAAAAGGGTTACGTCTTCACTTCCGAGTCCCCATTCTCTGTTGGTATAGGTATTCATGCCATAATGGAAGAAGGCATAGAATTCAGTTTCCTGCCATTTCATCTGGCGATCACTTGGAACCGGGAACACAGCTGCTGGCTCGTTGTCTGGATTAGGCAACGACTGCTGCTTCACTTGGAAAACACTCTGGGAGTGGCCAGCCATGGCAGTCATGACGAAGGACACCCCTATAAAAACTTTTTTGATGTTCATGGTTGTTGTATTTAAATCGATACACTTTAATCTTACCATAATAATAGATGTATATAATAGTTATTGATGCGATTGGTGATTGTTACTAATGATTCATCTGCAAAGATAGGAGTTTTATAAATAGTAACAAAACTTTTCTGGTTAATTAAATATAAACGCCCGCAAATTTGCTTTGCGGGCGTTTGTATAGGGTTAGTCTTGTGTAGGATAAATCAAATTCTCTTCGGTGATGCAGTTGAGCACCTCTTCCAAATATTTTTTCGATTCATACTTTGCCATAGGCAGGTCGTGGAGCAGGTAGTTGCCGCAATCCTTGGCTGCCTGTCCAGGAATTTCTCCTTCGAAGTCGGCTACGAACTTGAAGGTGCGCTTCATCAGTTCTACGATGTCCTTGCTCTCCAGGTCGCCCTTGATGAGGAGGTAGTTGCCGGTGAGGCATCCCATTGGTCCCCAGTAGATGATGCGGTCTTTCCACTCCTCGTCGTTGCGCAGGTAGGTGGCAGCCAAGTGTTCGATGGTATGGATGGCACCGTTGTGGAGGCAAGGCTCCTGGTTAGGCACCTTCATACGGATATCGAAGGTTGTGATGACTTCTCCGCCTACTTCGTCCTTGCGGCTTACGTAGATGCCGCGGAGCAACTTGTTATGATTGATGGTAAAACTTGGAATCTTATTCATATTACTTTGAACTTTGAATATTGAACTTTGAACTTTATGATTACTTTTACTTTGAACTTTGAACATTGAGCTTTGAACATTGTGATTACTTTTACTTTGAACTTTATTATAATCCATATGGCATATCATAAAGTTCAAAGTTCAAAGCTCAAAGTTCAAAGCTCAATGTTATAGACTTTCGAGGAAAGCCTTGGTGACATTGAATGATCCTTCTGCCATTTTAGCCCAGAAGTCGAAGTACTGCTGTGCCTTGGTATCCTTCAGAGGTACATCGCTGATGATGCGGAAGGAGATGAAAGGAGTCTTGTAGATGTGGCAGGTCTGTGCGATGGAGCAGCTTTCCATATCCACAGCCATGGCGTGAGGGAAGTGCTCCAGGATAGAGCGCATCTTCTCCTTGCTATCTACGAACCATTCTCCGCTTACAATCTGTCCGGCATGAATCTTTGGATGCTGGTTGTCTGGCAGTTCATTGATGGCAAGTGCCTTTTCTACATACTCCTTAGGAGTCTTGAAGAGGGCAGGCATACCGAGAATCTGTCCATACTCGCATTCGTCACCGCAGTAAGCATCGTGATATACACAGTCGGTAGCTACCACCACTTCGGTAACATTGAGGTTGATGTCTGCGCCTCCAGCTACACCCGAAGAGATGACGAGGTCTGGGTGGTAATTGTCAATCATTTCCACAGCTCCGATGGCGCTGTTCACCTTTCCGATGCCGCACTGCTGCATCACTACTTCGTTCTCGCCGATCTTTCCGATGACGAAGTCCTTATGATTCTTTCGCTCAGTCTGCGATTCTGTCAATAATGTCTTGAGTTGCGCGAACTCCTTGTCCATCGCAACGATAATTCCTATTTTCATATCGATTTATTTCTATTCAGGGTGCAAAGTTACAAAATAAATCCCATAAAAAAACATTTCCCCACCTATATTTTATTATAGGCAGAGAAATGTTACATGATGATATGGCGAACTACGAAAAATGTAGGGTTCTATTAGAAGTTCACTCCGAAATTGAGCAGGAGGGCTCCATTATGCGATTTGTCAAAACTGTCGTGGCAGATGTTGGCAAGACCGATGTCATAGGTGAGATCGGCATAGAACATATCGTAGCCGATGCCGCAACCGATGCGCAGGCCGCCATCCAGTCGGCGGAAGTTGTCGCTGCGGAAGGAACTCTGGGCCTCTCGCTCGGCAAAGTTCTTGATCTTGCCACCTACACCCACGGCGAAGTAACCGCCGAATTGTGGCTGGATGGAGAAGTGGTCATCTACATCATACTTGTATTTCAACACCGCAGGAATCTGCAGGTAGTTGAGGTCGTAGGTCATCTTCTTGCCGGAAACCAGATCCTTCTTGCCACCTTTTTCTATATAGGAGAGACCCGTCTCCAGATACAGAGGCGCAGTATCCGTGAGCGGAATGCCGGCAACAACGCCTACGTTGAGGCCCGTCTGCCAGTCACCGCCATCCAGACGAGGATCATCCGAATTCACGTAGGTGAATGCCGGACCGATGCGGAAACCGAAGTATGGAGCACCGTAACTGTGGTTGTATCTGTAGTCGAGATGTCCCGTCTTCTTGTTGTAATATCTACTATTCTTATAGTTCTGAGCCGTTGATGGAATCACTGCCAGGAGTATTGCCATCATGATAAATGCGATTCTTTTCATATTGATGTGATTTTAATTATTATCTGGTGCAAAGGTATGGGTTTTCGGTCATCTTGCAGCGTGAGAATCCCTATAATGATAGGGGGAAAACCCTATTGTGTCTTTTCTTCGATAAAAAAAGTAAAAAGTTTCTTCTATTATTTTGTAGTGTCTTCATTTCTCATTATCTTTGCACCAAATTATAAACGTTTATAGAAAAAGATGAAATTATTGAAGAAGTATCTACTGGATATTCTGGTAGTGATTGTTTTTGCAGTGATCTCTTTCGTGTACTTCATGCCTGCCGACATGGACGGACGAATCCTGTTCCGACACGACTCGGCGGCAAGCAAGGGATTGGGACATGAGAAAGAGCTTTTCCAACAGCAGACTGGCGAGACAACCCGTTGGACCAACTCTGTGTTTGGTGGTATGCCAACCTATCAGATGTCGCCTTCGTACGGCAGTACCCAGGTGCTCAATCAGGTAACGAAGGCTTATCATCTGTGGTTGCCTGATTATGTATGGTATGTGTTTGTCTATCTCCTGGGCTTTTATATCCTGCTCCGTGCCTTCGATTTCAGACAATCGCTGGCGGCGCTGGGTTCCATCATCTGGGCATTCTCATCCTATTTCTTTATTATCATTGCAGCAGGTCATATCTGGAAGGTATGGGCATTGGCTTATCTGCCTCCTATGATTGCGGGTGTGGTACTGGCTTATCGGGGCAAGTATCTGAAAGGTCTGCTCCTCACCGCCATCTTCTCGGCTTTCGAGGTGAATGCCAACCACGTGCAGATGACCTATTATTATCTCTTCATCATCCTCTTCATGGTGATTGCCTTCCTGGTAGATGCCATCAAGAAGGGGGAACTCGCCCGCTTCGGTAAGGCTACTGCGGTATGTGCCGTGGGTGCACTCATCGGAATCTCGCTCAACCTCTCCAACTTGTATCATACCTGGCAGTATGGTCAGGAAACCATGCGTGGAAAGAGCGAACTGGTGAAGAAGAATGCTGCCAATCAGACCAGCAGTGGTTTGGATAGAGACTATATCACCCAGTGGAGCTATGGTATCGATGAGACCTGGACGCTCCTGATTCCTGATGCCAAGGGTGGTGCTTCCGTACCTCTCGCCCAGAATACGCAGGCGATGGAGAAGGCGGATCCTAACTTCGTTCAGATTTATCAGCAGCTTGGACAGTACTGGGGTAACCAGCCTGGTACGAGCGGTCCTGTATATGTAGGAGCATTCGTATGTATGCTCTTCATCCTCGGTTTGTTTATTGTCAAGGGGCCGATGAAGTGGGCTTTGCTGGCTGCCACCATCTTGAGCATCCTGCTCTCATGGGGTAGAAACTTCATGCCGTTCACCGATTTCTTCCTTGATTACATTCCGATGTATGCCAAGTTCCGAACGGTGGCTTCCATCCTCGTGATAGCCGAGTTTACCATTCCGTTGCTTGCCATGATGGCTTTGAAGAAAATCATCGATGAGAACTTCTTCATCTTGTAAAGCAGC
>URYG01000166.1 GCA_900551985.1 uncultured Prevotella sp. | reverse complement strand
AACCCAGCGTTCTGTGCTGATGATTCTTGCCGGTCTGGGAATGGTGGTAGGAAATCAGGTGAGTGCCTTGCTGGCAGACAGATTCAAGCCGGGCCGCTTTACCTGCTATCTGCAGTTTCTGGCTGCTGCAGCCTTGCTGGCTACCTTCTTCCTGTCGCATATCGGTTGGGTATCGGCAGTGATGATGTTCATCAGTTGTGCCTGTCTTTTCGGCATCGGATCTCCTGAGCAGTTTCTCATCGTGAAGCACAGCGAGGGTGGCGAGATGCTAGGCGGTTGCTGCATCCAGGCAGCCTTCAATCTGGGCAATGCCCTGGGTGCCTTCTTGGGCGGAATCCCTGTGGCAATGGGCTTGGGCTATCACTATCCTGCGCTCATCGGTGTGCCGATGGCATTGGCTGGCGCAATTTGCCTCCTGGTGTTCCATCGTAGATATGAATGATCGTCAGAAGTTGAATTTTCCGGTTTATAAAAAAAAGAGGGGGTATCAGAACGCAAGGTTCCGGTACACCCTCTTTTTTGTTATTTACTTTTGTGGATAAATCCAGATGCCGTAGGTAAAGGCATCGCTACTCTTCTGTGGCTTCGTCTCACCATTTCTCCACCACTGGCCGATATTGGCAAATGGAGTGAGGATGAGATCCACTGATGAACCCTTGTAGGTTCCCTTCGCCTTGAAGCACTCGGTCATCATCGAAGGATCTACCTTCTCGATAGCAACCGGCTTCTGGCTGACATCAACTCTCAAATCTTTCTCAATATTGCAATCGTCATTATGCAACTGTGGATTCCAGACCATATCTACGCAATACACTACCGGACCACGGAGATAAGCGTACGGGATATGCTGTGTAGGCTTCTGATTATACATAATCTCGCCGCCTGCCAGATAATGCTTCTCGTAGTCAGCATGGTTCTCACGCTTTACCCAGCGCTCTTCCATCGGGAAGTGGATGGTGAGCTTATCGCCCTTCTTCCAGGCACGGTTCAGCTTGAAGTAGGAACCTGGCTTCACGCCCTCCAATGCCTGACCGTTCAAACTGATGGCTGGATTCTTGCACCAGGATGGAATACGGAAGTTCATCTCCTTGCTGGCTCCCTTGTTGATGGTCAGCTCGATGGTCTCGTTGGCAGGATAGTTGCCGGTGATGGAGAATTGGAAGTCCTTGCCGTCATAGTTTGCATCTACATACTGATTGACATAGAATTCCTTGCCTTCCTCAGCATAGAAGAATGTAGGGAGCAATGAGATGATGCGGTGACCACTGGCAGTACAGCAGTCAGGACCGTGGAAGTAGCCCTCTGGTTTCTCACCATTTGGAGCTGTATGATAGCGGCAGGTTCCCTCCAGGGCATCCTGGGCTGCGAAGACATGGTTGATCATCAGTCGCTCCATGGCATCGGCATACTTGGTATCACCTGTCAGCTGCAGGAGCATCTGCGAAAGCTGCATCCACGACATGGTGGCACACGACTCCACGATGTTTCCGCTCAGAGGCTTTACGAAATCGTGTTCATAATGCTCAGCCACACTCACACCGCCGGTGATGTACATCTGTCGCTTGGCGATGTCATTCCACGCACCTTCCACCTTTCTGAGCAAACTCTTGTCGCCTGTGATGCGATACAGACGGAGGAAGCCCATGAAGTTCATGTGGAAGGTGTGAGAATGAACGTAAGGCTGCAATTTGTCAATGCCAATCTTGCCGTCGGCTACAGAGTCGAGGCGTGAGAAGGCATCCCATCCACCCCACTTGTCGATGTTGGCAACCACCCATTTCGACCAGTCGAGGTATTTCTTCTTTCCGGTAATCTCATATAATCGGGCAACAGGGTCGCAGAGCAATGTTCCCTCCCAGGCATAGTGTACGCTATGACCTGCGAAATCGCTTGTTCCTGACAGAATCTTATGCTTGTTTTCCGGAGCACGGAGCTTGGATGGCCAGAACTCGTTTTTGCCAGGACCGAAGTTGGCAAGGAAGTAATCTGCCAATCGCTCTACCGACTTCAATGCCTTCTTGTCGCCAGTTTCTTCATATACGGTTTCGAAGGCATGGAACACGAAGTAGAGCTCGTAGGGATCCATACCGCGGATAGGGCGCTTAGCCGAACGGTAGCTCTTGGCTGTAGCACCGAGATAGCCGTTAGGCTCCTGTGATGCGATGATGCGATAGAGTTCCTTCTGTGCTTTCTTGTAAAGTTCTTTGTCCTTACTCTGGATAGCAGAAAGATAGGCACTCTCTATCCATTTTCCGTGCTGTTCAGCCTGGGTCCAGTTCCAGTCTTTGTGCTGGCGGTTTACCACGAAATCTACATACTGATCGATAGGGAAGTTCTTGAGATAGACATCCCTGTTCAGTTTCATGCGGTCGCCGATGAATCCGTCGATACCTGAGATTTCAGAAACCTTCACTGGAGTTTCCTGCAGCGTTACCTTGTCGTTTTTGTCTGCTAGGGCTGGGATAGCCATGGCAGAAGCCATGACTATCATAAAAGCCTTCATTGTCTTTGTCTTGATACTCATATTATTTATTTTTGCTGTTTTTTTTACTTACTCAAATAATCTGGGTTTTGAACCAACTTAGGATTGGCAGTCAGTGCACTCTCAGGGATAGGGAATACCGTGCGATATGTACTATTTGGCTTATGGCTCAGCCAGCTCTTGGTGGTGAACACTCCAAAGCGGATCATATCTCTTCGTGCATGGCTCTCGTATGCAAACTCGTGCATATATTCATCAAAGAGAGCACCGAACTTTACAGGAGTCTGATCACCCTTATCCACGATCTTATAATTCTCTACATAGCCCCAAGGATACTGCGAGTCTTTCTTCAGGTCATCGTCAGTCACTACAGCCTTGGCTGGATTGCTCTTGAAGTTGCGCTGTCTTACTTCTGTCACCAAAGCTCCAGCTCCAGGCTGGTTTGTGCGAAGCAGGCATTCTGCCTTCATCAGGAGTACTTCAGAGTAACGGAAGATTGGAATATCGGTGCTTGAACTCCACTGGGCGTCTTCCTCTACTTCATATTTGTTCATACGATAACCTTCCATCTCGTTGGTATATTTAGCGCTAGGGAGGTCTTTGGTAAAGTTGAGAGGCTCTCCAGCCATATCGTACTGACCGGTCAGGAGATTGCCGTCTGCATCGTATTGCAGACCATGCAGCCAGGTATCATCAATACGTCCATCCTCAGGATCATAAGAGTCGATGAACTGTCCGATGGCCTTCATGCCACCCGCTTCATTCGGCTGAGCTGCCGTCTTGAACTTCTTCTTCAGTTCCTTGTGCCAGCTGTTCATCCACAACCAGTTACCTGTGATGCCGTGCTTATAATCGTAAGGGATAGTCATCAGCACTTCCTTGGAATCTTCTACTCCTTCTGTTCTGAAATTGTCCTTATAGTTGGCTGCCAGCTCACACTTGTGGCTATTGATGATATCGTTGCACTGCTGCAGACAAGCTTCCCACTGTGGAGTGCCGGTATAAACCTCGGCATTGAGATAGACGTTTGCCAGCAGACATTTTCCTGCCCACTTGTTGAATCGGGCATAGGTAGAAACATCCTGGTTCTCGCTCAGGTCAGGGATGGCTTCGGTCAGTTCCTTGACGATGAAGTCGTAAATATCTTTTCTTGAAGACTTCTCTGGAAGGTCATGACTTGTAGTTGTAACCAAAGGTGCATCTCCAAAGTTATCGCAGATAATCCAATAATAGTAGGCTCTCAGAGCACGGAGTTCTGCCAGCCCCTCAGCCTTGTCGGCATCCGAGATAGAAGGGAACGAATTGCTCTCTATCTTCTCGATGGCATAATTACAGAGCACTACTCCACGATAATAGTCATTCCATACGGTAGTGATGGCTCCCAATTCAGAATTCCAGTTATGGTAATGGAACTGCAGGTAGATACCTCCATCATCCCATCCTGAAATGTTAGGAGCGGTAACCACTTCGCAGCTGGAGAGTTCCTGGGTCTGCCAAAGGAACATTTGGGTAGATCCACGAAGCACGCTGTAGGCTCCTACGATATTTGAAGCAAAATCAGACTTCTGATAATTGTAACTCTGTTCCAGGATTTCGGAATAAACCGTTTCATCCAAACTGTTGTTGCAACCAGTGAATGTTGTAGCAGCCAAGAGTGCCATCACCCAACTGGCTTTATTTATTTTTTTCATCATTGTTCTTTTTAAGTGTTAGTGTCATTAGAATGTGAGATTGATACCGACCGTATAGGTACGTGCTGAAGGGTAGCGATACTGGGAATCGATGCCCGGAGCCAATCCGCTTACGCTTACTTCTGGGTCTATGCCCTTATAGCCTGTGATGGTAGCAAGATTGGAGATGCTTGCATAGATGCGAAGATTCTGCAACCACTTGATGCCTTTTATATTTGGAGAATATCCGAAGGTAAGATTATCTATCTTCCAATAGTCACCATCCTGTACATAATAGCTTACATACTGCAAAGACTGGTCGGCAGCAAGCACCTTGCCATACTTAGGCTCGAATGCTGATTTCAGCACATTACCATTACCGAGAGCTACAGGAGAACCATAGAACAGTTCCGGCTCGTTCAAAATCTGGAAGCCAAAGGCTCCACGCATGGTCAAACTTAAATCAAACCACTTGTACTTCACTGTATTATTGAAGTTGAGATACCATTTAGGCAAGGCATTGCCGATTACCTTCTTATCTGATGCATTCTGTTCTGCGATAGGTTTAACATTGCCATCTGCCCCTTCTATGAGCCAATGACCGTTATCATCAACACCCACACTCTTGTAGCCGTAGAAATTGCCGATAGGCTGACCTTGCTCTACACGATGGCTGTTCTGCTGGATTGGAGCTACAAGCGTATTCACATCAAAGTAGGAACCAGCTACATACTCATCATTGGAAAGACTCACCAGCTTGTTGCTATTGGTAGAGAAATTGATGTTGGAATCCCACTCAAAATCCTTACTCATTACAGGAATCAGGTTCAGATTCACTTCAAGACCTGTATTTCTGATGGTTCCGGCATTCGCTGTGATAGAACCAGATACGTACGGAGGAACTGGCACGCTGTAGTCCCAGATCAAATCATCGGTAGTGCGGTGATAATAATCGATGCTACCATTGATGCGGTCGCCCAGGAATCCGAAATCCAATCCTACGTTAAACTCCTTCTTCTTCTCCCAACGCAAGTCGGGATTCGAGTTGCCACCTGGCTTCAGCTGGTTAACCCATTCGCCCTTATAGTAGCCATAGCCACCCATGTCCAGACGGCTCAAGCTCATATAGGAACTGCCAGGTACTGTACCTGTAACACCATAGCCGGCACGAAGTTTCAGCGTGCTGACAGGCTTTACATGCTTCATGAAAGCCTCATTTGCAAGGTTCCAGGCACCACTTACAGCTGGGAATGCTCCCCATTTGTGATCAGTACCAAATTTGGAACTGCCTTCGTATCTGATGCTGGCAGACAGGAAATAACGATCTGCATAATTATAGTTGGCACGGGCAAAATAACCTACCAGGCGGTTACTGTTCTGGGTTGTACCCATGGCAGCTGTACCCTTCGTCAAGCCTGCTCCCTGACCCATATTGTTCCAGGTATAGTCATCTGTAGAGAAATCTCTATTTTCCATATAGGCATACTGGTAGTTGTAATTGTTCCAGCTGTATCCGGCAAGTGCATTGATGCTATGCTGATTGAAACGGTTGGTATATTGGGCTGTCAACTCGAGAAGATCGTTCTGGATTCGGGTGGTGGTACGTGAAGCAAATCCATTCAGGGCGTTGATGGTATTGGATGGATGCTGCTTGGTTTCGTAATATCCCCCAAAGAAATTATCGATTTCTTTAGAGCCCAAAGCGGTAAAGCTGAGTCCTGAGATTGGAGTCAGGGTTGCCTTTCCATACATCTTGATTTTGGTATCCTTGTTATCGCCCTTTGATTCTTCCAGTCTGGCCACTGGGTTGGAGAGCAGCGGACCGCTACCATGCTCATTCCAGGTTCCATCCTCATTCTTCAGAGAATAGGTAGGATTATAGAGTAGGGCTCCCTTATATACATTAGAGTCGTATGGGATGCCATAGGTACGATGATAACCACTTAACTGAGCTTCCAGCTTCAGCTTGTTGTCCCACATGCGATGTACTACATTGATGCGAGGATAAAGCACCTCTACCTTGGAATGTTTTACCAGTCCCTCATTGGATGTGTATTCCAGGGAAGCAATATAGCTGGTCTTGTTGCTTCCGCCTTTCAAATCTACGCTGTAAGTCTGATTGAACGGAGTCTGTAGAATCTCATCGAGCCAATCGGTACTGCCTTTGTAATCTACTGCTCCTGCTACTCCCTCGCTTACCTTCTGGCGGTATTCGTCTGCAGTGAGCATATCCAGTTTCTTGGTAATCTTCTGAGTAGAGATATAGCTGTTCACGGTGATGGTAGGCTTCATCTCTCCCTTTACGCGCTTGGTGGTGATGATAATGACACCATTCGTACCGCGGGTACCATAGATGGCTGCTGCAGAACCATCCTTCAAAACATCTATCTGTTCAATATCGTTAGGAGAAACATCATTCAGGTTTCCTGGCACGCCATCGATAATGACGAGTGGAGCTGAATTTGCCTTCAGGGTAGTAATACCACGAAGCATGATTTCGGATGTGGCAAGCGGATTGGCATTACTCTGAATAACGGTAAGACCTGCTACCTTTCCACGAATCAAACTTGCTGCATCATTGTTCTCGCCCTGCAAGAACTTGTCTGCCTTGACACTCATTACAGAGCTGGTCAGTTCTTCCTTGCGCTGGGTTCCGTAACCTACTACCACTACATCATTGAGAACCTTGTTGTCTTCCTTCAAGGTTATATGGATGCTTTTGCCTGCTTGTACCTTCACATCTTGTGTCAAGAAACCTACATAAGAGATGGTAAGGGTTGCCTCCTTCATATCCTTGAGGGTAAAACGGCCATCCAAGTCGGTTACGACTCCCTTGCTCGTTCCCTTCACAACGACACTTGCACCTATAATCGGATCACCGTTCGCATCCACGATTACACCACATCAAACTTAACTTCATTTAAAAGTTTATTAACAAACT